>NZ_JACADR010000011.1 GCF_016106005.1 Roseomonas rosulenta
CAGCCCGCCCTGGGCGCGCGCCACCGACTCGCCCGCGCGCGCCGCCGCCGGCGCCAGCAGCAGCGGCAGCAGCAGGGCGGCGCAGAGCGGCAGCGCGAGCACCGCCGCCAGGACGGGATCGGCCCCGCCCACCACCACCGCGATCGCGACCACCACGGCCAGCGCGGAGACCGCCGGCACCAGCACCCGCAGATACAGGCCATCGAGCGATTCGACGTCGGCGACCAGCCGCCCGAGCAGGTCGCCCGCCTGTCGCATCCCGATGCCGCGCGGCAGGCGCGCCGCGAGTCGGCTGAAGAACCACACTCGCATGTCGGCCAGGGCGCGGAAGGTCGCCTCGTGCGTCACCAGGCGCTCGAGGTAGCGCGCGACAGGGCGGAACAGCATGACCGGGCGCAGCCACAGCAGCGCCGCGAGACCGAGCCCCGCGACCGCGACACCGCCGGCCTGCCCCCCCGCGACGGCACCCGCCACCACGCGCCCGGCGAGCACCAGCAGCGCCACGCCTCCCAAGGTCGAGAGCACTGCCGCAAGGGCGCCCGCCAGCAGCCACCAGCCTCGGCCGCGCCAGAGCCCGAGAACGCGGATCAGGTCGCCGAGCATCAATTCCCCGCCATGCGGTCGCCCGCCTCGCGCCCGGCCGAAAGCTGCAGCACCTTGCCGAAATAGCCGCGCGCCGCGCGCGCATGCGTGGCCACGATCGCGGTGCGCCCAACGCAGAGCCGCCGCAGCGCGTCCAGCACCACCGCCTCCGTCCCCGGATCGAGATGCGTGGTGGGTTCGTCGAGCAGCACCAGCGGTGTGTCGCGGAGGAAGGCCCGCGCCACCGCGACGCGCTGCGCCTGGCCGCCGGACAGGCCGAAGCCGCCCTCACCCACCGGAGTATCAAGGCCCAGCGGCAGGTCGGCCGCGAATTCCATCACCTGGGCGGCGCGCGCCGCGGCGTCGATGGCCGTGGCGTCGGCCTCGGGGCGGGCGAAGGCGATATTCTCGCGGATGGTGCCGCGGAAGATGTGCGCACGCTGGCCGACATAGGAGCACAGGCGGCGCAGTTCGGCCGGGCGCAGCAGCGTGATGTCGTGCCCGTTGATCGCCACGCGCCCGGCATCGGGGCGGCGGAAACCCATCAGGATGCGCAGGATGCTGGTCTTGCCCGACCCCGATTCGCCGGTGAGCAGCAGCGTCTCCCCGGGCAGCACGCGGAACGACACGCCATCAAGGGCCGGCGGCCGCGACGGGTCGTAGGACAGGTGCACGTCCTGGAAGGTGACCGTCACCTTGGGCGGCACTTCCTCGAGCAGCAGACCCTCGGGCTCCGGCGCATCCAGCAGCGGGGCAAGGTCCGCCGCCGCGCCGCGGGCGGCGAGCTGCTCGTGATAGGCGCCTGCAAAGGCGCGCAGCGGGGCGAAGAAGACCGGGACCAGCAGCAATGTGAACAGCGCGGTGACCGGTGCCGGGTGCGTCCCGGCCACCAGGGGCCCGTGGCGATAGGCCAGGGAGGCCAGCGCGATGCCCACGATCAGCTCCATCGCCCCGGTCGAGACGAAGGCGACGCGCAGCACGCGCATGGTGCGCATGCGCAATTCCTCGGCCGCGGCGCCGAGCCGCGACGCCTCGGCCTGCTGCTGGTTCAGCAGCACCAGCACCGGCAGCCCGCGCATGCGGTCGAGGAAGCGTCCCGAGAGCCGCTGCAGGGCCGCGAATTGCCGCCGGCTCGCCACGCCGGCGCCGATGCCGCTGATGGCCTGCGCGACCGGCACCAGCACGCCGGCGCCCAGCAGGATCAGCCCGCTCACCGGATCGGCCAGGGCGGCGGCCCCGGCCACCAGCAGCGGCGCCAGGAGGGCCAGCGCCGCAGCAGGGAGCCAGCGGGCGAAGTAGCCCTCCAGCGCCTCGATCCGTTCGACCACCAGGGCGGATTTCTCGCCGACCGCGCGTTCGTCCTGCGGCCCGGCGGCGAGCAGGCGGGCGAAGGCGGCGGCGCGCAGCCGGGCCTTGGCGTCCTCGCCCACCGCGATCTGCGCGCGTTCCTGCGCCATGGCCAGAGCCGCCATCAGCAGGGCCAGCGCGGCGGCGGCAGCGAGTTCGCCGAGGCCGGCCTCCGCGCGGCCGAGCAGCGTCGCCAGCAGCCGCGCGATCAGCAGCGCCTGCGCCACACCGCAGGCCGCGATGCCGAGGCCGAGCAGGATGGGGGAAAGGAGCCGGGCGCGTTCAGACCGTGCCTCCCGCTTCAGCAGCGCGGCAGCACCGACCTCCGCGCCCGCCGGAAGGGAAGCCATCCGCGCAGATTAGGCCATCGCGCCGGCGACCGCCACGGGGGGTGTCTTGCGGCCCTGACGGACCGGCCCCATCAGGGGGTGGACAGGAGGACCGCGATGCTGCCGACCCACGGGCGCTACGACTACCATGCCTGGCCGACGCGCCGGGCCTATGCCTGGCCCAGCGAGGCGCGGCTTGCAGTGTATCTGGGCGTCAACCTCGAGCATTTCGCCTTCGGCGAGGGGCTAGGAGCGGAGCTCGCGCCAGGCGGGCCGCAGCCCGACGTGCTGAATTTCGCCTGGCGCGACTACGGCAACCGGGTCGGCGCATGGCGGCTGCTCGCGCTGCTGGAGGAGGTCGCGCTGCCGGCCACCGTGCTGCTGAACAGCGCGATGTACGACTACGCGCCCGCCCTGGTGGCCGCGCATCGTGCCCGCGGCGACGAGATCGCCGGCCATGGCCGCACCAACTCCGAGCGCCAGTCGGTGCTGCCCGAAGCCGAGGAGCGCGCCCTGATCGCCGAGAGCACGGCCGCGATCGCGCGCCACGAGGGCGCATCGCCGCGCGGCTGGCTCTCGCCCTGGATCGCCGAGAGCCGCGCCACGCCCGACCTGCTGGCCGAGGCCGGCTACGCCTACACGCTGAACTGGTGCGCCGACGACGCGCCGATCTGGATGCGCACGCGCGCCGGTCGGCTGCTCGCCATCCCCTATCCGCAGGAGGTGAACGACATTCCCTCCATCGTCGGCCGCAAGGACGGCGCCGAGCAGTTCGCCGACATGGTCGTGGACGACTTCGAGGAACGCCTGCTGCAGGTCCGCGACGGGCTGCCGCAAGTGATGGGCATCGCGCTGCATCCCTACCTGGTCGGGCAGCCCTACAGGCTTCGGCACCTGCGGCGCGCGCTCGCGCATGTCGCGGCGAAGCGCGGCGTCGTCTGGATCACCACCGCGGGCGGCGTGCTGGACCATGTCCTGTCGCTGCCGCCCGGCACCATACCGGGAGAATGAGATGCGTCGTGCCCTGATCACCCTCGCGCTGCTGACCGCGGCCTGTGTCACCGAACCGGGGCCGGGCGCGCCACGCACGGTCGGCACCGTGGACCTCGCGCGCTACGCCGGCACCTGGTTCGAGGTGGCGCGCTTCCCGACCTCCTTCCAGGACAGCGCAAGGGTGCGCTGCGAGGATGTCAGCGCGACCTACGCGCCCCGGCCCGACGGCAGGATCAGCGTGGTGAACCGCTGCCGCAACGCGCTGGACGGCGGCGCGGAGCGCGTGGCGGAAGGCGTGGCGCGCAGTGCCTCGCCGGGCAATGACCGGCTGCGGGTCAGCTTCTTCTGGCCCTTCTACGGCGACTACTGGGTGATCGGGCTCGACCCCGACTATCGATGGGCCGTGGTGGGCGCGCCGGGGCGCGACTACCTCTGGGTCCTGTCGCGCACGCCACGGATGACGGCGGCGGATCTCGACGCGGCGGTCGAGATCGCGCGGCGCGAAGGCTTCGACACCGCACGGCTGCAGCGCACGGTGCAAACACCCGGCGGCACCTGACATCCCGGAGATCGGCGGGCGGGCCGCAGCTACGTCCCCTCGCATCGCTCGACGACGGGGCCGCTGATGCGCGGCTCGCGCGGCGCGCGCCCCCCCTATCGCCGGCGGGCCGGCGCCACCACGATCTCGAAGCTCCCCGGCCCGGTCCCAAGGACGCCGGCGCGCACGAAGACCTCCCCCTTGCGCGCCGCATCGACGGTGAGGCGGGAGGTCAGCCCGCCGCCGCCGTCGTCATCCTCGGCCAGCACCTGCCCGGATTCGTCGAGGATCTCGAGGATCGTGTCGGTGCCATCGCGCAGCGCCTGCGTCTGCACCACCAGCGCACCAGGCGGCAGCCGGAAGAAGGCGGATTGCCCGCGGCGCAGACGGATCGGCACGCTCCTGCCCGGCTCGATCGGCGGCGCCGCGGCCGCGGCCGCGAGCGAGGTCGGGAAATCGGCAGGTCCGTGGGTGTCGGCCTCGACCACCAGTTCGAATTCGCCCGCGCCATCGCCGAGCAGGCTCGCGCGCACGAAGAGCGGCCGCGGCTCCGCACCCGCGACTTCCAGCCGCGACGCCAGGCCGCCGCCGCCGTCATCATCCTCGGCCAGCACGTTGCCATCGGCATCGAGCAGCGCCAGCACAGTGTCGGTCCCGCGCCGCAGCGCGCGCGTCAGCACCGCGATGTCGCCCTCCGGCAGGCGAAAGACAGCGCTCTGCCCGCGGCGCAGGCGCAGCGGCACCGTCCCGCCGATCGTCAGCGCCGGGGCGGCCGCAGCCTCCCGCAGGCTGGCCGGGAAGGGCGGCGCGGGTGGCGCGGTGTCGGGCGTCACCACCAGTTCGAAGGCGCCCCCGGTGCCGAGCACGCGCGCGCGCACATAGAGCGGCCGGCGCTGCCCGGCCGGCACTTCGATGCGCGAGGCGAGCTGCTCGTCGCCGCCATCGTCATCCTCGGAGATCTCGCGGCCATTCGCGTCGAGCAGCGCGAGCGTGGTGTCGGTGCCGGTCGTGAGCCGCCGCGTCAGCACCACCAGGTCCTGCCCGCCGGGGGGCAGGCGGAAATAGGCCTCGTCCCGACCGCGCAGGCGGATCGGCACGACCTGTCCGACGGTCAGGGCGTGCTGGCCAGCGGCCTCGGTCAGGCTGCGGGGGGCGCCGGTGGGGTCGGCGGGCGGCGCCTGGCGCAGCACCAGTTCGAACTGCCCGCCCGCCTGCTCCAACACGCCGACGCGCAGAAAGAGCGGGCCGCCCTGGTCGGCGGCGACCTCGATGCGGGAGGCGAGGCTTTCCTCGCCGCCATCGTCATCCTCCGCCAGCAGCCTGCCCTGCCGGTCCAGCAACGCCATCACGGTGTCGGTCCCGCGACCCAGGCTACGGGTCACAGCCTCGAGATCGAGGCCCTCAGGGAGGCGAAAGAAGGCGGATTGGCCGCGTCCGAGGTCGATCTTGACCGTGCCGCCGACCGCGAGCGCCGGGGCCGCGGCGGCCGCGGCGAGGTCGAGCGGCAGCGGCGTGCCCCCCGGCAACCCCCAGCCCTGGACGGGCTGCAGCAGCGCCGGCAGGCCACGCCCGATTTCAGGCGCGATGTTGGCGCGCTGCGCGAGCGCCCCACCGGCCGCGAGCGTCGCCGCGAGCACCATGACCGGCAGCATGGGCGTCGCCAGCTGCGGGCCGATTCGGCCAGGCGTGCCGTGGCGCTGCGTCATTCGTTCCGCTCCGTTCCGATCGGGGAGGATCCAGCGCTAGACCCTGCCGGTCCGGCCGGTCAATCGCGAAGGCGCGGCACCTGTCAGCCGAGCTCGAAACTCGTGATGCCGTAGGTCCCGTCGATCGGCAGGGCGGGCGCCGGGCCGGCATACATGCGCGCGGTCTCGAAGGCCGGCGCCATGCCGGCTTCGCGCGCGAGGGCAATGGCGTCCGCGTTCGGCTCAGGCAGGTCGATAAACACCGGGCCGGGCGGCGCCTCGGCCAGCAGCGCCGCGAAGAGCGCGCGCGCCGTCGCGCCGTCCTGCGCGAAGAGCGGGCCGATCTTCGATCCCTCGCGGCAGGGGCGCAGCGCCGCGAAGCCCAGCAGGCCGCCCGGCGCCGTCGCGACGCGCGCGACATGGCCCGGGGCGGCGATCCAGGTGCGCAGGAAGGACCCGCGCGCGGCCGGGAAGAAGCGGCGGTCGAAAGCGGCGAGGGTCTCGAAGGGCACCTCCCCGGCCGGGCAAATCCGCGGTGCCTGCGGGACCGCCGGGGCGACCGGTCGCGCCGCGCCATAGCGGATGTTCCGGTGCAGCAGCGCGAAGCCCGAGCGCCGGTAGTTCGCCTGCTGCGCCACCACGCCGTCCAGCCCGACCGTGCCCGGGGCGAGGCGCGCCATCGCCGCCCGCCACAAGGCGAGGCCATGGCCGCGCCCGCGATGGCCCGGCCGCACGATGTAGAAGCCGAGGAAGCCGAAGCCGGCGCCGTAGCGCACGGCGGAGACGCAGCCGACCGGCTCGCCCGCGACCTCGGCCAGCAGGAAGCCCGAGGGATCTGCTGCCAGGAAGCAGTCGGCATCGGCCAGGCCAGGGTTCCAGCCCTCCGCCGCCGCCCAGTCGAGCGCGAGGTCGAGCTCCTCGCGTCGCATGCTGCGGATGGTCACGCTGCTCAATGCATCACGTCCCCGCCATTGGGCGAGAGGCAGGCGCCCACGTAGAAGTCACCGCCGGGGCCGGCCAGCAGCAGGGCGGTCTCGGCGATCTCCTCCGGGCGGCCGAGGCGGCCGGCGGGCAGCGCCGCCTCGATCGCTGCGCGCCATTCGGCGCCGCGCGACTGCGTCAGCGCGGTGTCGACCGGTCCCGGCGCGATGCTGTTCACCCGCACGCCGCGCGGCGCGGCCTCCAGCGCAAAGGACCGGGTGAAGGACAGTATGGCGCCCTTGGCCGCGGTGTAGGGCGTGAGGTTCGCCGCGCCCTTGAAGGCCAGCTGCGAGGAGAGCGTGATGATCCGCCCGCGCCCGCGCGCCACCATGCCCGGATAGACCGCCTGCGCGGCGACGACGGTGTGCATGAAGTGGACGTCGAGGATGCGGCGGAAGGTCGCCTCCGGCAGTGTCTCGAGCGGGCCGCGCAGATTCATGCCGGCATTCGCCACCAGGATGTCGGCGGGGCCGAGCGACGATTCGGCGGCGGCGATGAAGGCGCGGAGCCGGTCGCTGTCGGCGACATCGAAGGATTCCGCGTGGCTGCGCCGGCCGAGCGCGGCGAGGGCGGCTGTCGTCTCCGCGGCGCCTTCGGCGTCATCGAGGTGGCAGAAGGCGACATCGGCACCCGCGCGGGCGAAGGCGCGCACGATCGCGCCCCCGATGCCGCGGCTGCCGCCGGTGACGATCGCAACCTGCCCCGCCAAGAATGTCATGACCCTGCCCCCCTGATCCATGACGCCTTGTTCGCGCATCGCGCAGGCCGCGGCAACGGGTCGCGGGCCGTCGGGGCCTGCGGCGCCGTCGCCCGGTCCGCATCACGATGCATGGCGCCGCCACGCCGCTTCGGGCAGCCTGCCGCGCAACGGACCCGGACCCTGCCGATGACCGACGACGACCTTGCCCCCGCCGCCATACAGGCGGTTGTCCACCGCGGCGTACCGCTCGCCGCGGCCTGGGGGGTCGAGGTGCTGCAGGCGCGCGGCGGCACCGCCACCTGCCGTCTGCCCTGGCAGGAGGCGCTGCTGCGTCCGGGTGGAACGGTGTCCGGCCCGGCGTTGATGGGCCTGGCGGACGTGGCGATGTGGGCGGCGCTGCTTGGTCTCACGGGCGGGCGCGACGAGAGCCTGACCACCAGCCTCACCATCCACTTCCTGCGCCGGCTGCCGCCGGGCCCGGTGATCGCCGAGGCGCGGGTGCTCAAGCGCGGGCGCATCATCGTGGGCGAGGTGCTGATGCGCGGGGAGGGCAGCAGCGAGACCGCCGCGCATGTGACGACAAGCTGGGCCGCGGTGGCGCCGCGCGCCTGACGGCGCCCCGGCAGCGGCGTTGGCATCCGCCGGATGGTGCCTGTTGCAGCCCGGCATCGGGCCGCTCGGCCACCCGATCATGATGCTGTCGTTGGACGCCCGGGTGGGGGAACGGCCGGCATCGGCCGTCCCAAGCGCTCCCTCAGGCCTCGCTGCCCCAGGCAATGAAGCCGCCATTGCGCCAGTCAGCCCCCGCCTTGCCATAGCGGAAGGGCGCACCGTCCGGGCAGACCACGCGCCCGCCGGCGGCCTCGAGCACCGCCTGCCCGGCGGCCGTGTCCCACTCCATGGTCGGGCCGAAGCGGGGATAGACATCGGCCTCGCCTTCCGCGACCAGGCAGAACTTCAGCGAGGAACCGACCGAACGCAGCCCGGATATCGGCAGCCCGGCGAGGAAGGCCTCGGTCTGCGCATCACGGTGCGACCGGCTGGCCACCGCAACCAGGCCGGCGGCGGCAGGCGCGCGCACGGCGATCGGGCGCCGCGCCGCGCCATCCGGCCCGGTTGCCTCGGCACCTGCGCCCAGCGCCCCGATCCAGAGCCGCCCGAGCGCCGGCGCGTGGACGACCCCGGCCACGGGCACGCCGCCATCGACCAGCGCGATGTTCACGGTGAATTCGCCATTGCCGGATATGAACTCCCGCGTGCCATCCAGCGGATCGACCAGGATGAAGGGGCCTTCGGGCGCGCGCCCGGCGCGTGCGGCATCCTCCTCGGAGACGACGGGCAACTCTGGGCAGGCCGCGGCGAGGCCCGCGAGGATGACGTCGTGCGCCGCGAGATCCGCCTGGGTCAGCGGGCTGCCGTCGTCCTTCGCCTGAACCTGGGCGGCGCCGTAGAAGGCCATGATGCGCGCGCCTGCCTCCTGCGCGATCACGGCGAAGCATTCAGCCAGGCGGCTGCGCAGTGGCGTGTCTGTCATCATCAGCGCGGCTCCAGCCCGGTCCCTGCGCGGAACTTGCGCGGGGGAGGGCGCCATGGGAAGACCCGCCCAATGCAGCGCCCTGGCGCCAAGCCCTTGTCCGACGCGCATATCGAGCCCGAGGGGTCCGTGACCATCACCACACGCAAGGCAGCTTTGACGCCGCATCTCGCGCGGCTCGAGGCAGAATCGATCGGCATCATCCGCGAGGTCGCGGCGTCCTTCCGCAAGCCCGTGATGCTCTACAGCATCGGCAAGGATTCCGGCGTGATGCTGCACCTGGCGCTGAAGGCCTTCGCGCCGGGCAAGCCGCCCTTCCCGCTGATGCACATCGACACGACCTGGAAATTCCGGGAGATGATCAGCTTCCGCGACGCCATCGCGAGGCAGGTGGGCATGGAACTTCTCGTGCACACCAACCAGGACGGGCTGGCGCGCGGCATCAACCCGATCGCGTCGGGCTCCGCGCTGCACACGCAGGTTATGAAGACCGAGGCGCTGAAACAGGCGCTCGACATGCACGGCTTCGACGCGGCCTTCGGCGGCGCGCGGCGCGACGAGGAGAAGTCCCGCGCCAAGGAACGCGTCTTCTCCTTTCGCGGCCCTGGCCATTCCTGGGACCCGCGCGCGCAGCGTCCGGAATTGTGGAACCTGTTCAACACGCGCATCCGCGACGGGGAGAGCATCCGCGTCTTCCCGCTGTCCAATTGGACCGAATACGACGTGTGGGACTACATCCTGATCGAGGACATCCCGGTGGTGCCGCTATACCTCGCGAAGCCGCGACCGGTGGTGAAGCGCGCGGGCACCTGGATCATGGTCGATGACGACCGCCTGCCGCTCGAGCCCGGCGAGACGCCGCGGATGCGCATGGTCCGCTTCCGCACGCTCGGCTGCTACCCGCTCTCGGGCGCGGTCGAGAGCGAGGCCGCGACCCTGCCCGACATCATCGCCGAGATGCGCGCGGCCAAGACCAGCGAGCGCCAGGGCCGGCTGATCGATTCCGACGAGGAAGCCTCGATGGAGAAGAAGAAGCGCGAGGGCTATTTCTGAGATGACGCTTCACCGCGCCCCGGAAAGCCGGGAACTGCTCCGCTTCCTCACCTGCGGTTCCGTCGATGACGGCAAGTCCACGCTGATCGGCCGCCTGCTCTTCGACAGCCAGCTGATCTTCGAGGACACCCTCGCCGCGATCACGCGTGACAGCCGCAAGCACGGCACGACCGGCGAGGACGTGGACCTCGCGCTGCTGGTCGACGGGCTGGAGGCGGAGCGCCAGCAGGGCATCACCATCGACGTCGCCTACCGCTTCTTCGCCACGCCGCGGCGCTCCTTCATCGTTGCCGACACGCCCGGGCACGAACAGTACACGCGCAACATGGCGACCGGCGCCTCGGGTGCGCCCGGCAGCGGCATCGGCCCCTCGGACGCGACACGGACCACGACCGGCATGACCCCCGGCGCGCCCAGGGCCAGGTCCAGGCCGCCCCCGGCGGCCTGCACGGCCAGCACCAGATGCGGCTGCGCCGTCGGACCGAGCCGCGCCGCCTCGAGCCGAATATCCAGCACCCGCGCCTCGCCCTAGCTGCGAAAGGCGAAGCGCGGCCGGCCGGTGGTGACGGGCAGGCGCTCGAACAGGAAGCGGCGGCCGACGATCAGCGCCAGCGCCTCGGCTGCCGGCGCCGGACCGCCGGCGGCCCCGGTCAACGTAAGCGTGGACAGCCGGAACCCCACCGCGCGCATGCGCCCGCCCGGCACCGGCAGCTGCGCCAGGCGCTCGGCATGGAACCAGAATTCGGCGCGCGGCTCGGCCGCCATGGCGGTCGCATCCCAGGCGAAGTCGAGGATGCCGAGCATGCCCTGCCGGCGCGACGTGACCGCAAGCCGGTGACCATTGAGGAAGACCGCGACCTCGGGTACGACCTCGCCCTGCAGCACCAGCAGCCGTGCCTCGCCCCGCCCGGCGCCGGCGGGTGCGGCCATGCGCAGCACCGAGAAGCGGCCCGGGCCGCTCCAGCGATAGCCGATCGATTCCTTCATTTCCGGCTCGTGCCAGCCGCTGCCGTCGACGGCGAAGAGCAGGTCGTGCACGTACTGGCGCCGCCAGGGTCCGGCATCCATCAGGGCTTCTCCAGGCGCCAGGCGTTGCGCTCGGCCATGCGCACCACCTCGATGCCGAAGCGCGTGCCGGAGATGACCATGAGGTCGTCGATCGGGTAGCCGGACTCGCCTTCCGGCGCGACGGCCAGCAGCAGGTCGGCCATGGCCTCCGCCACCGGCCCGGGAGCGAGGCGCGATAGCGCCGCACGGCGTGGCGCCAGGTGGCGCATCAGCACGCCCAGGGCATGGCGCCAGCCTGGCCTGTCCCAGGCCTGTGCATGGGTCAGGTGGCGGATGCCCTCGCATTGCACCGCCATCACCGGCAGGTCCTGCAGCATGGCGTCCAGCACGATCCAGTAGTCCCACCAGGGCACGCCGAAGGCGAAGCCCGAGAGGTCGAGCCGCGCGGCCATCGCGCGCGGCATCAGCACCAGGTCGTAGCCGTAGCGGTAGGCGGTGCCCTCGCCCTGGTGGCGATGCAGCACATCGGTGCGGTTGCAGGCGACCAAGGCGCACCGGGCGCGCTCGACCAGCGCCGCGCGCTGCGCCGCATCGAGCTCGAGCAGGATATCCGCGTTCACCAGCCCGACCACGGGGGCACCGGTGGCCACCGCGCAGGCCAGCGCATCGGCGATCCATGCGCCGGGGCGCCCGAAGGTTTCCGCCACGCCGGGCCGCGCCACCAGGATCTCGAGCTGCGCCGGGAGGTCGCCGAGGCGGCCGCGCTCGGCCTCCGGGTTCACCGTCATCACGCGCCAGCCTGGGGTGGGCCAGGAGGCTGCGCAGGCGGCGCGCCAGGCCGGCCCGGCCTCGATCCCGCTCGGACCGGGTCGGCGCATCACCGGCGGGATGGAGGTGGCGAGCGCCGCTTCAGTCACGCGCATCCGCGCGCCGCAGCTTGGCGACGTTCCAGGCGATGCCGAGCGCGCGGAAGGCGTGGCCGGGAATCGTGCGCAGGTGCGTCTCGACCGGCGCGGCGATGTCGCGCAGTGCGGTGCCGCTGCTCGCCTTCGCCAATTCGCGCCCGAGGATGGTCGCGAGTGCGACACCGCGCCCGTTGCAGCCGGTCCAGGACAGCACGCCGGGGGCCAGTTCGTAGACATGCGGCAGCTTGTCCGCCGTGCCGGCGACATAGCCGTGCCAGATGTAGTCGAAGCGCACCTCGCCGATCTGTGGAAACACACTGCGCACGCGCTCGGTGATCCGCGCGCGGATCCGCCCCTCCCAGCCGAAGGGCACGATCAGCCCGCCGCCGGTGACCAGGCGGCCATTCGCGTCGAAGCGGTAGAAGTACAGGTCGCCGCGCGTGTCGGACAGCGCATGGCCCTCGGGCAGGATGGTCTTGCGGATGTTGTCCGAGAGCACCGAGGTGGCCATCTGGTAGGAGCGCACCGGCACGATGGTGCGCTTCAGCGCAGGCCAGAAGTCGCCGGTATAGGCGTGGGTGGCGATCACCACGCGCTCGGCCGTGACGGTGCCGCGCGGGGTCGTCACCACCCATCCGGCGGCGCTGCGCGCGATGCCCGTCACGGGGCTGCCGGTATGCACGACGGCGCCGGCGCCGATCGCCGCCCTGGCCAACCCGCGCGCGAGGCCGAGCGGGTTGATCCGCCCACCCGTCGCATTGCCCCAGCCGCCGAACCAGTGGTCGGTGCCGGTCAGCGAGGCCATCTCGGCGCGCGAATACATCCGCACCGGCGCGCCGCGGCGGCCCCAGGCCTCGGCGCGCTTCTCAGACAGGCGCAGGCGGGATTCGCGGTGCGCCGGCTGGATCCAGCCGTTCTGCACCGCCTCGGCCGCGATGCCGTGCCGGCGGATGAGGTCAAAGGTGAAGGCGGCGCTGTCGCGGATCAGGCCGACGAATGCCTCGCCCTTGTCGCGGCCGCCCTGTTCGGGGGCGACGGAGGCGGCGATCTCGTCCGGATCGACGCGCGACAATGTCGGGATCACCTGGCCGTTGTTGCGCCCCGAGGCACCCCAGCCGATCTCGTTGGCCTCGAGCAGCGTGACCGGCACGCCGGCCTCGGCCAAGTGCAGCGCGGTGGACAGGCCGGTGAAGCCGCCGCCGACGACGGCGACGGAGGTACGGGCATCGCCGAGCAAAGGTGTCGTAGCGGGCGGTGGCGGGGCGGTCGCGGCCCAGAGGCTCGGGGGCATCGGCGCGCTCATGCCGCCTTCCTTCCGGTGAACAGCACGGCCGCGAGCATGCCGCCCACGGCAAGCGAGGCGCCCAGCCCCTGCAGCAGCGAGATCGGCTCGTGCAGCAGCAGCGCGGCGAGCAGCAGGGCGGTCACGGGCACCATGATCGACAGGGTGGCCGCGCGCGTCGCGCCAAGCAACTCCACCGCCCGCGCGTAGAGGAACATCGCGAGCGCGCCCAGCACGAGCCCCTGCGTCGCGAGGTGGAGCAGGATGGAGGCCGGCGGCAGCGCGACGACCGCCGCCGCGCGCCAGGGCAGCCAGATCGGCAGGACCACCGCAGCCGAGACCAGCGTGACGGCCGCCGTGGCGGGAATCGCCGGCACCTGCCAGCGCCGCAGCAGCAGGGTAAAGACCGCCCAGGTCGCACCCGCCGCCAGCAGCAGCAGGTCGCCCCGCCAGGCGCCCGGGTGCGCGCCCGCCACGCCGTCCCATCCGATCATCAGCACGCCCGCCGCCATCACGCCGAGCGCGGCGCCGCGCCCGCGGCTCGGCCATTCGCGCAGCAGCGGAATGGCGAACAGCGCACCTGCGATCGGCACCGTCATGGGCGCGATGGTGCCGCCATGCGCCGCCGGGGCGTAGACCAGCGCGGTAAGGAACAGCATCAGGTTGGGCACGCCGCCGAACAAGGCCAGCAGCAGGATGCGCCGCCAGCCGATGCGCACCAGCGCCCCGCGCGCCTGCCAGGCGAGCGGTGCGAGCAGGAGTGCGGCCGGCGCGTAGCGGAAGGCCGCGAGGTCGAGCGGGTGGAATCCCTGCCCCGCCAGCGCCGGGCGCGCCACCACGGCATGCCCGCCCCAGATCACCGAGGAGCCGACGCCGAGTGCGAGTCCAAGCAGGATTTTCGGATTCATCGCCCGCCACCCTGCCCCGCCGCGCCGCCGCGCGATACGGCGCCGGCGCGCGGGCCAGCCATGCCCGGCCCGGCGCGGCGCGTCAGGCGGCGAAGACGCGGTTCAGGTCGGTGCAGAAGCGGGAATACGGCAGCCCATAGGCATGGATCGAGACCGCGGTCTCGGTGCCGAGATTCGCCAGGCGATGGATGGCATCCGCGCGCGCCGGCCCGTGCGAGGTATCGCCAGGCCGGCGCAGCACGGCCGCGACCTGGACCGGGTATTCGGGGTCGTCGCCGGGGGCGTAGAAGGTCTCGGTCAGCAGGCCGCGATGCACGCCCACGGCGCACCAGGCCTTGTGGGCATGGATGGGCGACATCTGGCCCGGGCGCCAGACAAGGGCGGCGACTGCCCAGCCTTGTGCCGCATCCTCGTGCAGCAGGTGTCGGATGTAGCCCTCGGCGCGGCATGGACAGTCGCGGCCACGCAGCAGCAATGGATCCGCTGCGTGGAGCCCCAGGACCTCGGCCACCGCGGCCGAGGGATCGCCGGCGTTGCCGAGCAGCGCGGCGGATATCCCGGCCACCATGGCATCGAGGCTGCCGCGGGCGGCGATGACGTTCATGCGCGATCCTGGCACCAGACTGTCGGCGCTGCCGCGGGATGCTACAGCGCTGGCGCAGCCTAACGCAGGAGAGGAAAAAACTTCAAGATGATAGTGTGAGGAAAATTTCACCCATTCGATACCAATCGGAGGGATGATTCTTCTCTATTGGACGAATAGGACGCCGCGCGTAGCCACCCCGGCGTTGGGCAGGGTCTTCATCTACCGTTGCGGCAGCGGCGATTCAGCGTGCGGCGAGAGGCAACAGGCGCTTCACGTGGTCGGGCGCGAAGGCGATGACCAGCGGGGTGGAACCGGCGAAGGCCGTGCGTCTCACGATGCTGCGGGGCAGGCAGAAGCGCAGCGCCTCGTCATAACGGGGCACATCCTCGCGCCGGGCGATCATCATCTTGGCGCCGCCCCGCATAAGGTCGGCCTCGCGATCGATGATGGCGAACGCGCGGAAATCGGGGTTGGCCTCGAGAAACGCCGCGACGGCCAGGGTTATGTCCGGGTACCAGGCATGCAGGACATCATCGACCACGATGACGCCGCCGGGCGCCAGGAAGGACGCGGCCAGCGCCAGGTCGTGCGCGGCGGCGCTGCGCGTGTGCTCGCCATCCACATGCACGAGCCGCGCGGGGGCGGCCAGCAGCGCCGCCCAGGCCTGCGTGCCGAGTTCCATCGATGAACCGCGGTGCAGGCACAGCCGCGCCAGCGGCAGTCCGACGCTGTCCCAGTTCGTGCGCAGCGACGCCTCGAAATCCTCGGTGCCCACCACGAAGAGGTCGACACCCACCACCGCCTCGTCGGGTAGGGTAGCGAGGCCGAAGCCGATCAAGGCCTTGCCGTGGAAGGTGCCGATCTCGGTGATCGGCCCGCGGATACCGTCCCGGCGCTGGACTTCGAGCAGTGTGAGCAGCGCGAAGGAGCTGCCCTGGGTCAGGAAGCCGCGGACCCCGCGCATGCCCGTGGCGAAGTAGTCGATGGCCGCCTGCAGGGGGCGGGCTGCGGGCCTGTCCTGCGGCGGGTCTTGCAGTTCGATCATCCGCGACGCCCCCGACCGGACTGCCCGACAGGCAGCCGGGCCGGCGGCGTCGCGCCGATCTGCATCAGCGGCTGTAGAACTCGACGACCAGGTTCGGTTCCATCTGCACCGGGTAGGGCACGTCCGAAAGCTTCGGCGCGCGCAGGAACTTGCCGCGCATCGCGCGATGGTCGACCTCGATGTACTCCGGCACATCGCGCTCGCTGCTCTGCGCCGCGTCGAGCACCGCGACGAGCTGCTTCGACTTCTCCTTCACCTCGATCTGGTCGCCGTCCTTGACCAGGTAGGAGGGGATGTTCACGCGCTTGCCGTTCACCGTGACATGGCCGTGGTTGACGAACTGGCGCGCGGCGAACGGCGTGACCGCCAGCTTCATGCGGTAGACGACGGCGTCGAGCCGGCGCTCCAGCAGCTCGATCAGGTTCTCCGAGGTGTCGCCCTTCCGGCGCACCGCTTCCTCGTAGTACTTGCGGAACTGCTTCTCGCCGATATTGCCGTAGTAGCCCTTCAGCTTCTGCTTGGCCATCAGCTGGATGCCGAAGTCGGTCGGCTTGTTCTTGCGGCGCTGGCCGTGCTGGCCGGGGCCGTACTCGCGCTTGGCGAGCGGCGACTTCGCGCGACCCCAGAGGTTCACGCCCAGGCGGCGGTTGATCTTGTACTTGGATTCGGCGCGCTTGGTCATGCGCTGCATCCCGCCGCGTTGCGCGGACGGGCCTTCTTGCTGTGCCCCATACGGGCTGTTGTCCCGGTAGTCCTTGGCCCCGGCGGGGCTTCGGCGGGCGCGGACCCCAAGGGCCCGTCCACATTCCCGGAAAGGAGGCGCCTGATAGGGGCAGCGCCCCGGGCTTGTCAAACCTCGGGCCCCGCCCCTACTCCCGCGCCATGGTGACGCGCGAAGAGATCCTGGTGCTCGGCCTCACGGCGGGCGTGGTGGGTTCGCTGGTGGGCGGGCTGATGCTGGGCGTGGGGCTGGGCCTCGCGGTGAACGGCGCCCATGCGGGCTGGCTGCTGGTGCTGCCGGCCGCACCCGTGGCAGGCGGGCTCGGGCTGCTGCTGGCACGCAAGCTGGCGCGCAAGCTCTAGCTGCGCCAGGGCGGCGGCGCGTCGTCCTTCTCAGGGCGGCCGCGGCGCATGCGCCCGCGCGAGAGTTCCGTCACCACGCCGTGCAGCGTGCGCAATTCCTGCTCCGTCACTTCCCCGCGCTCGAACCAGTGACGGAGGTTGCGCACCATGCCCGGGCGCTTCTCGCGGTTGTCGAGGAAGCCGGTGGCATCGAGCTCGGCCACCAGGCGGTTCAGGAAGCCCTCGAGCTCGCCCTTGGTGGCGATGCGCGTCTCGTTGGTCATCAGCACGCGCGGCGGCGTCGCCTCGGCCGCCGTCCACCATTCATAGGCCAGGATCATCACGGCCTGGGCCAGGTTCAGCGACATGTGCTCGGGGTTGAGCGGGTAGCGGACCAGCGTGTCGGCGCAGGCCATGTCCTCGTTCTCGAGCCCCGCGCGTTCCGGGCCGAACAGCACGGCGGCGCGCAGGCCGCGGGCGGCGATGTCGCGCAGGTCCTCGGCCGCGGCGCGCGCGGTGCGGACAGGCACCACCACATGGCGCGGACGCGGGCAGGTGGCGAGCACGCGGTGGCAGTCGGCGACCGCGGCGGGGACGCTGTCGAAGACCGTCGCGGCATCGAGAATGGCATCCGCGCCCGAGGCGGAAGGATAGGCATCGGGCTGCGGCCAGCCATCGCGCGGGGCCACGATGCGCAGATGGAACAGCCCGCCATTGGCCATGGCGCGCGCCGTACTGCCGATGTTGCGCGCCATCTGCGGGCGGACCAGGACGACGATCGGTGTCTCGCCGGCGGGCGGCGTCAGCGCCGCACGGCCATCCTTCCGCCCGCCGGTCATCGCGGCGGGGTGCGCGCGAGGAAGGCGCGCAGCTGCGCGATCTCGGCCTCCTGCGCGCGGATGATGGATTCCGCCAGGGCGCGCATCTCCGGATCGCTGCCGTGGCGCAGCACCACGTTGGCCATGTCGATCGCTCCCTGGTGGTGCGGGATCATCCCGGCGGCGAAGTCGCGATCGGCATTGCCGGTGTAGCGGATGCCCATGTCGCGATGCATGCGGTCGTTGGCGGCGCGGAATTCCCGCGTCGAGGCGGTCTCCTGCGTGCCGCGCGCGGCTGGCGCGCCGTGGCCCTGGTGGCCCTGCTGCGCGGCGGCGGGCAGTGCGAAAAGGGCGGCGGCGAGGGTGATGACAATGCGGTTCATGGGTGTGTTTCCCGGCGGGTTGTGACCGCCGGGGAGGCTGGGGTTTCCCATCGTCGGAAGGTCAAGCGCGGCGCCAGGTGGTGCCCCCGGCGCCGTCCTCGAGGATGATGCCGCGCGCCTTGAGCTCGTCGCGGATGCGGTCGGCCTCGGCCCAGTCCTTGGCCTTGCGGGCAGCGAGGCGGGCAGCGATGGCGGATTCGACGTCCAGTTCCATGGTCCCGTCGGCACGCGTTACCCGGAGCGTCGCGTCGCCGGCGGTCACCCTGAACGCGCCTGGCTCGGCCCAGAGGTTATGGGTGGCGGCCTTGAGCCAATGCTGCGGATCGGTCTGACCGATGCCGAGAACCTCACCGGCGCGCCGCATCGCCGCGGCGGCCTCACCGATCATGGGCGCGCGCGGCATCGGCAGGCGGTCCATTACCGCACTGGTCGAGCCACCGATCGTCAGCACGTTCTCGACGGTCCGCAGGTCCCGCAGGCGCGCCAGGGCGAGCGGCGTGTTGAGATCGTCCAACAGCGGCTCCAGCGCCCATTCTGCGAGGCGCCTCACGGTATCGGAATCAGCGACTTCAGGCGCGCGATCCAGCATGGCGTAGAGGCTGTCGAGTTCGGACTTTGCCTCCTCGAGGCCGGCAGTCGTGAAGTCGAGCGCCTGGCGGTACTGCGTGCGCAACAGGAGCAGGCGGAAGGCCTCGCCAAAGCGCCATCCCTTGGCGAGCACATCGCGCACCGTCAAAAAATTACCGAGCGACTTCGACATCTTCTCGCCATCCACCAGCAGCATGCCGTTGTGCAGCCAGTAGTTCGCGAAGGCGTGGCCGGGGAAGGCGCAGACGGATTGCGCGACCTCGTTCTCGTGGTGCGGGAAGATCAGGTCGTGGCCGCCTCCATGGATGTCGAACTCCTCGCCGAGATGCTTCCAGGACATGGCGGAGCATTCGATATGCCAGCCCGGCCGCCCGCGGCCCCAGGGGCTGTCCCAGCCGGGCGTGGCTTCGTCCGAGGGCTTCCACAGCACGAAGTCCCCGGCATCGCGCTTGTAGGGCGCGACATCGACGCGCGCGCCGGCCAGCAGCTCATCCGGCGTGCGGCCCGAAAGCTTCCCATACTCGGCGAAGGAGGACACTGAGAACAGCACATGCCCATCCGCCGCATAGGCGTGGCCATTGGCGATCAGGCGTTCGATCAGCGCGATCATCTCGGCGATGTGGCCGGTGGCGCGCGGTTCCACATCCGGCGGCAGGGCGCCGATCGCGGCCATGTCGGCGTGGAAATCGGCGGTGGTGCGGGCGGTGATGGCGGCGATGGGCTCGCCCGATTCACGGGCGCGCGCGTTGATCTTGTCATCCACGTCGGTGATGTTCCGCACGTAGGTCACGCGCGGGTAGATCCGCCGCAGCAGCCGCGCGAGCACGTCGAACACCACGACCGGCCGGGCATTGCCCAGGTGGGCCAGGTCGTAGACCGTCGGGCCGCAGACATACATCCGCACATGGGTCGGATCGATCGGCACGAAGCGACGCTTCGTGCGCGCGGCGCTGTCATGGAGGAAGAGGTCTGTCATGGCGGTCCGTCAGGCGTCGGAGGTCGTGGGCGTGGCGCAGGCGCGCGGGGAAGGACCTTCCCCGCAGGGGCGGTTCAGCGACAGAGCGCGGATGCGCGGGGCCTGGACGCGGACATGGGTTGCTTTGTGCGCCGAAGCCCGGCGCGGTTCAAGCGCCCGATGAGATCCTGAGGCGCAGCGCCGCCCGGTCCTGCCCGATCAGGGGCAGCAGCGTGCCGAGGTCGGGGCCGTGCTCCTCGCCCGTCAGGGCCAGGCGCAGGGGCAGGAACAGCGCCTTGCCTTTGCGGCCCGTGGCGGCCTTGAGCGCGCCGGTCCAGGCGCCCCAGGTCGCGCCGTCCCAGGGTTCGGGCGGCAGGGCGGCCAGCGCGGCGGTGAGGAAATCCGCCTCGCCCTCCTGCACCGGTGGGACGATCGTGCCGCGCACCACGTCGAACCAGGGCCGGGCCTCGCGCATCAGGTCGAGATTGCCGCGCACGGCGAGCCAGAAGGCCTCGTCCGCGCCCTCGGGCAGGCGGTCGGTAACCGCGGCGAAGGGGGCTTCGTGCAGCACGCGGCGGTTCAGCGCCAGCATCTGCCGCGTGTCGAAGCGCGCGCTGGCATGCGAGACGCGGCCGATGTCCCAGGCGGGCGCGAGGTCGCGCGGCAGCCCCGGCACCGGATCGGCCGAGGTGCCGAGCGCGGCCAGGTAGCCCGCCAGCGCCGCCGGCTCGATGCCGTCCTTGCGCAGGTGGCGCAGCGAGATCGAGCCCAGGCGCTTGGACAGCGCCCCACCCTCCTGGTCGGTCAGCAGAGGCAGGTGCGCGAAGTTCAGGTGCATCGGGTTGCCGCCGAGCGCGGCATAAAGGTCGAGCTGGATGCCCGTGTTGGTGACGTGGTCCTCGCCGCGGATCACGTGGGTGATGCCCATCTCGAGGTCGTCGACCACGCTCGTGAAGGTGTAGAGCGGCGATCCGTCCGCGCGCACCAGCACGGGGTCGGAGATGGCGGAGAGCTTCACGCTGCGCTCCCCCAGCACCAGATCGTGCCAGGCGACGCTGCGCGGGGAGAGCATGAAGCGCCAATAGGGCTGCTTGCCATTGGCGATGGCGCGCTCGATCTGCTCCTGCGTCATGCGCAGCGCCTCCCGGTCGTACAAGGGCGGCTTGCCCTCGCGCCGGCGGCGCTCGCGCTTGTAGGCGAGTTCCTCCTCGGTCTCGAAGCAGGGGTAGATCCGGCCCGCGGCCTTCAGCGCCTCGGCCGCGGCGGCGTAGCGGTCGAGACGGTCCGACTGCGCGACCCGCTCGCTCCAGTCGAGGCCGAGCCAGCGCAGGTCCTCCTCGATCGCCGTGGCGAATTCGGGCTTGGAGCGTTCGAGGTCGGTGTCGTCGAGCCGCAGCAGGAATTCGCCGCCATGCCGGCGTGCATGCAGCCAGTTGGCGAGCGCCACGCGGGCATTGCCGACATGCAGCAGCCCGGTCGGCGAAGGGGCGAAGCGGAGTTTCATCGGTTCGGATCGATCGCCTGGTAGTCGGTGTCGGCACGGCGCGTGGCGGGGGTGGCGATGCAGTGGTCGAGCCAGGGCTTCAGTTCGAAGGCTGGCGCGATCGCGTATTCGCCGAAGGACAGGTAGGCCTCGCGCAACGCCTCGGACGTCGCGTATTCGCCGCGCAGCGCCTCGACCTGGTCGCGCACGAAGCGGCGGGCGTATTCGGCCGCCGCCTCGGCGCTGGCGAAGCCGTCCACGGACCATTCCTCGTCCGGTTCCTGGTCATGCGCGAAGTCGCCGCAAAGCACCTGGAAGCCGCTCACGCCTCCTCCTCGTCCGCGTCATCCGCGTCGCGGCGGGGGTCGAGCACGCGCCAGTTGCGGTCTTCGGCGTCGCGCACAGGCTGATCGGCGAAGTCCTTCAGTTCCGAGCGGCTGACCCAGCCATCGTCGCCCGCACCCAGCACCTCGGCATCCTCACCATAGGCGAACCAGGCGTCGAGCACGGCCTTGGCGTCCATGCCCGGGGCGCGGCAGCGTTCGACGGAATCGCGCACGTAGCGGCGGGCGAAGGCGTTGGCGTGCTCGATGCTTTCGAAGCCGGTCACCGTCTCGACCGGTTCGGAGCCATTGGCACCGGACATGTCCATGATCTGCACGGCGAAGTCGCCTTGCGGGAAGACCTGCGCCTCGAATTCCTGACTCACGCGCTTTCTCCATCCTCTACAGGACGGGCGAGCGTTCTGATCACTCTGAAACCAAGCCCCTCGAAATCGATAAGGCGCTCAATATCGTTCGTTGTGCAATCGCGCGCCTCGTAGCCAAGAAGACGCAGACCGATAGCTTTCAATGGATAACGCGTCTCGCGCTGGTCGGCTTCATCAACCAAGTAGACCCACTTTGGTTCCCTGGCCTTAGCCTGATCGAAGAACGCTTTAGGATCCTTCAGGTATTCGTCGATGGCGAGAAGAATGTCAGTGCGACCTAGACTTCGTGGCATCAAATCCGTACCATGAACTCGCTCGCGCCGCCTCCCTCCGGCTTTACTTTTCCGCGCCGGCCTTGCCCGTTCGTCGACAAGGGCCTCTAGGCGAGCGAGTTCGTCGGGCCTGTCGGCGAAATATCTACGGACGTTATCTCGAACCCTCGCGAGACCGGCACTATCCACCGTCTCGATAACAGCGGCGGCCTGCTCCAAGGTATAGGCTTTGCTGCTCAAGACACCAGCGCCGTGAAGCCGTTGGTGATCGGGTAGCGCCGGTCGCGGCCAAAGGCGCGTGGCGTGATCTTTACCCCCGGCGGCGCCTGGCGGCGCTTGTATTCGGCGCGGTCCAGCAGCTTCCACACGCGCAGGACCAGCGCGCGGTCATGGCCTTCGGCGACCAGCGCATCGACCGACTTCTCGCCCTCGATCAGCCCTTCCAGGATGGCGTCCAGCACGTCGTACGGCGGCAGGCTGTCCTGGTCCTTCTGGTCGGGGCGCAGCTCGGCGGACGGCGGCTTGGTGATGACGCGCTCGGGCATGACCAGCCCATCGGGGCCCTTCGCATCCGCGGGGCGATGCGCGTTGCGCCAGCGGCACAGCGCGAAGACCATGGTCTTGTAGACATCCTTCAGCACGGAATAGCCGCCGGCCATGTCGCCATAGATGGTGGCGTAGCCGGTGCTCATCTCCGACTTGTTGCCGGTGGTCAGCAGCATCGAGCCGAACTTGTTGGACAGCGCCATCAGCGTGACGCCGCGGATGCGCGACTGGATATTCTCCTCGGTGATGTCAGGCGGGCGGTTGCCGAAGGCCGGCGCCAGCATCGCGCCGAAGGCCTCCATCGCCGGGCCGATGCCGATGGTGTCGTAGCGGATGCCGAGCAGGCGCGCGCATGCCGCCGCGTCCTCCAGGCTTTCGCCGCTGGTGTAGGGCGATGGCATCATCACCGCATGGACGCGGTCTGCGCCCAAGGCATCCACCGCGACCGCGGCCGAGATGGCGGAATCGATCCCACCCGAAAGCCCCAGCACCACGCCGGGGAAGCCGTTCTTGTCCACGTAGTCGCGCAGGCCGAGCGTCATCGCGCCATAGATCTGGCCGAGACGATCGGGCAGGCGCGCCACCTCGCCCGGCGTGCAGACCAGGCGCTCGCCCTCGCGCCGCCATTCGGTCAGCACGACGTGTTCCTCGAACATCGGCAGCAGCTGCGCGAGCGACCGGTCGGGGTTCAGCACGAAGGAGGCGCCGTCGAAGACGATCTCGTCCTGCCCGCCCACCTGGCCCAGGAAGACGAAGGGCAGCCCGGTCTCGACCACGCGCGCGACCGCCAGCGGCAGGCGCTGCTTCTCGTGCTTGTCGGCCTCGAAGGGGGAGCCGTTGATCGAGAGCAGCATCTCCGCGCCGGTCTCGCACAGCGTCTCGGCGACGGTGGGCAGCCACCAATCCTCGCAGACCATCAGCCCGATGCGGAAGCCGCGGAAGGGGATGGGGCCGGGCACCGGCCCGGCATCGAAGACGCGCTTCTCGTCAAACACGCCGTAGTTGGGCAACTCGTGCTTTGCGCGGCGGGCGGCGATGCGTCCGCCTTCCAGCAGGAAGGCGGCGTTGTAGAGCTTGTCGCCATCCTGCCAGGGGCCACCCACGATCAGCCCCGGCCCGCCATCGGCGGTCTCGGCGGCGAGTGCGGCGATCACGTCGGCGCAGGCGGCGACATAGGCCGGCTTGCGCACCAGGTCCTCGGGCAGGTAGCCGCCGACCGAGAATTCCGGCGTCACCACCAGGTCGGCGCCAAGGCGCGCGCCCTCCGCCCGTGCGGCGCGGATGCGCTCCGCATTGGCGCGCAGCGCGCCGACATGCGTGGTGTTGATCTGGGCAAGCGCGATCTTCAGCGTGTCGGCCATGATGGGCGGAACCTAGGGATGGGGGGCCACAGGGTCAACGCGAGGCCGCGACGCCGAAGACCATCCCCGCCGTCACCACCGCGACACCGGCCAGGCCCGCCGCGCCCAGCGGCTCGCCCAGCAGCGGCCACGCCGCCAGGGCCGTCATGCCCGGCACCAGGGAGGTGATGGTACTGGTCGTCGCCGCCCCCAGCGCATTCATCGCGCGGGTGAACAGGAAGCCCGCCACCAGCACCGCAAAGACGCCCTGGTACACAAGCTGGAAGGCCAGCGCGCCGGCGGAGACGCCCGCGAAGCCTTGCAGGCCCGCCACGCTCCACCACACCACCAGAGTGACCGGCGCCGCGCAGAGCGCGACCGCGAGCGTCGCATCGAGCGCCGAGACCCCCCAGCGGCGCACGAAGGCCATGTAGACGGCCCAGGACATGCCGCCGGCGAGGAAGATCAGGTCGCCGCGCCAAGCCCCCGGATGGTCGCGGAAGGTGTCGAAGGCGAGCAGGCCCACGCCGGTCGCGACCAGGGCGAGCGAGACGAGCCGCCGCGCCGTCCAGCCTTCCCCGAAGGCGATCCACCAGACCAGCGCGATGTGGAAGGGCAGCATCCCCGGCAGCATGACCCCGCCATGCGCCGCGGGCGCGAAGGTGAAGGCCAGGTAGGCGGCATAGGGGAAGCCGAAGCCGGCGAAGACCGTGAGCACCAGCCCGCGCCCCGGCGGCAGGCGCGGCCAGCCGCGGGCCGCCACCAACGCAAGCGCGGCGACGAAGGCCCCGCCATGGCGCAGCATCAGCGTGTCGATGGGTGCGAGGCCCTGGTGCGGCGAGAGCCGTGCGGTCAGCAGGAAGCCGGTCCAGACGAACAGCACACCGAAGGCGCACGCGAAGCCGATGCGCCGTTCGCGCGTCCGCGCTGCGCTGGTCGCCGCAGGTGCCGGCGCGCCGACGGCTCAGCCCTCGAAACGGGAGCCGGCGGGCGCGACGGCACCGTCGATGCCCGCGGCGTCCAGCGCGCGGCGCACGGTGCCGTCGGCCTTGGCGCGCTCCATCCAGGCGGAGGCCGCGGCGAGCGCCTCCGGCCGGCCGGGCGGGACGATGATAGCGGTACCGAGCGCGTGGAAATGCCCGTCCAGGATGCGCAGCCCCGGCACCTGCGGCAGCAGCGTGACCAGGGATTCCATGCCGAGGGCGACGGCCTGCGCCCGGCCCTCGCGCATCCATCCCAGCGCCTCGGGCACGCCTACCGCCGCCATGAAGCGGGCACGCGGGAAGGCGCGCTCGGCGCTGCGCAGCGTGGTGGTGCCACGCACGCCTACGATGGTGAGCTCCGGCGTGTCGGCATCCTGCACGCGGGTGATCGCGACACCCGGCATCACCGCCAGCGTCGAGACCGAAAGGTAGTAGTTCGGCCCGACGCCGACCCGGCGCGCGCGTTCGGCATCCATCGGCACGAAGGAGACATCGAGCCGGCTCTCGGCGATGCCGTCGACCACTTCGGAAGAGGAGTTCAGCGCCACGAGGTCGAGCGTGGCGCCCGCATCCGCCGCGAGCGCACGTGCCAGCGTGACGGTCACGCCGCGCGGTTCCCCGCCCGCGTCGCGGCTGGCCCAGAAGGCGGAGGACACCGGGGCGATGCCCACGCCCACGCGCATGCGCCCACCCGGGGCGAGCGGATGCGCCCCCTGCGCGAGGGCCAGGCCCGGGAGCAGCCCCAGCACGACGCGTCGGGCGATCCTCATGCGGGGGCGCCGTTCTTCCGGCGCGCCTCGCCATGCCGCAGCAGGAATTCGCGCCCGACCTTCACCCGCGCCGCTCCGTCGTAGTCGACGATGTCTGCGGTGGCGTAGGTCTCGCTCCAGACATCGGGAATGAAGGACCCGGTGCCGACCACGTCGATGGGTGCCTTCGCCTCGTGCATGACGCGGCACTTGCCCACGCCGAAGCCGGAGGAGACGACGATTCGCACCCTGGGGAAGCCGGCCTCGTCGAGCGCTTCGCGCATGCGCCACACGGCGGCGGCGGAAACGCCGGTGCCGACCAGGTGGCGCAGCTCCGTCTCGCTGCGATAGCGGCGGATCGCGCCCGGCGCGTGGCGTTCCAGCACGGCATAGGATTCCGCGGGGTCCAGCCCTTCGAGGAAGCGACCGCCATGGGTGTCGAGCCGCATCGCGAGCCGGCCCTCTGCAGCGAGTTCCGGGAAGCGGCGGGCGACCGCCAGCCCGTCCGTCACCTCCCGCCCGAAGTAATCGACCAGAACGGTCAGGGCCTCGGCGGGGAAGGCCTCGTGGAACATCTCGGCGGCACGCACGGTGCTGCCGGCGTAGCCGATCAGCGCATGCGGCATGGTGCCGCGCCCGGCATCCTGGCCGAACCAATGCGCGGTCGCGTCGTTGGCGTTGCCGATGAAGCCCCTCGCCCCTTCCTTCTGCGCGGCGCGACTGCCGACCGCGGCGGCATAGGCCATCATCTCCTGCATCTCGGCGCCGGCGCAGTGCCGCGCCTCCATCGCCAGGAAGGCCACGCCGGGCAGCTCGAGGCACATCTGGTAGGCGTTGTGCGCAGCGACGCAGGCTGCGCCGAGCTTCTGCAGCAGGATGGTCTCGAGGTCCGCCAGCGCGACGAAGGACCCGGTGACGTAGAGCAGCGGATCGCCCGCCCCCACCCACTGCCCTTCCTCGTGCATCAGCTCGATGTCGATCGCCACACCGCGCGCCGTCGCCACGGCGCGCAGCCAGTCCAGCATCAGCCGTGGCGCGGAGACCACCGGCCGGCGCAGGAACACCGCATAGGTCACGCGCGCATCGCCGAAGCGCTGCACGATGGCCTTGGTGCGGTTGAAGTAGGAATCGGTGCGCGCGGCGATCACCGCATCCGAGGTATCGGCAGCCGGAGCCTCCGGCGCCGCCCGCCGCGGAACCCCGGTCGCCAGGGCGGCACCAAGCGTGGTGCCGCCGAGGGGCGGCGGCTTGTTCACTGCGCCGCCTGGGCCGGCGCGGCCTGTCCCGCGGCGCGGCGGGCCTTCAGCTCCTCAGCGATGAGGAAGGCCAGCTCCAGAGACTGCTCGGCATTGAGCCGCGGGTCGCAGGAGGTCGCGTAATTGGCCGAGAGGTCCGTCTCGGACAGGCGATGCGCGCCGCCGAGGCATTCCGTGACGTCCGAGCCCGTCATCTCGACATGCACGCCGCCGGCGATGGTGCCCTCCGCCTCGTGCGCGTCGAAGAAGGCGCGCACCTCGGCCAGGATGGCGTCAAAGGCGCGGGTCTTGTAGCCAGCGACGGTGGTGGTGTTGCCGTGCATCGGGTCGCACAGCCAGACCACGTTGCGCCCGGCCCTCTGCACGGCGCGCAGCAGCGGCGGCAGCTTCGCGCCCACCTTGTCGGCCCCCATGCGGGAGATGAGGGTGAGACGCCCCTTCTCGTTCGCCGGGTTAAGGATCTCGGTCAGGCGCACGAGCTCGTCCGCATCCATCGACGGGCCGACCTTCATGCCGATCGGGTTCTTCACCCCGCGCAGGAACTCCACATGCGCGCCGTCGGGCTGGCGCGTGCGGTCGCCGATCCACAGGAAGTGCGCCGAGCAGGCATAGGCATCGCCGGTGGTGGAATCGATGCGCGTCAGCGCCTGCTCATAGGGCAGCAGCAGGCTTTCGTGGCTGGTGTAGAAATCCGTCTCGCGCACCTGGGGCAGGTCGGACATGCCGCAGGCCTGCATGAAGCTCAGCGTCTGGTCGATGCGCGTGGCCAGGTCGGTATAGCGGCTGGCGAGCGGGCTGCGCTCGACGAAGCCGAGGTTCCAGCGATGGACATGGTGCAGGTCCGCATAGCCACCGGTGGCGAAGGCGCGCAGCAGGTTCATCGTCCCGGCCGACTGCATGTAGGCGAATTCCATGCGCGCCGGATCGGGGATGCGCGCCTCGGGCGTGAAGTCCGGGCCGTTGATGATGTCCCCGCGATAGGATGGCAGCGTCACGCCATTGACCGTCTCGCTGTCCGACGACCGCGGCTTGGCGAACTGCCCCGCCATGCGCCCGAGCTTCACCACCGGCACCGACCCGCCGAAGGTCAGCACCACCGCCATCTGCAGCAGCACGCGGAAGGTGTCGCGGATGACGTTGGCGGTGAAGTCGCCGAAGCTCTCGGCGCAGTCCCCGCCCTGCAGCACGAAGGCCTGGCCATCGCCGGCGCGTGCGAGTGCTGACCGGAGGCGCCGGGCCTCGCCTGCAAAAACCAGCGGGGGAAATCGCGCGATCTTCCCTTCCATCGCGGCAAGCGCCGCCTGGTCAGGGTAGTCCGGCACCTGCCGGATCGGCATCGCCCGCCATGAATCGGGGCTCCAGCCACGCGCGGTCATTGTCTGGCATTCTCCCACTGGAAAGTCGGCCACCTTAGCCGCGCGGCCGGGGATGGGGGAAGGGCGGCTTCCGTGCGAGGCTCGCAGGGCCGACATGAGAGGACGCCATGGACCTGAATGACGACGTCGCGATCCTGATGCAGGGCGCGGTCCAGGCCGGCGAGGTGCCGGGCCTGGTGGTGGCCGCCGGCGGGCGCGAGGAGGCCGGCTTCGTCGCCGGCTACGGGGTGCGCCGCCTTGGCGCGCCCGAGCCCATGGCGCCGGACACGGTGGTCTGGATCGCCTCCATGACCAAGGCGATCACCGCCACGGCAGCGATGCGCCTGGTCGAGGCGGGGCGGCTCTCGCTCTATGCCCCCGCGGCCGAGGTGCTGCCCGCCCTGGGCCGGGTGCAGGTGCTGGTGGGGTTCGACGACGCCGGCCAGCCGAGGCTGCGCGCGCCGAAACGGCCGGTCACGCTGCGGCACCTGCTGACGCATACCTCCGGCTTCGCCTACGACATGTGGAGCCCTGCCATTGCGCAGTACCGCCGCGTGACCGGCACCCCGGCGATCACCACCTGCCGCAACGCCGCGCTAGACCTGCCCCTGCTGTTCGACCCCGGCGAGGGCTGGTCCTACGGCATCGGCATCGACTGGGCCGGCAAGATGGTGGAGGCCGTCACCGGCCGGCGCCTCGGCGCGCACCTGGCCGAGACCATCTTCGGCCCGCTCGGCATGGCGGACACCGCCTTCCGGCTGCGCCCGGACATGCGCGCGCGGCTCGCGGGGATGCATGCGCGCGGCGCCGATGGCGCGCTGGCCGCAATTCCCTTCGAGGTCGAGCAGGACCCGGAATTCGAGATGGGCGGCGGCGGCCTCTATTCCACCGCGGCCGACTACATGGCCTTCGCCCGCATGATCCTGAACGGCGGGCGGCATGGGCGCGAGCGGCTGCTCAAGGCCACGACCGTCGCCGAGATGGCGCGCGACCAGATCGCGCCGCTCTCGGTGCGCCCCATGATCAGCGCCGTGCCCGCCGCCACCAACGACGCCGATCTCTTCCCCGGCCTGTCCTGCGGCTGGGGCCTGTCCTTCCTGGTCAACCGCGCGCCCACGCCGCAGGGGCGTTCGGCCGGCGGGCTGGCCTGGGCGGGGCTGGGCAACACCTACTACTGGATCGATCACGGGCGGGGCACGGCGGGGGTGTTCCTGACCCAGATCCTGCCCTTCTTCGACGCGAAGGCCGTCTCCCTGTTCCGCGGCTTCGAGGCTCGGATGAACGGCGTGGCGTGAGTCGCTACTCCGCCGGGGCCAGGATGCGCGGCGGCGGCGCGGCCTCGCATGGCAGCAGCAAGGCGGCGGCGACCATCACCGCCGTCATCGCCGCCAGGATCGCAAACAACGCGGGGGCGCCGCCGGCGCCCTCGCCATAGGCCCAGGCCACCATGTTCACCCCGATCGGTGCGGCGGCAAAGCCGATCGCGAACTTCATCCCGAAGGCCAGGCCCCGCCGGCGACCCGAGGAATAGCGCGCGAGCAGCAGGTTCTCGACCGGCGCCGACATGTCGAAGGTCAGGCCGATCACCGCCGCCAGCAGCACCGCGACCGGTCCGCCAAGCAGCGCCGCCAACGCCAGCGGCACGAATTTCAGCGTGAAGGTCGCGACATAGAGCCACTTGAACGGCAGCCGGTCGGCCAGGCGCCCGCCGATGAGCTGCCCGACGCTGCCCATCAGCAGCGTCGCGCCCACCACCAGGCCGAGGCGCGCCGCGTCGCTCGCGTCGAGGGCGAGGGATTCGCTGAGCCATTTCGGCAGCGCCGTGCTGAAGGCGGTATAGGCGACCGAGCCGAGGGTGAAGGTCACGACCAGCACCACCAGCACGCCGAAGGGCGCGCGGGTTTCCCTCGGCGCCACGCCTGCGGCCGGCACCGCGGGTGCGACCGGCGCGATCCGCCCGGCCAGTATCGCCATCACCAGCGCGATCCCGCCGGCCATGGTCACCACGCCCGGCAGGATCATCGCCGTGCGCCAGCCCGCGACCGCCGCGAGCCCGCCCGCGATCACCGCCGAGAGCGCCACGCCGATCGACCCCGCGATGCCCACCCAGCCCATCACCCGCCCCCGGATCGCGGCCGGTGCGGCCATCGAGACCCAGGCCAGCGCCACCGGATGATACAGCGCGCCGAACAGCCCGATCCCAGCCAGCGCCGCCGCCATACCGGCCGGGCCCGTGACCAGCCCCGCCACCACCGAGGCCGCGCCGATGCCCAGGAAGAAGACCGCCATCATCCGCGCACGGCCGAAGCGGTCTGCGAGCCAGCCCGCCGCCGGCGCGCCGAGCCCGATCAGCGCCGCGCCGATGGTCCAAAGCGCGATGATCTCGGCATAGGGCTTCTCCCACACGCGCTCGAGCACGACGGCGAGCGTGAGGAACAGCCCGGCCAGCACGTGATGCAGGAAATGCCCCGCCGCGGCGAAGAGGACCGGCAGGCGCGCGGCGGGCGGCACGCGCTACTGCGCCGCGGCCGCGACGCCGGCCACGCGGGTGCGCGTGCGCAGCGTGACGAATTCCTCGGCGGCCGTGGGGTGGATGCCGATGGTGCGGTCGAAATCCTGCTTGGTGGCACCCATGCCGATGGCGATGCCGATGCCCTGCATGATCTCGGCCGCATCCTCGCCCAGCATGTGCGCGCCGAGCACCTTCTGCGTCGCCTGGCAGACCACGAGCTTCATGAGGGTCTTGCGCCCTTCCCGCTTGCTGATGGTGTGGCGCATGGGCGTGAAGCGCGTGACGTAGACATCGACAGGGCCGCGCGCGGCGGCCTCGGTCTCCGTCAGGCCGACGGTCGCGATGGGGGGCGACATGAAGACCGCGGTCGCGACGTTGTCGTAGGAGGCGCGGCGCGGATTGCTGCCGAACAGCGTGTCCGCCAGCGCGTGTCCGACGGCGGTCGCCATCGGGGTCAGGTTCACCCGGTCGATCACGTCGCCTAAGGCGTAGATGTGCGGCTGCACCGTCTGGTGGTCGTCGTTCACCGGGATGGCGCCGCCGGCGAGCGGCGCGATGCCCGCCTTCTCGAGCCCGAGTCCCGCGGTGTTCGGCGCCCGGCCGGTGCAGAAGAACACCGCATCCGCCTCGCGCATGAAGTTGTTCGACATCGCCACCATCAGCCCGTCCGGCAGGGCGGTGATGCGGGTCGGGCGGACATCAGGGTTGAGGCGGATGCCCTGCGCGGCCAGCGCCTCGGCCGCGGCGCCGCGGATATCCTCGTCGAAGCCGCGCAGCGGCAGGGGTGCGCGGTACATCAGGTCCACCTCCGCCCCCAGGCCCTGCAGGATGGTGGCGAATTCCACCGCGATGTAGCCCCCGCCGATCACCACCGCGCGCCTCGGCAACGCCTTCAGCGTGAAGAGGTCGTCCGAGACCAGGCCGAGTTCGGCACCGGGAATGTCGAGCCGCATGGGCGTGCCGCCGGTGGCGATGACGATGCGCTCCGCCGTGACGCGCTGGCCGCCGACATCGAGCGTATGCGGATCGAGGAAGGTCGCGCGCGCATCGAAGGAGGTGACGCCGGCGCCGGCCAGCAGCTTGCCGTAGATGCCCGACAGGCGCGTGACCTCGGCGTCCCGCGCGGCGGCGAGCTTCGCCCAGTCATGATGCTGGTGGCGGTGATGGGGCCAGCCGAAGGCCGCGGCATCCTCCATCCAGGCGCCGTATTCGGCGGCATTGACCATGATCTTCTTGGGCACGCAGCCGACATTGACGCAGGTGCCGCCCCAGAAGCGCTCCTCCGCCACGGCCACGCGCGCCCCGTGCCCCGCGGCGATGCGCCCGCAGCGCACGCCGGCCGAGCCGCCGCCGATGACAAACAGGTCGAAGTCGTAGGGCATGGGATTGTTCCGTTCGGTCCGGCGCAGGATATGGGGCGCCGCGGCGCCGGTCAGCCCCCCGGCCTGCGCGGCACGACCGCCCGGGCGGTGAAGACCTGCACCTCCTCTCCTGCCTGGTTCAGCGTGCGGTAGCGGATCAGCGCCGACCCGCGCTCCGGGCGGGAGCGCGACGGCGTCGCTTCCAGCACCTCGACCTCGAGGCGCAGCACATCGCCGGGCCGCGTCGGCCGCGGCCACTGCAACTCGCCGCCGCCGCCGATCGCGCCGCCATGGATATGGCCCACGGCGTCGACGATCATGCGCATGGTCAACGCCGCGGTGTGCCAGCCGCTCGCGGCCAGGCCCTTGAACAGCGGGTGCCCGGCCGCCGCGACCGGGTCGGTATGGAAGGGCTGCGGATCGTAGCGGCTGGCGAAGGCGACGATCTCCTCCTCGGTGACCGTCACCGGGCCGGCGGCGAAGCGCCGGCCCGGGGTCAGGTCCTCGAGGAAGAGGGGTTCCTTCACGTGCCGATGCCGCCCAGCGCGAGGTACTTCATCTCGAGGTATTCCTCGATGCCGTGGCTGCTGCCCTCGCGCCCCAGGCCCGACTGCTTGAAGCCGCCGAAGGGCGCCTCCGCGGTCGAGATGATGCCCTCGTTGATGCCGATGATGCCGTATTCCAGCGCCTCCGCGACGCGGAAGATCCGCCCCACGTCGCGCGCGTAGAAATACGCCGCCAGGCCGAACTCGGTGTCGTTGGCGAGCTGGATGGCTTCGTCCTCGGTCTTGAAGCGGAACAGCGGCGCGACGGGGCCGAAGGTCTCCTCACCGAAGATCTTCGCCCCGCGCGGCACGTTGGCCAGCACGGTGGGTTCGAAGAAATTCCCGCCGCGGGCGTGGCGCTTGCCGCCGGTGACGATGCTCGCCCCCAGCGCCAGCGCATCGGCGATGTGCTCCTCGACCTTCGCCACCGCGTCGGCGTTGATAAGCGGGCCCTGCGTCACGCCCGGCTCCATCCCGGGCCCAACCTTCAGCCCTTCCACCGCCTCCTTCAGCTTCGCCGCGAAGGCGTCGTAGACGCCATCCTGCACCAGCAGCCGGTTGGCGCACACACAGGTCTGCCCGGTGTTGCGGTACTTCGAGGCCATCGCGCCCTGCACCGCGGCGTCGAGGTCGGCGTCGTCGAAGACGATGAAGGGCGCATTGCCGCCAAGCTCCATGGACGTCTTCTTGACCGTCTCGGCGCATTGCGCGAGCAGCGCGCGGCCGACTTCCGTGGACCCGGTGAAGGAGAGCTTGCGCACGATCGGGTTGGCGGTGAGCTCGCGGCCCGTCTCGCCTGACGGCCCGGTGATCACGTTGCACACGCCGGCCGGCATGCCCGCGCGTTCGGCCAGCACGGCGATCGCCAGCGCGGAGAAGGGCGTCTGCGAGGCCGGGCGGATCACGCCCGTGCAGCCCGCGGCCCAGCCCGGGCCGGCCTTGCGGGTGATCATGGCGGAAGGGAAGTTCCACGGCGTGATGGCGGCGAAGACTCCGATCGGTTCCTTGGTGACGAGGATACGGCGCCCCTTGGCGTTCTGCGGGATGGTCTCGCCATAGACGCGCCGGCCCTCATCGGCGAACCATTCGATGAAGGAGGCCGAGTAGACGACCTCGCCCTTCGCCTCCGCGAGCGGCTTGCCCTGCTCGGCCGTCATGATGGCGGCCAGGTCGTCGGCGTTCTCGTGCATCAGCCGCGCGAGGCGGTGCAGGATGACGGCGCGGTCCTTCGCCAGCATGGCGCGCCACGCGGGGTAGGCGGCGTTCGCGGCCTCGATGGCGCGGTGCGTCTCGGCCCGGCCCATGGCGGGAACATTGCCGATCACCTCGCCCGAGGCCGGGTTGCGCACGGCGATGGTCTTGCCGCTGTCGGCCTGCACCCAGGCGCCGGCGATGTGGTTCGCCTGACGGAAAAGGTCGGAGTCCTTCAGCGGGATCTTGGCGACGGCGTCGAGCATGGCTGGCCCTCCTTGTGTTGGCCCGGACGATACGCCCGGGGGCGGCGCCTGTCAGCCTCGGCGCCTTGCGCCATGCGGCGGCGCGGGCATGATCCCCGGAGGTCAGGAGGAAACGCCCATGGCAGGTCGCGACGCGACACATGATCCCTTGCTGCGCAGCTGGGTGGCCTCGGCGCAGGCGCCGGGGACCGATTTCCCGATCCAGAACCTGCCGCTCGGCGTGTTCAGCACGGCCGGCGCCGGCCCGCGCTGCGGGGTGGCGATCGGGGACATGGTGCTCGACCTGCGCGCGGCGCATGCGGCAGGGGTGGTGCGGGAGGCAGCCGCGGCGTCGGACAGCCTTGCGCCGCTGATGGCGGCCGGGCGCGGCGCCTCCGCCGCGCTGCGCGCCGAGGTATCGGCCCTGCTGAGCGAGGGCGCGCCTCCGCGCCCCGACCTGCTGGTGCCGATGGCTGCCGCGCGGATGCACCTGCCCACGACGGTGCGGAACTTCTCCGACTTCATGGCCTCCTACGACCATTGCGCCCGGCTCGGCGTGCGCCGCGACCCAAAGAACCCGCTGCCGCAGGCCTTCCGGCAGCTGCCGGTCGCCTACCACTCGCGCGCCTCCTCCGTACGCGTCAGCGGCGAGGCGGTGATCCGCCCGCACGGCCAGTGGCAGCGCCAGGACGGGACGATGCATTTCGGCCCGACCGAGGCGATGGACTACGAATTGGAAATGGCCATCTGGATCGCCGGGGACAACGCGATCGGCGAACCGGTGCCGATGTCCCGCGCGCCCGATCGCATCTTCGGCTACGGGCTGCTCAACGACTGGTCGGTGCGCGACGTGCAGCGCTGGGAGATGCCACCGCTCGGCCCCTTCCTGGGCAAGAGCGTGTCGACATCCGTCTCGCCCTGGATCGTGACCGCCGAGGCCTTGGTGCCCTTCGAGGTGCCCGCACCGGTGCAGGACCCGCCCGCCCTGCCCTATCTCGACAGCGCCTGGAACCGCACGAACGGCGCGCTTTCCGTGCGCATGACGGCCGCGATCCTGACGCCGCGGATGCGCGCGGAGGGCGCCGCGCCCTTCATCCTGACCGACACGCAATTCGCCGGCATGTACTGGACCGCCGCGACCATGGTCGCGCATCACGCCTCGAACGGCTGCAACCTGATGGCGGGCGACCTGCTCGGCAGCGGCACCGTCTCCGGCCCCGAGGAGAGTGCGCGCGCCTGCCTCGCCGAGATCGGCCTGACCGGCCCGGTCACGCTGCCGAACGGCGAGACGCGCCGCTGGATCCAGGATGGCGACGAGATCGTCTTCCGCGCCCGCGCCGAGGCGCCCGGCGCCGTGCCGATCGGCTTCGGCGAATGCCGCGGCGTGCTGGACCCCTCCATCGCCTGGCCCGCCTGATTCAAGGAAACAAGGAAACGCCCATGCCCCGTCGCATCGTCGACATCTCCGTCGCACTCAAGGCCGGCATCGCATCCGACCCGCCGCATATGCTCCCGCAGATCGACTACATCGACCACCACATGAGCGCGCCGGCCATGGCGAAGGAATTCGACATCCCGGTCGATGCGCTGCCCGAAGGGCAGTATGCCGCGGTGGAACGCGTGGCGATCAGCACCCACAACGGCACGCACCTGGATGCGCCCTACCACTTCTTCTCGCGCATGAACGAACGCACGGTGCCCAGCGGCGAGCCGTCCTGGCGCATCGACGAGGTGCCGCTCGACTGGTGCTTCCAGCCCGGCGTGAAGCTCGACTTTCGTCACCTGCCCGATGGCTACGTGGCCACACCCGAGGACGTGCAGAAGGAACTCGCGCGCATCGGGCATGTGCTCAAGCCGCTCGAGATCGTGGTGGTGAACACCCGCGCGGGCAGCCGCTACGGGCAGGACGACTACATCCATTCGGGCTGCGGTGTCGGCAAGGCCGCGACGCTGTGGCTGCTGGAACAGGGCGTGCGCGTGACCGGCACGGATGGCTGGTCCTGGGATGCCCCCTTCTCGCTGACGAAGAAGAAGGTGGCCGAGACCGGCGATGCGTCCCTGATCTGGGAGGGCCACCGCGCGGGACGCGAGATCGGCTATTGCCACATGGAGAAGCTCAGCAATCTCGAATCGCTGCCCGCCGACGGCTTCATGATCGCCTGCTTCCCGGTGAAGGTGCATCGCGGCTCGGCCGGCTGGACGCGCGCCGTCGCGATCTTCGAGGCGTGAGCGCGATGCGCCGCGCGCTTCTCGCCCTCGCGCTGCTCGCGCCGGTCGCGGCGACGGCGCAGGGCTTCCCCGACCGGCCGATCACCATCGTGCTGCCCTATGCGCCGGGCAGCGCGTCGGACGCCTATGGCCGCGCGCTCGGCGAGCATTTCACGCGCCTCATGGGCCAGCCGGTCGTGCTGACCAACCGCGACGGCGCCTCGGGCGTGGTGGGCATGCGCTTCGTCGCGCAATCGACGCCAGATGGCCATACGCTCGGCCTCACGCCGGTCACGCCGGTGGTCGTGCAGCCGCACATGGTGCGCAACCTCGGCATCGGGCCGGACAGCTTCGCGCCGGTCTGCGGCACCAACGAGAACGTCATCGGCGCGGTGGTGCGCGCCGACAGCCCGATCCGGGACCTGCCCGGCCTGGTCGCGGAAGGCCGGCGGCGGATGCTCACCTTCGGCAGCCCGGGGCCGAATTCCCTGCCGCAGCTCGCCATGGTGCGCGTCACGCGCGCCACCGGCGTCGAGTTCAGCCACATCCCCTTCCGCGGCGACCCGCCCCACCTGAACGAGGTGCTGGCCGGGCGGCTCGACTTCTCGGCCACGGTCGTCGCCTCGGCGAGCGGCCTGATCGACGGCGACCGGCTGCGGCTCGTCGCGGTCTTCTCCGCGCGGCGCCACCCGGACTACCCGAACGTGCCGACTGCACGCGAACAGGGAATCGACGCGCAGCAGCTCAGCCAGGTGGGCCTCTACGCCCCCGCCGGCACGCCGGAGCCCGTGCTCGCCCGGCTCGAGGAGTCCTGCCGCACCGGCACCGAGGACGAAGGCTTCCGCCGAATCGCCGCCGCGCGTCGCGTACCGGTGAACTTCATGTCGCGCGCCGAATTCACCGCCATGGTCCGCAGCGAATACGAGGCCTATGGCCGCATCCTGCGCGAGCTCGGCGTGCAGCCGGAATAGCGCGCGCCGCTATTCCACCGTCACGCTCTTGGCCAGGTTGCGCGGCTGGTCCACGTCGGTGCCCTTCAGCACCGCCACGTGATAGGCCAGCAGCTGCACCGGGATGGCGTGCAGGATCGGCGCGGCAAAGGTGCCGGCATGGGGCAGCGTCACCACGCGCTCGGCGAAGCGCGCCAGCGCAGGCGCGCCGGCCTCGTCGGTGAAGGCCATCACGCGCCCGCCGCGGGCGGCGGCTTCCTGCAGGTTCGATGCGGTCTTCTCGAACAGCGGACCGGAGGGGCACAGCGCGATCACCGGCACGTCCTTGTCGATCAACGCGATGGGGCCGTGCTTCATCTCGCCGGCGGCATAGCCCTCGGCGTGGATATAGCTGATCTCCTTGAGCTTCAGCGCACCTTCCAGGGCGATCGGAAACAGCGGCCCGCGCCCGAGGAACAGCACGTCGCGCGCCTTCGCCACCTCCACCGCCATGGCGCGGATCTCGGCGTCGCGCTCCAGCACCGCAGCCGCCTTGCCTGGGACTTCCAGCAATTCGGCCGTGAGCTCGGCCTCGACCGTAGCGGATAGCGTCCCGCGCGCGCGCCCCAGCCCGATCGCGAGGCAGGCCAGCACCGCGAGCTGCGCCGTGATCGCCTTGGTCGAGGCGACCGAGATCTCCGGCCCCGCGACCGTCAGCACCGTGGCGTCGCTCTCGCGCGCCATGCTGCTCTCGGGGACGTTCACGATGGACAGGATCTTCTGCCCGCGCTCGCGCAGCATCTTCATCGCCGCCAGGTTGTCGGCGGTCTCGCCGCTCTGGCTGATCAGGATGGCCGCACCACCCTCGGGCAGCGGCGGGTCGCGGTAGCGCAACTCGCTCGCGACATCGGCGTCGACCGGAATGCGCGCCACCTGCTCGATCCAGTAGCGCCCGACCATGCCGGCCAGGAAGGCGCTGCCACAGGCGGTGATGGTCAGGCGCGGCACGCGCGCCGCGTCGAAGGGCAGCGCCGGCAGCGTGACGGATCGCGTGGCGGGCTCGAGATACTGTTGCAGCGTGTCACCGAGCACGACGGGGTGCTCGTGCAGCTCCTTCTCCATGAAGTGGCGATAGTTGCCCTTGCCGACCGCGGCCCCCGAGACCGCGGTGAGCTTCACCTCGCGCTGCACCACCGCGCCGCCGGCATCGTGGAACACCGCGTCGGTGTCGCTCACCACCGCCCAGTCGCCTTCCTCGAGATAGGCGATGCGGCGCGTGAGCGGCGCGAGGGCCAGCGCATCCGATCCGACGAACATCTCCCCCTCGCCGAAGCCGACCGCGAGCGGCGCACCCTGGCGCGCGCAGATCAGCTTGCGCGGATGCCCGGCGAAGACCATGGCGAGCGCGAAGGCCCCGTGCACGCGCGCCAGCGCTGCGGCGGCGGCTTCCTCGGGGCCGGCACCCTGCTGGAGGTGCCAGTCCACCAGGCGGGCGAAGGTCTCGGTGTCGGTCTCGGTCTCGAAGACCTGGCCCTTGGCTTCCAGCTCGTCGCGCAGTTCGGCGTGGTTCTCGATGATGCCGTTGTGCACCACGCTCACGCGCGCGGTGCCGTGGGGGTGCGCATTGCGCTCGACCGGCGCGCCATGCGTCGCCCAGCGCGTGTGGCCGATGCCGGTCGTCCCCGCCAACGGCTTCGCCTCCAGCACGGCGGCGAGGTTGGTGAGCTTGCCTTCGGCGCGGCGGCGATCGATGTGGCCGTTCACCAGCGTGGCGATGCCGGCGCTGTCATAGCCGCGGTATTCCAGCCGCCGCAATGCCTCCAGGATGCGCGGTGCCGCTGCCTCGCGCCCGACGACGCCGACGATACCGCACATTGCCCTATGTCCCCTTGCCCTTGAAGCCGCGCCCGGCGAAGACCGTCTGCCGCCCGCGCGCGATCGCCAGCGCATCGTCGGGCACGTTCGCGGTGATGACGCTGCCTGCACCGACCAGCGCCCGCGCGCCGACCTTCACGGGAGCCACCAGCGCGGTGTCGGATCCGATGAAGGCGCCCTCGCCGATTTCGGTGCGGTGCTTGTTCACGCCGTCGTAGTTGCAGGTGATGGTGCCGGCGCCGATGTTCGCTCCCGCGCCGATCGTCGCATCGCCCAGATAGGCCAGGTGGTTCGCCTTTGCCCCCTCGCCCAGCGTCGTCGCCTTGAGTTCCACGAAATTGCCGACATGCGCGCGGGCTTCGACCACCGTGCCCGGGCGCAGACGCGCATAGGGGCCGATGATGGCGTGGCGCTTTACCGTGCAGCCTTCCAGGTGGCTGAAGGCGCGGATCACCGCCCCTTCCTCGATGCTCACGCCAGGGCCGAAGACGATATGCGGTTCGAGCGTCACGTCCGGGCCGAAGCGGGTGTCGTGCGCAAGGAACACGGTCTCGGGCGCCAGCATGGTCACGCCGGCCTCCATCGCCGCGGCGCGAAGCCCGGCCTGCAGCGTCGCCTCGGCGGCGGCGAGTTCGGCGCGGCTGTTGATGCCGCGCAGCTCGGCCTCGGGGGCTTCGACCGCGCGCACGCGCCTGCCCTCGGCGCGGGCCAGCGCCACCACGTCGGTCAGGTAGTATTCGCCCTTGGCATTGGCGTTGCCGACCGCCGCCAGCCACCGCGCGAGGTCGGCCGAGGCCGCGCAGACCACGCCGGCATTGCAAAGCCCGATGGCGCGCTCGGCCTCGGTCGCATCGGCCCATTCGACGATGCGTTCCACCATGCCGTCCGCGGCGGTGACGACGCGGCCATAGCGCCCCGGATCGGCCGGGCGCATCGCCAGCAGCACCAGGTCGGCCTCCGCCCGCGCCGCCAGCAGGCGGCCGAGCGTGGCTTCGCTGACGAGCGGGTTGTCGCCGTAGAGCACGGCGACGTCGCCATCATGCCCGCCAAGCTGCGGCATGGCCTGCAACGCGGCATGCCCGGTGCCCAGGCGCTCGCGCTGCACTGCCACGGCATGGGGCGCCACCGCGGCCTCGAGCTCGGGCATGTCGGGGCCGACGACGACCACGACGCGCCCGAAGCGCGCCTCCACCGCCGCAAGCAGGTGGCGGATCATCGGCCGTCCGCCCAGCGGGTGCATGACCTTGGGCTTGCTGGAGCGCATCCGGGTCCCGAGACCCGCGGCGAGGATGATGGCGGCGGCGGACATGCCCCTGCCGTAACGCGTCGGACCGCGCCGCGTCCAGCGCGACGGCGCTCACCATGCTTTGCCGGATGTGTCGGGGCGGTTCCCCCGGGCCCGATTTGGCGCTACGCCCGGGCCATGACGAAGATCGCCGTGTTCGACCTCGATGGCACGCTGGTGGACAGCGCCGCCGACATCCACGCCGCGCTGGACCGGCTGATGGCCGGGCGCGGCCTGCCCGGCTTCGCCCGGCCCGAGGTGATTGGCATGGTCGGCGACGGGGTGCGGGTACTGGTCACCCGCGCCCTGGCCGCGCGCGGCCTGCCCTTCGAGGAGGCCGCGCTCGACGCCTTCATGGCCGATTACGAAACCAAGGCCGCCGTCCTGACCCGCCCCTTCGAGGGCATTCCCGCCGTGCTCGACACCCTGGCGGCGGATGGCTGGCGCATGGCGGTCTGCACCAACAAGCCCGAGGTGGCGGCGCGCCGGCTGCTGGAGGCGCTCGGCCTGTCGGGGCGCTTCACCGCCCTTGGCGGCGGCGATTCCTTCCCCGTCCGCAAGCCCGATCCCGGCCACCTGCGCGCCACCCTGTCGGCCGCCGGCAGCACGCCAGAGCGCGCGGTGATGATCGGCGACCACCACAACGACGTGCGGGCCGCGGCAGGCTGCGGCGTGCCCTGCATCTTCGCCGGCTGGGGCTATGGCCCGGTCCACATGGCCGAAGGCGCGCCCGTCGCGGCCGCGCCCGCCGACCTGCCCGCCCTCATGGCCGCGCTGGCGCGCTGACCCGGTCGGGCACCGGCACGGGCACCACCGCCCCGGCGCGCACCAGGTCCAGCCGGAAGGCGCCGAGGAAGGTCGAGGGGAATTCGACGCGCAGCGGCAAGGGCGGCAAGCCCGGGCCCAGCACCGCGAGCCAGGCCTCGGCCGGGCGCGGACGGCCAGCCTGGGCGGGGTCGTCGCCGCGGCGGAAGCCGGCCACGAGGCGGCTTTCCAGCCCGCAGCGCAGCGCCTCGCCC
>NZ_JACADR010000110.1 GCF_016106005.1 Roseomonas rosulenta
GCGGGCGCGCGGGCGGACGCCGCGCGGCGGTCGGCCCCGCCGGACCGCGCAACCGTGGCCGCCCGTGCAGCGCCGACCGCGGGCACCGCCGCCATGATCGACGATGGCGGGCGTGGCGCGACACCCATCTGCGCGAAGCCCTGGTCGAGCAGCGCGCCCATGTGGCGGTCGCGCTCGACCCAGGAGGAACCGCCCATGGTGACGCCCACCAGCCGCACGCCGTCGCGCAGCGCCGACGTCACGATGTTGAAGCCGGAATCGCGGATGAATCCGGTCTTGATGCCGTCGGCCCCCTCGTAGTCGCCCAGCATGCGGTTGTGGTTGCGGATCATCGCCCGCCCCCAGTTGAAGTGCACCGTGCTGAAATAATGGTAGCGGTTCGGGAAGTCGTTGATCAGGCGCTGGCCGAGCGTGGCCATGTCACGCGCCGTGGTCACGTTGTCCGGGTCCGGCAGGCCGGAGGCGTTGCGGAAGGTTGTGCGCGTCATGCCGATGGCGCGCGCGCGCAGCGTCATCATCTGGCCGAAGCGTTCCTCGCTGCCGGCCAGGTGCTCGCCCACCGCGGCCGCGACGTCATTCGCGCTTTTCGTCACCAGCGCCAGGATCGCCTGCTCGACGCTGAGCGTGGCGCCGACCGGCAGGCCAAGCTTGGAGGGCGGGCGAGAGGCGGCTTCCTCGCTCATGCGGATCGGTGTGGTGAGCTGTACGCGCCCGTCGCGCAGCGCCTCGAACAGCATGTAGAGCGTCATCATCTTGGTGAGCGAGGCCGGGTAGCGCTGGTCGTCCGCATTGGCGGCGATCAGCACGCGCCCGGTGCGCGATTCGAGCACGATGGCGGCGTAGCGGTCGCTGCCGATCTGCGCGGCGGCGGGGCCAGGGGCCAGGCAAGCGGCGAGCAGGGCGGCGATCGCGGCGACAACCCGCCGGGCGGCGCAGGTCGGCGCGCTCGCGCACGGTTCGACGCGGGTCTGCGGCATGCGGAATCCCCCTGGTGCCCGTCCTGCAGGAGGGCGGGCGGTAGCACCTGGCGCGAAAAATAGCGATGTCCCGGCGCTGCCGTCCAGCCAAATTCCGCAACGACTTCCTTGTCTCGCAAAGGGTTACGAAGAGGTGTTCCAGCCGGCCCGGATGATGCCGTCACCGACCTTCCCGACCGCCTTTGCAAAGTTATGGTGCACTGCAAAAAATGCTTGCGGCGGGCCGTCGGGATCGTCTACACGGCTCACTATGTTGCAACGCAGCAAAGCGGCCCGGAAGCCCGGGTCAACCAAGCGGGCCGGGGCTATTCCGACCCCTACCCCCAACATGGAAGAGGACCAGGCCATGGCCGAGACCAAGACCCCCGATGTGAAGAAGATTGCCGCCGAGGGCGCTGCCCAGGCGCAGAAGATCGTGACCGAAGGCGCGACGCAGGCCCGTGTCGCGATGGAGAAGGGCATGGAGCAGATGACCAAGGGTGCCGAAGGCGTGATGAAGGCCGTCGAGGAAGCGACCGAGTTCGGCCGCGGGAACATGGAGGCCTTCACCAAGGCCGCCCAGACCTGGGCCGTCGGCACGCAGGACCTCGCCCGCCAGGTGATGGCGCTGGCCCAAGGCCTGACCGACCACTCGCTCGAGGGTGCGAAGGCGCTCGCGGCGGTGAAGTCCCTGAACGAGGCCGCCGAGATCCAGGCGAAGTTCGCCAAGGCCGCGATGGAGAAGGCCGTGGCCGAATCCGCGAAGATGCAGGAAGCGGTCTTCAAGCTGACCGAGCAGGCCGTGGCGCCGATCTCGGCCCGCATGACGGTCGCCATGGAGAAGATGGCGAAGCCGATCGCGGCCTGAGCCACGAGACCCGAGGCCGCCCGGCGCGATCCCCCTCCCCCTGCGCCGGGGCGGCCCAGCGGCCCGGACCGGGCCGGCCCACCGCATCCGCGGCAGGCCGGTTCCGGTCCGGGCTTTTTTCATGACTTGCAGAACAATCTGGTGCGAAGCGACGCTCGGCCCTTCCCGCCGGACCGCGCGCTCCGATATCCTGCCATGCGGCGCGGGCCGTTGCCGGTCCGCCCAAGGGAAACCACTTCTTCGGCCATGAGCGATCAGGACAAGCGCCCGGGCGGCGGGCAGGGCGGCGACGGACCCCAGACCGGGGTCGTGGTCAAGACGCGTCCGCGCACCAAGAAGCCAGCCATGTACAAGGTGCTGATGCTCAACGACGACTACACGCCGATGGAGTTCGTCGTGCACGTGCTGGAGCGCTTTTTCCAGAAGAACCGCGAGGAAGCGACGCGCATCATGCTGCATGTGCACCGCCGCGGCGTCGGCGTCTGCGGCGTCTTCACCTACGAGGTGGCCGAGACGAAGGTGACGCAGGTGATGGACCTGGCGCGCCAGAACCAGCATCCTCTGCAGTGCACGATCGAGAAGGAATAGGGGCAGGGGTCGCAGAACCTCGGGGGGAAGCCTACATCACGAAGACTGGTTACCTGGTGCCGCGCCGACCCAACGAGGCTGACGCGCCACCGACAGGGGAGCGTCACTGACATGCTGTCCCGCAACCTCGAGCAGACGCTCCACCGGGCCCTGGCACTTGCCAGCGAACGGCGACACGAATACGCGACACTCGAACACCTGCTGCTGGCGCTCGGCGACGACCAGGACGCGGCCACCGTGCTGCGCGCCTGCGGAGTCGACCTCGATCGCCTCAAGCGCGACCTGTCGGAGTTCCTGGACAAGGACCTGGCGGGCCTGGTGACCGAGCGCGGGGGCGACCCGAAGCCCACCGCCGGCTTCCAGCGCGTGGTGCAGCGCGCCGCCATCCATGTGCAGTCCAGCGGACGCGACGAGGTGACCGGCGCCAATGTGCTGGTCGCCCTGTTCAGCGAACGCGAATCGCACGCCGTGTATTTCCTGCAGCTGCAGGACATGACGCGGCTCGATGCGGTGAACTTCATTTCGCATGGCATCGCCAAGGCGCCGGGCCGCTCGCAGCCGCGCCCGGTGCAGGGCTCGCCGCAGGCATCGTCCAGCAGCGGCGACGAGAATGCCGAGAAGGAGGAGAAGCCCCGCGGCGGCCGCGGCCAGGACGCGCTGTCGAACTACTGCGTCAACCTCAACAAGAAGGCGCAGCAGGGCAAGATCGACCCGCTGATCGGCCGCGACTCGGAGATCGAGCGCACCATCCAGATCCTGTGCCGGCGCACCAAGAACAACCCGCTCTATGTGGGCGACCCGGGCGTCGGCAAGACGGCGATCGCGGAGGGCCTGGCCAAGCGCATCGTCGAGGGCGACGTGCCCGAGGTGCTGCTGAAGTCGACCATCTATGCGCTCGACATGGGCTCCCTGCTGGCCGGCACGCGCTACCGCGGCGATTTCGAGGAGCGGCTCAAGGCGGTGGTGACCGAGCTCGAGGCCCAGGCCGGCTCGATCCTGTTCATCGACGAGATCCACACCGTGATCGGCGCCGGTGCCACCAGCGGCGGCGCGATGGATGCCTCGAACCTGCTGAAGCCTGCGCTGGCGCAGGGCACGCTGCGCTGCATCGGCTCGACCACCTACAAGGAATACCGCAACTACTTCGAGAAGGACCGCGCGCTGGTCCGCCGCTTCCAGAAGATCGACGTGAACGAACCCACGATCGAGGACGCGGTGAAGATCCTGCAGGGCCTCAAGACCAACTACGAGAAGCACCACAAGGTCCGCTACACGCCGGAAGCCATCAAGGCCGCCGTCGAGCTGTCGGCCAAATACATCCACGACCGCAAGCTGCCCGACAAGGCGATCGACGTGATCGACGAGGTCGGTGCAAGCCGGATGCTGCTGCCCGAGGGCAAGCGGCGCAAGACGGTCACGCTCAAGGATGTCGAGGATATCGTCGCGAAGATCGCGCGCATCCCGCCGAAGTCGGTCTCGAGCGACGACCGCGAGCAGCTGCGCACGCTCGAGCGCGACCTCAAGGCCATGGTGTTCGGCCAGGACAAGGCGATCGACGCGCTCTCGGCCGCGATCAAGCTGGCGCGCGCCGGCCTGCGCGACCCGGAGAAGCCGATCGGCAACTACCTGTTCTCGGGCCCGACCGGCGTCGGCAAGACCGAGGTCGCGAAGCAGCTGGCGAAGACCCTCGGCATCGAGCTGATCCGCTTCGACATGTCCGAGTACATGGAGCGCCACAGCGTCTCCCGCCTGATCGGCGCGCCGCCGGGCTATGTCGGCTTCGACCAGGGGGGCCTGCTGACGGATGCGATCGACCAGCACCCGCACGCCGTGCTCCTGCTCGATGAGATCGAGAAGGCGCACCAGGATCTCTACAACATCCTGCTGCAGGTGATGGACCACGGGAAGCTGACGGACCACAACGGCAAGACCGTGGATTTCCGCAATGTCGTGCTGATCATGACGACGAATGCGGGTGCGTCGGACATGGCGAAGGCGACCATCGGCTTCGAGCGCCCGACCCGCGTCGGCGAGGACGAGGAAGCGATCAAGCGCCTGTTCACGCCAGAGTTCCGCAACCGCCTGGACGCCATCGTGCCTTTCGCCGCGCTGACGCCAGAGATCGTGGGCCGCGTGGTCGAGAAGTTCGTGATGCAGCTGGAAGCCCAGCTGGCGGACCGCAACGTGACGATCGAACTCAGCAGCGCGGCCAAGGAATGGCTGGCCGAGCGCGGCTACGATCCGCTCTATGGCGCCCGCCCGCTCGCGCGTGTCATCCAGGAGCACATCAAGAAGCCGCTCGCCGAGGAACTGCTGTTCGGCAAGCTGGCCAAGGGTGGTTCGGTGAAGGTCGGCCTTAAGGACGGCGCGCTGTCCTTCGACATCATGGAAGCCACGCCCCCCGCCCTGCCCAAGCCCGAGGAAGGCGAGGGCGAGCCCGACCGCGAGCCGGAGACGGCCGAGTAGCGCCGCGCCGCCGCAGCGGCGATGATGCACGGGCGCGGAGGGACACCCTCCGCGCCCGTTTTCCGTTCAGGGGATGAATCGATGAGCGCGATCAAGGACTGGAACGCCTATTCCGCGGCGCTGCGCGAGCGCGGCAAGGAACTGGGGCAGTTGCACCCGGAGATCGTGAAGGGCTTCGTCGCGCTGAACAACGGCGCGGCCAAGACGCAGCACCTCGATTCCAAGACGCGGGAGTTCATCGCGCTGGGTGTCGCCATCACCACCAGGTGCGAGGGCTGCATGGACGCGCATGTGAGAAAGGCACTGGCGGCGGGTGCCACGAAGGAGGAGATCGCGGAGGCGCTGGGCGTGGCCATCGCGCTGAACGCGGGGGCGGCCTTCACCTATGCGCTGCATGCGCTGGACAGGGCGAATGAGGCCTAGACCAACGCCTTCCTTGCCACCTCCAGCGCCGCCTTCTGTTCCTTCGTCACCTTCGGATAGTGCAGGTCCAGCTCCTCCAGCGCCTGCACGATCGCCGCCACCACCACCAGGCGCGTGAACCACTTGGTGTCCGCCGGCACCACGAACCACGGCGCATGCGCCGCCGCGGTGCCGCGGATCGCCGCCTCATAGGCGGTCATGTAGGCGTCCCAATGCGCGCGCTCCGCCACATCGTTGGCCGAGAACTTCCAGTTCTTCTCCGGCTCGTCGATGCGCGAGAGGAAGCGGCGCTTCTGCTCCGCCTTGCTGACGTTCAGGAAGAACTTCAGCACCACCGTGCCCTGCCGCGCGAGGTAGCGTTCATACGCTGCGATGTCCTCGAGCCGCTCGGCCCAGATCTTCTTCCCCACTAGGTTCGGCGGCAGCTTCTGCCCGCCGAGGAACTGCGGATGCACGCGCACCACCAGCACTTCCTCGTACCAGGACCGATTGTGGATGCCGATGCGCCCGCGCTCGGGCAGCGCCGTCGAATGCCGCCACAGGAAGTCGTGGTCCAGCTCCATGGCGTTGGGCGCCTTGAAGGAATGCACCTGGCAGCCCTGCGGATTGACGCCGGAAAACACGTGCTTGATCGCCCCGTCCTTCCCCGCGGCATCCATCGCCTGGAAGATGCACAGCACCGACCAGCGGTCCTGCGCGTAGAGCATGTCCTGCAGCTCCGCGAGTCGGTCCACGCCCTGCTGCAGCAGCGCCGCCGCGCCATCCTTCTCGAGGCTGAGGCCCCCCGTGTCGCCAGGGTCGAAGCCCTTCAGCCGGAAGCCCTTGCCGGCGGTGACGCGGTAGCGGTCCAGGATTGTCTCGACGCGCTTGGTGATCATGGCGCCCTCCCCCTCGGTGCCACCACGATCCACGCCGCCGCCAGCGCCTGCAACAGGAAGGTGATGCACAGCGCCACCGCATAGCCCGCCGGGTCCCAGCCCCCGCTCGCGGTGCGCGGCCAGAGGTCGAGCACCGCGCCGATCCCGGTCTGGAACGCGAAGACCAGCACCAGCATCGAGAAGTTGATGGCTGTCGCGACCCGCCCCTGGAGTTCCGGCGGGAACCCCTGCCCCATCGCCGCATAGCCCGCGACGCCGACCGACCCGCAGAAGGAGAACAGGAACCAGATCGCCGCCGTCAGCCAGAACCCGCCCGGTGCTGCCACCAGCAGCGCCTGCGCCAGCAGCACGCCGCCGATGCCAATGTAGGGCACGAACATCGGCGAGAACCCGCGCGCCTGCGCAAACGACGCCGCCTGCCCCGTCACCAGGCTGCCGGTCACCAGCCCCAGCGCATAGACCAGCAGCGCGATCGCCCGCGGCCCGTCGTCCAGCCCGCCCACGTCGCGCAGCCACGGCCCCGCCCAGAGCCCCTGAAAGGTGAAGTTCAGCGCCGAGAGCACCATGATCGCCGGCAGGAAGCGCAGGAAGGGCCGGTCGCGGAAGATGCGCCCGAACTCGCCGATCTCGCGCACCATGCTGCGCCGCTGCGGCACCACAGCCGCGGCCGGCCGGTCGGGCACCATCGTCCAGATCCACGCCGACGCGCAGACCGCCAGCACCGCCAGCACCACGAAGATGCCCCGCCAGCCCAGGAAGGGCAGCGCGGACTGCACCGGCACCGTCGCCGTCATGCCCCCCATGCCGGCCAGGAACAGCCCCGCGCCGGTGACCGCCGCGACGCGTTCCTTCGGATACCACTGCGAATTCGCCTTCAGCATCGCCATCAGCCCGGCCGCGAGGCCGAGCCCGCACAGGATGCGCCCGAAAGCCAGCACCATTACGTCCGGTGCCACCGCGCACAGCACGAACCCCGCCGCCGAGACCAGCGCCAGCGTGGCCTGCACCTTGCGCGGCCCGTGCAGGTCGAGTGCGACGCCGATCGGCAGCTGCGCCACCGCGTAGGCCGCGAAGAAGCACGCAGCCAGCAGCCCGAGCCCGGAGGCCGAGAGCCCGAACTCGATCGCGAGCAGCGGCCCGATCGTCGCCACCATCCCGCGATTGCACTGGTTGAGGAAATTGATCGCCGCCAGCGGCAGCGTGATGCGCGCAAAGCCTGGTGAAGCGGGCATCAGCGTGGGTCGAGCCTGACGCTGATCGGGCAATGGTCCGAGATGCGCTCACGCAATGCCGGGTCGCGCTCGGCATAGACCAGCACGCGGAAGCTGTCGCGCACCACCCAGTCGCGCGCCGGCCCGCCCAGCAGGATGTGGTCGATGAAGGGTCGCGCACCGCGGTCGTGTCCACGGCAGGGATCGGACAGGCCCTCGGTCGGGCGCAGCAGTGGTGCCGCCTCGCTCAGCACGGCGAGGAAGTCGTCGTTGCGCTCCATGCGGCGGTTGAAGTCGCCGAGCACCGCGAAGGCCACGCCCTCCCGCCGGCGCTCCGCGATCCAGTCGCGGATGATCTCCGCCTGGCGGCCGAGGTTCTGGCAGTCGCGCGAATTGGGCTGCCGGACCGACCCCTGCGCGCAGCCGCCATCGAGATGCACCGAGAGCAGCCGCAGCGCAGGCCCGTCGCCCGAACGGATCGTGATGTCGGCGCCGCGCCGCAGGGACCGCCGCGCGTTGGGCACCAGGTCCAGTGCCGCCACATCCGGGTTGCGCGTGACGTTCAGCCCGCGCCGCCAGGCGAAGCCCGCGCGCTGCGTGTCGGTCTCGTTCGGGAAATGGAAGTCCCAGCGCGTCGCGTCGAACACGCGCGCGGCGGCGAGCGGGCCGTCCACCTCCTGGATCGCCACCACATCCGCGGCGAGGCGATCGGCATAGGCGCGCAGCCGCGCGAAATCCTCCGCCGTGCGCGCGGGCAGGGACGAAGGCAGGTCCGGATGCCCGGCCGGCTTGGTGGTCAGCCATTCGATGTTCCAGGCAGCGAGCTTGATCTCCTGCGCCGCGGCGGGCAGGACAAGCAGGGCGAGCAACGCGATCAGCAGCAGGCGCATGGTGGCCTTCATAGCAGCGTCGCGGGTTCCGCGCGCGCGGTGGCCGTGACCGTCGCCTCCAGCGGGCGGGCGCCGCTCGCCAGCAGGACGGAGGCAACGGTGTCGTAGTCCGCGGCATCGCGCGTCGGGTCATGCAGCGGTTCCTCGCACGGCGATCCGCGCGGGACCCAGATCACCGTCTCGGCACGCGCGCGGGTCAGCAGCACGCGATAGGTGTTGACCACGTAGTGCGCCTCGCTGCGCTCCGCCTGCCAGCGCGTGCCGGCGAAACGGCGCGCCGTCCAGGCATCGTCCCGCCACACCAGGTCGCCGCCCCAGGCAAGGCCGCAGGCGTCGAGCTCAAGGCCCTGGCAGGCATATTCGGTTGCCGCGGCTTCCAGCGCATCGCTGGCGCGGACGTCGCGCGTCGTGCCATCCGGCGGGCTCTGGAAATGGTTGAGGAACCAGTCCGCGACATCCTCCGCCGGCACCTCGGCCGCCAGCCCATCCCCGCGCAGGCGCTTCGCGCCCGAGGAGCGCAGCAGCCCCGCGCGCCGCCGCCCGCGCGCGAAGCCGCGCAGCGCCGCGCGCACCGCATCGAGGTCGCGCGACAGGAACACAGGGAAGTCCACCGCGCCGCGCGCGATCGACGCGGCACGGGCCACGTCGCCGGCCAGCACCGCCTCCACCCACCCCGCAACCGAGGCATCGCGCACCGCGCGCAGCGGCACCGTCAGGTCGAGCGCCGGGTCGATCGCCAGCCAGGGCGGCCGGCCCGCCGCGAGCCGCTGCAGCGGGTCGGGCGCCTCCAGCACACGCTGTGCGGCCAGCGCGCCCCAGCGCGGATCGCCCTCGATCACGCGGCCCCATTCGCGAAGCCCCGCCTCGCCGGTGTTGATCTCCTGCCCGTTGCCGATCAGCGCCACAACCACGGCCCAGCCATCGTGCCGGCCCATGATGTCGAGCGTCTGCGCCGGCTCGCTCATCGTCAGCCGGCCGGGCCGGTTCTGCGTGCCGCGGCGCGCCTTCGCCTCGTCCCAGGCGCGCTGCGCCTCGTCGAAGACGATGATGCGCTCGGGCGGTGCGCCAGCCCCGGTTGCCGCGCCATCCTCCAGGAAACGATGAACGTTCTGGATCGCGGCCTTCACCTCGCGCAGCGCCTGGGCCTTGGCTCCGCCGCGGCGCGCCACCGCATCGCGCGCCAGCGCCTCGCGCAGCACCGCCACCAGCGGTGCATTGCCGGTCAGGAAGGCCGCGCCATCCTGCCGCGCGGCGCCGAACACCGCGTTCAGCCCGCATAGCGTCTTGCCCGCGCCGGGAATGCCGGTGACGAAGACCACGCGCTTCGCATGGTCGCGCCGCGCCTCGGCCACGGCGCGGGCGATCGCGTCCGAGGTGCCGCGCAGATTGGCGGCATCGGCGCGAGCGGCGGCGATCTCGGCGACGCCGTGCCGCGCGAACAGCATCGTCGCCGCCTCGACGATGCCCGCCACCGGGCGATAGGGCGCATCGAGCCAGGCCGCGCCATTGAGCGCTGCCAGCGGTGCGCCCGACTGCACCCAGCCGAACAGCGCCGCCAGCCCATCCGGCCCGCAGGCCAGCGGCGGCAGCACGCCATGCCAGATCAACGGCGCCTGGCGCGGCGGCGCGAAGCCCGCCACGCCGCCGCTCACCAGCACCGGGATGATCGGGTGCGCGCGGCTGCCGGCGTGGAAGTCCCGCAGGTCGAGCGCGTAGTCCTCCGCCTCGGCCAGCGCGGCGGGCGAGGCATCCGCCTCCTTGAACTCCAGCACGATGATCGCGCGGTCGGTCAGCACCACCGCATCGGCGCGCTTCTCGAGCCGCATCAGGTCGTATTCGACCGCCACGGTCCAGGCCGCGCCGCCGGCCTCGCGCAGCCCATCGCGCAGCGTGCCGATCGCATCGTTCCACGCCGCCTGCTGCTCGGGCGTGCCGGGATGCCCGCGCGTCGCCTGCGCCGCGGCAAGCAGCCCGGCCGTCACACCCGGGTCCTCCGCCAGCAATCCGGCACCCGTCCGCGCCAACCAGGCCCTCATGCGCCCCCCCGCCGCGGCCAGGTCGCCACCGCCACGCTGCCCATCATCAGCACGAACCCCGCCGCGTGGGTCACGGTGAAGGCCTCCCCGAGCAGGCTCACCGCCACCAGCGCCGCGGTACCCGGCAGGAAGGCCGTGAACACCCCCGCCATGCCCGCCGGCACGCGCTTCAGCCCCGCATACCACAGCAGCAGGCAGAGCACGCTCGCGGTCAGCGAATGGAACACCAGCAGCGCCGCCAGCGACGCATCCGCCAGCGCCGCCACCGCGCCGAAGCCGGGGGCGGCGAAGGGCAGCAGCACCAGCGCCGAGAAGCCCTGCATCCACAGGCTCGCGGTGATCACCGGCACGCGGCCCGCGATGCGCCGCGCCAGCAGAACATAGGCCGCCTCCCCCAGCACGCCGCCGAAGACCAGCAGGTTGCCGAGCAGCGACCCGCCTGCCCCGCCCGCGGCGCGCGCCACCGTGATCGCCGCCATGCCGCCGGCGGCGAGCGCGACCGCCGCCCATTGCTGCGCGGGCAGGCGTTCGCGCAGCAGCACCGCGCCGCCGATCGCGACCACGGCCGGAAGTGTCGCCAGCACGAGCCCGCCCTCCAGCGCCGTGGTCAGCCGCAGCCCCGCCAGCAGACCGGCATTGTAGATCGCCGTTCCGAACACCGCCTGCAAAGCCAGGTTGCGCATCACGTCGCGGGGCACGCGCACCGTGCCATCCATCCAGCGCGCCAGAGGCCAGAGCACCGCCATCGCCAGCACGCAGCGCAGGAAGGCGACCATCGCGATCGGCAGCGCCTCGGCCAGCAGCTTCGCCACGGCGACATTGGCGCCGACCAGCGCCATGGACAGGGCGAGTTGAAGATAGGCGAGGCGCACGGGTGCAGCCTATCGCGAGACGGCGCGCCCTCCTACCGCCTGCGCCGTCGCGCCGACGGCGCATCGGCCGGGCGTGCCTGCGGCGGCACGCCATGCGGCAGAACCGCCACGGCACTGCAGCGCGCGACGACATCGGTGATGCGCCCCGCGGGATCGAAGGCCACGCCCTCCGCCGCCAGCAGCGCGCGCTGCGTCGTGCCGTCCGGCCCGGATTTCGGCACGCCCAGCGTCCCATCCGCCGCCACCGCACGGTGCCAGGGCAGCGTGGCGGCCTCGACCGGGTCGAGCGTCGCGAGGATGTACGCCACGTGCCGCGGCGCGACATCCAGATGCGCGCCCACATCGGCGAAGGTGACGACGCGCCCGGCCGGCACGCTCGCGACGATGCGCAGCACGTCGCCCTTGATGCGCGCGAAGAAGGGCGATCGCGCCACGCTACCCTTCGCCCTCCTGTCGGAAGGGCGAGAGCGTCGCCAGCGCGTCCATCTCGCGCCGCATCGCCGGGCGTTCGCGCTCCAGGAAATCCGCTACCGCGCGCGCCAGCCCCGGATGCGCGATCCAATGCGCGGAGTAGGTCGGCACCGGCAGGTAGCCGCGCTGGATCTTGTGCTCGCCCTGCGCGCCGGCCTCGACGCGCGGGATGCCGTGCGCGATCGCGAAGTCCATCGCCATGTAGTAGCAGAGCTCGAAATGCAGGAAGGGCACGTCCACCACCGCGCCCCAGTTGCGGCCATAGATCGCGTCGCGCCCCACCAGGTTCAGCGCGCCGGCCACCGGCTCACCGTTCCGCTCGGCCACCATCAGCACCACGGCATCGCCCAGGCGTTCGCCCAGCAGCGGCCAGAAGCGCTTCGTCAGATACGCGCTGCGGCCCCATTTCTTGTCGGTGGTGCTGCGGTAGAAGCGGTGGAAGGCCTCCCAATGGCGCGGCGTGATCTCGGCCCCGCGCAGGCAGCGCAGCACCAGCCCCGCGGCCTGCACGTCGCGCCGTTCGCGCCGCAACGCCTTGCGCTTGCGCGAGGCCAGCGCGCCCAGGAAATCCTCGAAGCAGCCATAGCCCTGATTGGCCCAGTGGAACTGCGTGCCGATCCGTTGCAGCCAGCCGGCCTCCCCCAGCGCCGTCCACTCCCCCTCGGTGCAGAAGGTGACATGGACGGAGGAGGCGCCGATCGCCTTGCACCCCTGCACCAGCGCCTGCGCCAGCACCGCATGCGGCAGGCCGGCATCGGGGCGCAGCAGCAGGCGCGGCCCCGGCACCGGGCTGAACGGCGAACACACCTGCAGCTTCGGGTAGTAGTCCCCGCCGGCCCGCTCCAGCGCATCCGCCCAGCCATGGTCGAAGACGTATTCGCCCTGGCTGTGCGACTTGGCGTAGCAGGGGGCGCAGGCCACCAGACCGCCGGCATCGTCGCGCAGCGCGGCATGCTGCGGCAGCCAGCCGCGATCGGGCGTGGCGCTGCCGCTATCCTCCAGCGCGCTCAGGAAGGCATGGCTGACGAACGGATTGTCCGCGCCCGCGCAGGCATCCCATTCGGCGGCCGGGATCTCCGCGATGCGGGGATGCAGGCTCAGCGAGAGTTCAGCGGATCCGTCGGGCATGGGCTCAATGTCGCGCGGTGGCGGCGAAGCGCAAGCAGGCGCCGTGCCGCGCGCGCCGCGCCCTCAGGCCAGCTCGAACATCCCCTCCACCTCGACCGCCGCATCCGCCGGCAGCGAGGGCACGCCGATGGTGGTGCGCGCATGGCGGCCGGCATCGCCGAACACCTCCACCGCCAGGTCCGAGGCGCCGTTCATCACCGCGGCATGCTGCGTGAAGGAGGCCGGCGCGGCGATGAAGCCGCCCAGGCGCAGCACCCGCGCCACGCGATCGAGGTCACCCCCCGCCGCAGCCTTCAGCTGCGCCAGCAGGTTGATGAAGCACAGCCGCGCGGCCTGCTTGCCGTCTTCCGGCGTGACCTCCGCGCCGACCTTGCCGGTGAAGGCCACCGCGCCGTCGCGCAGCGGGATCTGGCCCGAGATCACCACCAGCTTCCCGCTCACCGCGAAGGGCACGTAGTTGGCGATCGGCGCCGCCGGGGTCGGCAACGTGATGCCGAGTTCCGTCAGTCGCGCCTCGATGCGTCCGGCCATGGTCGTCCCTCCGTGAAGCCTTGTCAGGCGGCGTGGCGATAGGACCGCCCGCGCCGCGGCGCCGGCTGTGCCGGCAGGTCGAGCGGCAATTGCGGCGGCGCCGCGCTCATCGTCACCGGCGTCTCCTCCTCGACCGGGTCCGGCAGGTCGCCGCGGCCGAGATAGTCGAGGGCCAGCCGCCGGAAGGCCCAGTCGAGCACGGACGTGGCGCGGCGGATGGCGGCATCCCCCTCGACCACCCCGCCCGCCCCGGGGCTGTAGGCATAGGCCTCGACGAAGGTCGCCAGCGGCACGCCATGCGCGAGGCCGAGCGAGACCGCCTGGGCCAGCGCCTCGAGCAGCGCGCGGGCCGAGGCCCCTTCACGCGGCTGGCTGAAGGTGATCTCGCGCAGGCGGCCGCGATCGTCCTCGGTCGCGCGCAGCGCCACGCGCAGCCCGCCCACCGCGACCCGCCAGGTGCGCGCCGGCGCGTGCGAGACCGGGCGCGGCG
>NZ_JACADR010000111.1 GCF_016106005.1 Roseomonas rosulenta
GGCGTGCTGCGCGCGCTACTCCGCCGCCAGCCGCATCCTCGCGCCGCGCGCCGCGACCACGGCGAGCAGCGCCTGCGTCACCGCCGCCTGGCAGGGCTCGATCACCGGCACGCCGCAGGCCTGTTCGGCGAAGTCGCGGTGCCCGGCCATGCCGGCGCAGCCGAGGATCACCGCCTCGGCGCCCATCGCGACCAGTTCGCGCGCCGCCTCGGCGAGGCGCGCGCGGGGGGCGACCGGGTCGGTCAGCACCTCCATGTCGAGGTTGAGCGGGATGGTGCCGGCAAGCCGCGTGTCCACGCCCATGGATTGCAGGGCGCGGCGCTGGCGCGGCTTCGACTTGTCGGTGAAGGCGATGATGCCGAAGCGCTCGCCGCGCATCATCGCGGCGGCGACGGCGCAGCGCAGCGGGCCGAAGACCGGGCGGTCGGTCACGGTGCGCACCGCTTCCAGGCCGGGGTCGGAGACGCAGGCGATGACATAGGCGTCGGCGGCCTCGCGCTCGACCAGGCGGCAGAGCGGCTCGGCCACGGCGTACCAGTCGCGCCAGGTCACGATCGCGCCGGGGCTCTCGGGCAGGCGCGTGACATCGAGGCGCGGCAGGCCAGGCGCCGCGAAGGACGCGATGGCGGCGGCGATCCCCTCCGTGCAGGAGGTGCTGGAGTTCGGGTTGATCACCAGGATGCGTTCGGCCATGACCCATGGTGGCGCCGCTGGCCCCCCGGCTTCAAGCCCCGTCCTTGCGACGATGCTTGTATTCCGCCGCCGGAGGGAGGATTGTGCTGCGCTGCACAATGGACGCCGCAGAGCGTCCGCGAAAGGAACGCCGATGTCCTGGGATTCGCAGCGGGATGAGCCCGCGGAACCCGCAATCCATCCGCCGGCCGGCGTGGCACTCGCGCGCGGCGCGAAGTGCCTTTGCCCGGCCTGCGGGCAGGGGAAGCTGTTCAACGGCTACCTGCGGGTGGTCGATGAATGCTCGGCCTGCCATGCGCCGCTGGGGCGCATCCGCGCCGACGACGCGCCGCCCTATTTCACGATCTTCCTGGCCGGGCACGTGCTGCTGCCGGGGGTATTCCTGGTCGACAAGATCTGGCGGCCGGAGATGTGGGTGCACATGGCGATCTGGCTCCCGGCCTTCGCCATCGTCTCCACGCTGCTGCTGCGCCCGGTGAAGGGCATGGTGGTGGCCTGGATGATGCGGCTTGGCCTGACGGGGGACGAGCAGGGGGCGCCCGTGGTGGTGGTGGCGCCGTCGCGAAGGCCCGCGCCCGATGCCTGAACAGCGGCTGGTCCGCATCGAGCTGCCGGAGGAACCGCCCGCGCCGTCGGTCTATGCCGAGGCGGACCGGCGCCAGGCGATCGCCGACCTGCTGGCGGGCAACCGCTTCGACCCGCCGAACCTGCCGAAGGGGCCCTATGCGCTGGCGGTCTCGGTGCGGGAGGGGCGGCTCGTGCTCGACATCCGCGACGTGGACAACCGGCCGCTGCATGTGCTGGCCCTGGCACTCGGGCCGTTCCGGCGGCTGATCAAGGACTACCACATGGTGGTCGAGGCGCATGAGCAGGCGGTGGCCGAAAGCGGCCCCGAGAGCCGCGTGCAGGCGATCGACATGGGCCGGCGCGGGCTGCACAACGAAGGCGCGGAGCTGCTGCAGGCGCGGCTGAAGGGCCGGATCGACGTGGATTTCGAGACGGCGCGGCGGCTGTTCACGCTGGTCTGCGCGCTGCACCAGCGGATCTGACGCGACGCGCCATGGCCCTGCGGCGCTCGGTGCTGGGCGGGCTGGCGGGCGCGGCGGCGCTGGGGGGCGGCATCGCCTGGTGGGTCGGCCGGCGCGACGGCGCGGCGTATGACGCCGCCGCGGCGCAGACCTGGCGGCCGCCCGATCCCGCTGAGCAGCCTGCGCTGCGCGAACTGGTGCGCTGCGCCACCCTCGCGCCCAACAGCCACAACACCCAGCCCTGGCGCTTCCTCGCGGTGCCGGGCGGGCTGCGCCTCCTGCCCGATCCGGCGCGGCGCACGCCGGTGGTGGACCCCGACGACCACCATGTCTTTGCCACCCTGGGCTGCGCCGCCGAGACCATGCTGCAGGCGGCCCCCGCCCTCGGCCTCCATGCCGGGATCGACGTCGGCGCCGCGGGCGAAGCGATGCTCCGCGTCACGCCCGGCGCACAGCGGCGCCCACCGATGGCCGAGGCGATCGCGCGGCGGCGCTCGACCCGCGCGCCCTTGGACCCCGCGCCGCTGGCGGCCGAGGAACGCGCTGCACTGGTGGCGGCGGGCGGTTCGGACCCGAGCGTCGGAATGCTGCTGCTGGATGCGCCGGCGCAGCGCGCGGGCCTTGCGGAACTGATCCTCGCGGGCAACAGCACGCAACTTCGCGATGCCGCCTTCGTGGCGGAACTGGCCTCCTGGATCCGCTTCAGCGCAGGGGCGGCGCTGGCGCGGCGCGATGGGCTCTTCGCAGGGGCCTCGGGCAACCCGGTGCTGCCGGAGCCGATCGGCCGCGCGATCTTCCCGCATGTCTTCACCCTGGCCGCCGAGACCGACCGCATGGCACGGCAACTGGCGGGCAGCGCCGGCTTCGCGGTCTTCGCGGCGGAGCGCGACGACCCGGCCCATTGGCTGGCGGCCGGGCGTGCGGCACAACGCGTCTGCCTGGCGGCGACGGTGATGGGGCTGCGGACCTCCTGGGTGAACCAGCCGGTCGAGGTGCCGGCGCTGCGCCAGGTGCTGGGCGGCTGGCTCGGGCTCGGCGGTCGGCGGCCGAACCTTGTGCTGCGCTTCGGCCACGGGCCGGTGTTGCCGGCCTCGCTGCGGCGGCCTGTGGAGGATGTGCTGGTGGAAGGACAGGCATGAGGATCGACGGCACCTGGCACCGCAGCGTGCGGCTCGACGATGGCGATGGCTGGTCGGTGCGCATCCTCGACCAGACGCGCCTGCCCTGGGCCGTGGAATGGCTGCGGCTGACGGATGAGGACCAGGTCGCGCACGCGATCCGCTCCATGCAGACACGCGGCGCGCCGCTGATCGGGGCCACCGCGGCCTATGGCGTGGCGCTGGCGATGCGGCGCGATCCGGCGGCGCTGGAAGCCGTCTGCGCCATGCTGGCCGAAACCCGCCCCACCGCGATCAACCTGCGCTGGGCGATCGATCGGATGCTGGCTGCGTTGCGCAACATCCCGCCCGCCGCGCGCCCGGCCGCCGCCTATGCCGAGGCCGCCGCCATCGCCGATGACGACGCCGCCACCTGCGAGGCGATCGGCCGGCACGGCCTGCCGCTGATCGAGGAGATCGCGGCGCGCAGGCCCGGGCAGCCCGTGAACATCCTGACGCATTGCAATGCCGGATGGCTCGCGACGGTGGACTGGGGCACCGCGCTCGCGCCGATCTACATGGCGCATGACGCCGGCATCCACGTCCATGTCTGGGTGGACGAGACGCGCCCGCGCAACCAGGGCGCCGCGCTGACGGCCTTCGAACTCGGCGCGCATGGCGTGCCGCATACGGTGGTCGCGGACAATGCCGGCGGGCACCTGATGCAGCACGGCCAGGTGGACATCGTCATCGTCGGCACCGACCGCGTGACGCGCACGGGCGATGTCGCGAACAAGATCGGCACCTACCTCAAGGCGCTGTCGGCGGCCGACAATGGCGTGCCCTTCTGGGTGGCGCTGCCGCATTCGACGCTCGACATGCGCGTGGCCGACGGCGTGGCGGAGATCCCGATCGAGGAACGCAGCGCAGCCGAGGTCACCGACCTGACCGGGCGCACCGCCGATGGGCGCATCGAGACGATCCGTGTGGCCGCCGCCGGCAGCCCGGCCGCCAACCCGGCCTTCGACGTGACGCCTGCGCGCCTGGTGACCGGCCTGATCACCGAGCGCGGGCGCATCCCCGCCACCGCCGCAGCGATCGCGGCCATGTATCCGGAGAAGGCGGCATGACGAACTGGAAGACGGCCTGGCGGTCCTTCTACTACGCCGGCGCGCCGGAGGCGCCGGACCCGGTGCTGGTGCGCGGCCGCGTGGCGCTGCTGGTGATCGACGTGCAGAGCACCTACCTGGCGCGCCCCGCCGACCGCGCCAGCCTGCCCGCCGCCGAGGCCGCGCGCGACGCCGCCTGGGACGGCTTCCACGAACGCATGCATGGCCTGGTGATCCCGACCATCGCGCGGCTCATCGAACGCTTCCGCGCCGGCGGCAATCCTGTGGTCTTCGCGCGCATCGCCTGCCTCACGCCCGATGGGCGCGACCGCTCGCTCAGCCAGAAGAAGCCGGGCTGGAACGACCTGTTCCTGCCGAAGGACGCCGATGCCTCGCAGATCGTGCCCGAGCTGGCGCCGCTGCCGGGCGAGGTTGTGGTGACCAAGACCACCGATTCCGCGCTGACGGGCACCAACCTCAGGCTGGTGCTGCACAACATGGGCATCACGCATGTGGCCTGCTGCGGCATCTTCACCGACCAGTGCGTCTCCTCCACCGTGCGCTCGCTCGCCGACGAATCCTTCGACGTGATCCTGGTGGAGGACGCCTGCGCGGCGGGCACCATGGAACTGCACACGCGCGAGGTGGAGATCCTCAACCGCATCTATTGCGAGGCGATGCGGGCGGAGGACCTGATCGGCTACCTGCCGGCCTGACGGCGGCGGGCGTCACGCCGGCGCCGGTCGCCTCGCGGCACGCGCCTGCATGGCGCGGAACACGGCGTGGAGCACCGGCAGCACCAGCGTCATGGCCCCGGCGAAGAGAAAGGGCGCCCCGGCCTCGCCGCTCGCGTCGCGCAGCCAGCCCGCCACCGGCGGCAGCCCGGCATGGCCGATGTAGAGGCCCGTGTAGAACACCCCCATGCCGACGCTGCGCGATTGCGGCCGCAGCACGGCGCTGGGCAGGGACATCATCACGCCCACCGGCAGTCCCTGCACAAGCCCGATCGCGATCAGCAGCGGCACCGGCGGCAGCCAGGGCATGAGCAGCAGTCCCGCGCCGGTCGCTGCCATGCTGAACCCGAGCAGCGGCACTGGCCTCGCGCCGCGCTGCGCCAGCATGCCTCCCACCTGGACCGAGGCGACCATCAGCCACGTCGTCGTGCCCAGCACCAGGCCCGCCATCGCGGTCCCGATCCCGGCCTCGGCCAGCAGCGTCGGCGCGAAGCCGAAGAGGATGCCGAAGACGCCGTTGTAGATGCCCCAGATGGCGCCGGCGATGCAGACCAGCCCAACCTCGTCCGCGCTGATCCCGGCGCCCTCGACCGCGCCGGCCGCGGCCATCCCGTCATTCGCGTGCCGCCGGTAGGCGAGCAGGAGCAACAGCAGCGCCGCAGCCGCTGCCGCCGCACCGGCGAGCATGGCCGCCGGCGCGCCCGCCGCGGCAGACAGGGGGCCGAGTAGCAGCAGCGCCAGCCCCGAGCCGATCGGGAAGGAATTCACGAAGATCGCCATGGCGAGGACGATCTCCGCGCGCCCGGCGAACCAGTCCGCGACCATCTTCGCCATGGTGACGTTGAGGAGCACGGCGCCCGCCCCCGAGACCAGCCGCCCGGCGGAGAGCGCTTCCGGGCTGCCGGCGGCGGCCATCGCCGCCCCGCCCGCCGTCATCAGCACCAACCCCGCCGCGACCAGGCGGCGGTCCCCGAAGCGGCGCCCGAGCAGGCCGCCGGGCAGGGCGAGCACGATGCCCGGCAGGAAATACAGGCCGATCAGCAGGCCGAGCTCGGCGTAGTCGAGCCCGAACTCGCCCACCAGCGCCGGCGAGGCCGAGGGCACCGACTGGAACTGGAAGCCGAGGCTCGCGCGCGCGGCCGTCAGCACCGCGAGCGCGGCCCAGTGCGGCGGCATGACGGGGCCGCGGCCGCTCACGCCACGGGTCGGATGTTCTGGTTCAGGTGGAACAGATTCTCCGGATCGTAGGCGGCCTTGACCTGCTGCAGGCGGCGCAGGTTCGTCCCGAAGGCGGCGGCGATGGCGCCGTCCTCCTCGTCGGCATCGAGGTAGTTCACGTAGCGCGACGGGCTGGCGAAGCGCAGGAGCGTGGCGTAGGTCTCGCGCGCCCAGGCGATGCAGGCGGGGCTCGTCGCCGGGTCCATCCATTCCGCGAGCACCAGCAGGTCGTAGCCGGGCGCGCGGTGCGGGAAGGCCGTCGCCGTCGGCGCGACGCGGGTGACGGCGCCGTGCATGTGTTCGAGCAGGATCTGGCCCATCGGTGTCGGGCAGCGGGCGAAGCCGTCGATCAGGGCGGCGATCGCCTCGTCCGGCAGGCCGGGGAGGAAGCTCGACTTCCAATGGTTGAGCGCACCCGCCGGATAGGCGCCGTCGAGCATCGTGTTGAGCGCGCAGTAGGAGATCGGCCCGACGGTGTCGACCACCGGCGCGCCGAAGGCCTTCAGCGGCGCGACGGCAGCCGCGCCCTCGGCGAGGGTCCCGCAATGCGCGACCACGAAGGCGCAGAGCTTCTCCCCCGACCCGTCCGGCGCATGGATCAGGCCGGCGAAGACGATCATCTCGTCGGGCAGGTCGGCGGTGACGTCGCGGAAGTGCCGCAGCACGTCGCGCGCCGCGGCGAAGGGGTGGGCGATGAGCCCGCCCGTCACCATCGGCCCGACCGGATGGAGGCGATAGCCGAAGGAAGTGACCACGCCGAAATTCCCGCCACCCCCGCGCAGCGCCCAGAACAGGTCGGGATGCTCGGTCTCGCTCGCGGTGACCACGCGCCCGTCGGCCAGCACCACCTCGGCCGAGACCAGGTTGTCGAGAGCGAGGCCGTGCCGGCCCATCAGCCAGCCGATGCCGCCGCCGAGCGTCAGCCCGGCGATTCCGGTCGAGGACACGGCGCCGCCCGTGGTGGCGAGGCCGTGCAGCTGCGTCTCCCTGTTGAAGCCGGCCCAGGTCAGCCCGCCCTGCGCGCGCGCCGTGCGGGCCCGCGGATCGACATGCACGCCCCGCATCCCCGAGAGATCGATCATGAGCCCGTCCTCGACCGTGGCGCGGCCGGCGACATTGTGCCCGCCACCCTTGATCGCGATCTCGAGCCCCTCGTCGCGGGCGAAGCGCACGGCGTCGGCGACATCCGCCGTGCCGGCGCAGCGCGCGATCAGCCGCGGCCGCTTGTCGATCAGCCCGTTATGGACCCGGCGCGCGGCGTCGTAGCCGGGGTCCGTGGGGCGGAGCAGCGTGCCGGCGAAGGCGCCGGCCAACCGGTCGATCCCGGAATCGATACCCGCGATCACGTCCATGCCCTGCCTCCATCGGCCCCGCTGTGCGGCACGGATCTGGCGCCCGTCGCGGCACCTCGCGCAAATGCGAAATTCTCCTTCGGAGGATGAGTCGGGCTCATCTATCGTGCGCCCATGCGCAGGCCGCCCCCACTGTCCGCGCTGCGCGCCTTCGAGGCGGCCGCGCGGCTGCTCAGTTTCGGCAAGGCCGCCGCCGAGCTCGGCGTCACGCCGACGGCGGTGAGCCACCAGATCCGCGCGCTCGAGGATCTCTGCGGCCAGAAGCTGTTCCGCCGCCGTCCGCGGCCGATCGCGCTCACCGCCGCCGGGCAGGAGCTCTATCCCTCGGTGCACGAGGCCTTCGACGCGCTCGGCGCGGCGGTCGATGCGCTCGCGCGCACCGGCGCGGCGCGGCCGCTGCGCGTGACCACGACCAACGCCTTCGCCCATCGCTGGCTGGTGCCGCGGCTGGCGCTCTGGCGGGCCGAGCGGCCGGACCTGCCGCTCGAGATCATCGGCACGGACGCGGTGGTGGACGTGGCGAAGGGGGAGGCCGACCTCGCGATCCGCTACATGGGCGATCCGCCGGCCGGGCTCGTCTCCACCGTGCTGATGCGCGACCGCTTCTGGCCGATCTGCACGCCGGCCTTCCTGGCCGCGGGCCCGCCGGTCCGCGCGCCGGCCGACCTGGCGCGCCGCACCCTCGTGCATCTCGAATGGAACGGCTGGGAGGGGCACTCCCCGACCTGGGCGCGCTGGTTCGCCGCCGCCGGCGTGCCCCATCGCGACTGGCAGGAGCCGGACGCGCCCGGCGCGCTGCGCTTCCGCGAGGAGCTGCACGGGATCGAGGCGATCATCGCCGGGCAGGGCATCGCCGTCACGAGCGATGTCCTGACGGCGCGCGAGCTCGCCGCCGGCACCCTGGTGCGGGCCTTCGACATCGCGCTGCCGGGCTATGGCTACCATCTCTGCCATGCGCGCCAGACCCGGCGGGAGCGCGACATCGGCGCCTTCTCGGCCTGGCTGCGGAGTGTGGCGTGAACGCCGGGCCGCCGGCGGCTTGACCGCGCGGGCAGCGGGCGCAGGATCGGGCGCATGGGAACGATCCAGAACCTCGCCGCCACGCTCGGCGAACGCAATTGCCTGACCGCGGAGGAGGACCTCGCGCCCTATGCGGTCGATTGGCGCGGCACCTGGCGCGGCACCCCGCGCGCGGTGCTGCGGCCCGGCAGCGTGGCGGAGGTGCAGGCCGTGGTGCGTGCCTGCGCGGCGGAGGGCCTCGCCATCGTGCCCGCCGGCGGGCGCACCGGGTTGTGCGGCGGCGCCGTGGTGGCCGAGAACGGACCGCCGGCCGTGGTGCTCAGCCTCGAGCGGCTGAACCGCATCCGCGATGTCGATGCGCGCGACTTCTCGCTGGTGGCCGAAGCCGGCTGCGTGATCCAGACCGTGCAGCAGGCCGCTGCCGCGGTGGACCGGTTGTTCCCGCTGTCCTGGGGCGCGCAGGGCTCGGCCATGGTGGGGGGCGCGCTGTCCACCAATGCGGGGGGCATCCGCACGCTGCGCTGGGGCAATGCGCGCGACCTGGTGCTCGGCCTGGAAGTCGTCCTGCCGGACGGGCGCGTGCTCAACGACCTGCGCCGCGTGCGCAAGGACAATTCCGGCTATGCGCTGCGGCACCTGTTCCTGGGGGGCGAGGGGACGCTCGGCGTCATCACCGCGGCCGCGCTGCGCCTGGTGCCCGCGCTCAAGCGCGTCGAGACCGCCTTCGTCGCGGTGCCTTCGCCCGAGGCGGCGCTGTCGCTCTTCTCGCGCATGATGGCGAGCGGGGCGGAGGTGATCGCCTTCGAGCTCATCATCCGCCGCTGCCTCGAGATCGTGGAAGTGATGGGCAACGGGCTGCGATCCCCGCTGCCGGTCGAGAGCCCCTGGTACGTGATGGTCGAGATCGCCGCCTCCCACCCCGCCGTGCCGCTGCGGGAGATGCTGGAGGACACGCTGGCGGCGGCGATGGAGGCGGGCGAGGTGACCGACGCGGCGCTGGCGGACAGCGAGGCCCAGCGCGCGACCTTCTGGCGCATCCGCGAGGACTGGCCCGATTGCCATCGCCGGCACGGTCCCTCGGTCGGGGCGGACACCTCCGTGCCGGTCTCGGCCGTGCCGGAATTCTGCGCGCGCGTCGGCGCGGCCTTCGCCAAGGGCTGGCCGGAGGGCGAGTTCATCGCGCTGGGCCATGCCGGGGACGGCAACATCCATGTCAGCCTGGGCGCGCCGCCGGGCGTGTCGCGCGAGGAGTGGCGCGTCCGCGCGGCCGGCGCCGAGGCGGCGGTGAACGCGATCGCGGTGGAGCTCGGCGGATCGTTTTCCGCCGAGCACGGCATCGGCCAGTCGAAGCGGCACGCCATGGCGACGCACAAGGACGCGGTCGCGCTCGACCTGATGCGGGCGGTGAAGGCGGCGATCGACCCCGGCGGGGTGATGAATCCGGGGAAGATGCTGCCCTAGAGCCGTTACCGCTCGCTGCGGCGCGCGGCAACGCCTCTAGGCCTCTGATTTGGCGAGCATCTTCACCCGATCAGATGACTCCATCTGATCGGGATCTGCTCTAGTCGATCGCGAGCCGCAGCCGCGAACTGGCCGCCAGCAGGGCCGACGCGTCGACCGCCGGCGTGTGGTCCGGCCGCGTCGCGGTCGGATAGGCCGCGCCGAGCAGGCCCAGCACCTCCTCGAGCCGTGCGGCAGCTTCCGTCTGGCCCGCGGCGCGCAGCTCCGGCAGCAGCGCCGCCCCGCGCAGCGCCGCGACGCGCGCCAGGCCATAGCCGTCGAGATAGGGCTCGTCCTTGTCCCTCTCGCGCAGCGCGACGCCGTATTGCAGGGCGGCGCGGTCGGCCATCTCGGCCGCCGCGCGCAACTGCACGCGCGGCGTGGCACCGGGGGAGTGGGCGTGCGTCTCCGCCTCCCGCAGCGCGGCGAGGATGGCGGCCGCGGCCTGCGTCACCGCCTCGGCCGGGGCACGGTCCTGGGCGAGGGTGGTCGCGTGGTCCATCGTGGCCTGGAAGGGTGCCACGCCACGCTGCGTCAACACCTCCTCCATGACCGCGTACACCTCGGCGATGGCATGGGCGAACATCTCGGCCGCGGCATCCGGCGCCGCGCGATAGACGTCCCGCCCGGCGACGATGTGGGCCGCCATGACGTCGAGCGCGACGGTGAAGGCCAGCGGATCGGTCAGCGCGCGGTCGGCGTCGACCCCGCCCTCGCCACCTTCGCCGCCTTCCCCGCCTTCGCCGCCCTGCATGGCGGGGGGCAGCGTGGTTGGCGGCGGGGCGGCGACGCCCTGCGCGACCGCGAGGCCCGCCTGGGTCGTGACCAGCGCCGCCGTTCCGAGGCCGAGCCAGAGCCTCAGCCGCCGCCGTCCGCTATCCATGGTGCCTGTCCTGCGCTAAGTTGCGAACGATGATCATTTGCATTTCAAATGTGCTCGATTCCGCCGCGCTCGGCAAGGTCCGCGCCTTGCTCGACGCCGCGCGTTTCGAGGACGGGCGCGCCACGGCCGGCTGGCATGCGCGCCTGGTGAAGGAGAACCGTCAGGCCGCGCGCCGCGACCCCGCGACGCGCGAGGCCGCGGCGGTCGTTGCCGACGCGCTGATGGCCAACGAGGTCTTCCGCAGCGCCGTCCGCCCGCTGCGCATGCGCCCGCCGCTGCTCGCCCGCTACGGCGTGGGGGAGGCCTACGGCACCCATGTCGACGACGCCCTGATGGGCCTGGGCGAGCCCGAGGGCCCGCTGCGCACCGATGTCGCGGTGACGGTCTTCCTCGCCGATCCCGCGACCTACGAGGGCGGCGCGCTGGTCATCGAGGACCCGGCCGGCGAGCAGGAATTCCGCCTCAGGGCGGGGGATGCCATCGCCTATCCGGCGACGACGCTGCACCGCGTCGAAGCCGTCACGGCCGGCGAGCGCCTCGTCGCCGTGACCTGGGTGCAGAGCCTGGTGCGCGACCCGGCGAAGCGCGAGATCCTGTTCGACCTCGAGACCGCGAAACGCCGCGTCTTCGCCGAACAGGGCAAGGGCGAGACCTTCGACCTGCTCGCGAAATCCCATGCCAACCTGCTGCGGCAGTGGGTGGAGACGTGAGGGGCGGCGCATCCGCGCGACTCGCGGGGGGCCGCGCACGCGAAGCCGTCCACGGCAGGGCATCGGGCCGGGCAACATCATCCCGCTGAGCATCGCGCCGGTGTCCCGCGCGCGCTGGTCGTGGGTCGACCCGATAGGATCGGCAGGCGCTACCGGTCCAGCGCTTCTCCCGCGAGCCACTTCGCCCCGGACGCATAGAGCGCCGTCACCTCCGGCCCCGTCAGCCCCGGCATGTCGCGCTTCACCTGGTAGCCGATGCGCGTCTGGATGTAGGCGAGGTGGCGGTAGCCTTCGGGGAATTGCGCGAGCAGCGTGGGGTCGAGCGTGACGGTGGCCGCCGGGTCCACGGGGTCCATCCGGTCCTTCTCGTAGATCGGCTGGCGCAGCACCACGCCCCAGCGGCCGTCCCGCTTCTCGCAGAAATCGTAGAAGCGGCCGGTGCAGACCACGTCCACCAGCACGCCCTCGGCCTGTGCGCGCTGGCTGATCGTCATTTTCGTCTGCACGATGGCGCGGGTGCCGGCGAGGTCGACGCTGGTCCCGCCCAGGAAGTGCAGGATGCGCACGCCGCGCTCGAAGCCCGCGCGGGACACCTTGATGAACTCGCTGGCCGGCCCCTGGAACCAGGTCGCCATCATGCGGGCGTCGTCGTGCCAGCAGGTGGCGAAGCGGTCCCAGTCGCCCGCGTCGCGCCATACCGCCCAGTCCTGCACCAGGCGGCGCAGGGCGAGATCGTCGAGAAGTGCCGCGTCGGTCATGCGGGCGAGCCCCCGTTGCCCCAGGCGCCGAGATGCGTGAACTCGGCGATGGGCTTACGGGTGCGCGGTGCGGTCTCGCGCGCGGCGAGGGCTTCGGGAAGTGCTGCGGCCGGGCCGGGGTAGCCGAGCGTGATCGCGGCCATCGGTTCGTAGCCCTCGGGGATGGCGAAGGCGGCGCGCGCGGCCGCCGCGTCGAAGCCGGCCATCTGGTGCGCCTGCAGCCCGAGTGCCGCGGCCTGCGCCGCCAGGTTGGCGCTGGCCTGGCCAACATCGTGGCCGGCGTGGCGGTTGGGCTTGCCGCTGGAGGCGAAGTCCGTACGCGCCACCGACAGCATCAGCACCGGCGCGCGCACCGCCCAGCCCTGGTTGTTGGGCGAGAGGCAGGCCAGCAGCTTCGCATGCGCCTCCGGCTCCTCCGCCTTGCGTGTGACCAGGTAGTTCCAGGGCTGGTCATTGACGCAGGAGGCCGCCCAGCGCGCGGCCTCGAGGCACTGCGCGAGCGCTGCGGTGGGGATGGGGCGTTCGTCGTAGGAGCGGGGGCTCCAGCGCGCGGCGAGCGCGTGCTCGATCGGGTGGTCGGCGGGGGCGATGCGGTCGGTCATGCGGGTGCTACTCCTGCTGGGGAATGCCGGCGCTGGCGACCAGGTCGCGCCAGCGGGCGATGTCGCGCCGGATCACTGCAGCGGCGGTGGCGGTGTCGGAGCCGACCGGGGTCAGGCCCATCTCGCGCATGCGCGCGGCGAGGTCGGCATCGGCGAGCGCGCGCGCCGTCTCCGCCTGGATGCGCGCCACCGCGGCGGGCGGGATGCCCGCTGGAAATCCGATCGTGAACCAGGTGGCGAGGTCGAAATCGGCCAGGCCGCTCTCGCGCATCGTCGGTACCTCGGGCAGGCCGGGGAAGCGCTCCGCGGTGGAGAGGGCCACGGCGCGCGCGTCGCCCCCGCGGACCTGGCCGAGCACGGCGGCGACGGTCTCGACCACCAGCTGCACCTCGCCCTGGCGCAGCGCCAGCACGGCGGCCGGCGTGCCGCGATAGGGCACGTGGGTGAGCTTCACGCCGGCCATGGCCTGGAAGGCCTCGGCGACGAAATGCTGCGTCGAGCCGACGCCGACGGTGCCGAGGTTCAGCCCGCCGGGGTTGGCACGCGCGGCGGCGATGAGCGCGGCCACCGACGACAGCGGGCCGCCCGGCGGTGTCAGGAACACCAGCGGCATGGTCGCGACCTGCGTGACGGGCACCACGTCGGCCAGCGGGTCGTAGGGCAGGCGGCGGAAGGTCGCGGCCGTCACGGCGAAGGCGTTGTTCAGCATCATCATGGTGCGCCCGTCCGCGCGCGCGCGGGCCAGCGCCTCGGCCGCCAGGGTGCCGCCGGCGCCCGGGCGGTTCTCGACCACCACGGGCTGGCCCAGCGCGGCGGCGAGTG
>NZ_JACADR010000112.1 GCF_016106005.1 Roseomonas rosulenta
GGCGCAGCACGGGCGCGCTGATCGACGGCGCGGTCTGAGGCGGCGCGCCGGGCCCGCACGCGGCCCGGCCCGACCGCGCTGCGCCGCCGCCCCGTCAGCTTCCCGGCTTGATCTCGATCCGCGTCCGCGCGGCCGCCGCCTCGGGCGCCTTGGGCAGGATCACGGTCAGCACGCCCTTGTCGAAGCTGGCCTCGACTTTCGCGCGGTCGACCCCGCGCGGCAGCGGCAGGGCCCGCTGGAAGGATCCGTAGCGGCGTTCCGAGAGATGGAAGCCCTCGGTCTTCTCCTCGCGCTCCTCCTTCTTCTCGCCCTTGAGGGTCAGCATGTCGTCGGCGAGCGTCAGCTCGACATCCTTGGCGTCCATGCCCGGCAGCTCGGCGGTCAGGCGATACTCGGCGGCCGTCTCGACCAGGTCGAGTGCGGGGGCGGCGGCGCCGAAGGCGCCCTCGAAGAGTCGCGGCAGGGCCGCCTGCGCCGCGCCACTCGCCGGCGTGCCGATGCCGCGCCAGAAATTGTCGAACAGCCGGTCCATCTCGCTGCGCAGGGATGCCAGCGGCTGCCAGGCCGTCTCCGGGCGGGGCGCCGGCGGGGAGGCAGGGGACTGCGGGGAAGGTGTACGGGGCTCGCTCATTGTGCCGGTTCTCCGTCGCCGATGTCCGGATGCGCAGGCCGCGCATCCTGGGGCCGTCCTGTCGCACAGGGCGGCACCGGCCTGCCTTGAGGCCGATCAAGGCCGAGGGGCTTTGCCCGCGGGGCGCGGCGTGGAAACCTGCCCCAACAAGCCGAGGAAACAGCCATGAGTGCGATCGCCCAGCACGCCGACATCCCGGGGCCCGAGGGCCGCATCCCCGTGCTCGACCTCGGCCCGTATCTCGCCGGCGCGCCCGGCGCGCGGGAGGACCTCGCGCGGCACGTCGCGCGGTCCTGCCGCGACACCGGCTTCCTGGTGCTGGCCAACCACGGCGTGCCCGAGCGCATGGTGTCCGACACCTTCGCCGAGGCCGCGCGCTTCTTCGCCCTGCCGATGGAGGAGAAGCTCGCCCTCAAGGTCGGCGACATCAACATCGGCTACCTGCCGATGGGCGCGCAGACCATCCGCACCTCGACCATCCATGCCAACAAGCGGCCGAACCGCAACGAGAGCTTCTACATCGTGCGCGACCGCGCGCCGGACGACCCGGAGATCCTCGCCGGGCATCCGATGGCGGGGCTCAACAAGTGGCCGCCTTCGCTGCCGTCCTTTCGCGTCGCCACCATGGCGTATTTCGCCGCCATGCAGGCGCTGGCGCACCGGCTGCTGCCGGTCTTCGCCACCGCGCTCGACCTGCCGCCGGACTATTTCGACGGCGACTTCACCGACCCGACCTGCACGCTGCGGCTGATTCGCTACGAACCCCAGCCCGAGGTGGATGGCGAGACCTTCGGCTTCGCGCCGCATATCGACACGAACTTTACCACCTTCCTCGCGCAGTCGCGGCTGCCGGGGCTCGAGGTGCGCACGAAGGAGGGCAGCTGGATCCGCCCGCCCGCCATCCCCGGCACCTTCGTGGTGAACACGGCGGAGATGCTTGGGCGCTATTCCAACGACCGCTTCGCGCCCACGCCGCACCGCGTGATCAACCAGGCGAGCGAGGCGCGCTACGCCATCCCATTCTTCTACGGCCCGGACAACGAGGCTGTGATCCGCGTCGTGCCCAGCTGCACCGGCCCGGAGCATCCGCCGCGCTACGAGCCGCTGCGCTACCTCGACCACCGGATGAAGCTGAACCGCACCAACTTCGACCATCGCCGCAAGGACACGCCGGCCGGCTGATGCGGCGCGCGGCGACCGGGCATTCAGCCCCGCCGCAAGCGTGTGTTCCTGCGTGCGGCGACCGGGCATTCAGCCCCGCCTCAAGCGTGTGTTCCTGCGTGCGGCGACCGGGCTTTCAGCCCCGCCGCACGACGTAATCCGCGGCCTCCATCGCCGCGATGATGGCGTCGCCCTGCGCGGCGTCGCGCACCTCGATCATCAGGTGCAGCTCCGTGCTCTGCACGGTGGGCGCGCCGAACAGCTGCTGGTGCTTCACCTCGATCACGTTGCCGCCGAGGTCGGAGATGCGCTTCGCAATGTCCGCGAGCACGCCCGGCCGGTCGGGAATGTCGAAATGCAGGCGCAGGATCCGCCCGTCGCGCAGCAGCTGGCGCAGCAGCACGTTCGACAGCGCACGGGCATCGATGTTGCCGCCGCACACCGTGGTGCCCACCACGCGGTTGCGGAACCGCTCGGGATAGGTGAGCACGGCGGCGAGACCCGCGGCACCCGCACCCTCTGCCACCACCTTCGCACCCTCGGCCAGCAGCGCGACCGCCTGTTCGACCGCGCGCTCGGGCACCAGCAGCACCTCGTTGTGGCAGCGCCGCAGGATCGCCAGCGGCAATTCACCGACATCGCGCACGGCGATGCCCTCGGCGATGGTCGGTCCGCCGACCGAGACGGGTTCGCCCGCCAGCCGCTGCGCCATGGCGGGGTAGCCCTGCACCTCCACGCCATAGACCGGCATGCCCGGGCGCAGCGAGGCCGCGACCGTCGCCACGCCGGCGCACAGCCCGCCGCCGCCGACCGGGATGACCAGCGCATCGACCTGCGGCGCATCCTCCAGCATCTCGAGCGCCATGGTGCCCTGCCCGGCGATCACCGCAGGGTCGTCATAGGGGTGGATGAAGACCAGGCCGTCGCGAAGTGCGAGGTCGTGCGCATGCGCGGCGGCCTCGGCCAGGGTCTCGCCATGCAGCACGACGCGGGCACCCCAGGATTCGGTGCGCACCACCTTGGTGGCCGGCGTGAAGCGCGGCATCACGATGGTGGCCGCCACGCCGGCGAGCTGCGCATGGCGCGCCACCGCCTGGGCATGGTTGCCCGCCGACATGGCGATGACGCCCGCCTCGCGCTCGCGCGCGCTCAGCAGTGCGAGGCGGTTCGCCGCGCCGCGTTCCTTGAAGGCGCCGGTCGCCTGCAGGTTGTCGAGCTTGAGTAGCACGCGCGTACCGGCGGCGCGGCTGACCGCCGGGTTCTCGATGGTGGGCGTGCGCAGCACGGCGCCGCGGATGCGCTCGGCCGCGGCGCGGATGTCGGCCAGCGTGACCATCGGCGCGAGAGGGGCCTCGTCGGTGCGGAGCGCATTCACGGGCGACATGGCTATCCTTGGTGGCGGGTGAAAAGACGAAGGGCGCGTCCGGTTCCCCGGCGCGCCCTGGCCGCCCGGCGATGTGCCGGCGGTCAGGCGTAGGTCACGGCGGTAATCTCGACCGAGCGGGCACCGCCCGGGGCGGGCACCTCGACCGCGTCGCCCACCTTCTTGCCCATCAGCGCCTTGGCGAGCGGTGAAGTGACCGAGATCGACCCGTTCTTCATGTCGGCTTCGTACTGGCCGACGATGCGGTAGGTCTTCTCGTCGTCGCTTTCCTCATCGACGATGGTGACATGGGCGCCGAAGCGCACCTGGTCGCCGGACAGGCGCGAGACGTCGATCACCTCGACCGAGGGAATGATCGACTCGAGCTCGCCGATGCGGCCCTCGATGAAGGACTGGCGTTCGCGCGCGGCGTGGTACTCCGCGTTCTCCGACAGGTCGCCATGGGCACGCGCCTCGGCGATGGCGCGGATGATCGCGGGGCGTTCCTCGCCCTTCAGGACCTTCAGCTCCTCCTCGAGGCGCGCAAGACCCTCGGCCGTCATCGGGAATTTCTGCACGGCGAAACCTTCCCAAGAATACTATGCCCCACCGGCCCTCGGTCCGGTTCAGCCAGGCCTGGCGGTCGATGGGAGAGAGACAGGACGGGGGCCGCTCACGGCCCCCATGCAGTCAGAACGATGTAGCAAAATACGCCTGCAGGGGGGCTACATCAAGGGTTCCGGCCTTGAGCGCCGCAATCGCGTGCACCGCCGCCCGCGCGCCGGCCGCCGTGGTGTAGTGCGGGATGCCATGTGTCAGGGCGGAACGGCGGATGTCGAAGCTGTCCGCCACCGACTGCCCGCCGCCGGTGGTGTTGATCACCAGCTGGATGTCGCCGGACTTGATCGCATCCACGCAATGCGGGCGGCCTTCCAGCACCTTGTTGATGACCTGGCACTCCACGCCGGCCTCGCGGATGCGCGCCGCGGTGCCGCGCGTGGCGGTGATGCGGAAGCCCATCTCCGACAGGCGGCGCGCCATCGTCACCGCCGCGGCCTTGTCGGTGTCCTTGACCGAGATGAAGGCCGTGCCGCCCTCGGGCAGCTTCACCCCCGCACCCAGCTGGGCCTTGAGGAAGGCACGCTCGAAGGACAGGTCGAGGCCCATCACCTCGCCGGTGGACTTCATCTCGGGCCCCAGGATCACGTCCACGTTCGGGAAGCGGTTGAAGGGGAAGACCGCCTCCTTCACCGCGACATGGCGCGAGACGGCGTCGTCGTCGAGCCGGAAGGCGGAGAGCTTCTCGCCGGCCATCACCCGTGCGCCGATCTTGGCCACGGGAACGCCGGTTGCCTTCGCCACGAAGGGCACGGTGCGCGACGCGCGGGGGTTCACTTCCAGCACGAAGATCTCGCCGTCCTTCACCGCGTACTGCACGTTCATCAGCCCCTGCACCTTGAGCGCGCGGGCCATGGCTTCCGTCTCGGCTTTGAGTTCCGTGACTATCGCCGGCGGCAGGGAATAGGGCGGCAGGGAGCAGGCGGAATCGCCGGAATGGATGCCGGCTTCCTCGATGTGCTCCATCACGCCCGCCACATAGACCTGGCCATCGGCATCGCAGATGCAGTCCACATCCACCTCGATCGCGTCGGCCAGGTACTGGTCGATCAGGATCGGGTTCTCGCCCGAGACCTTCACCGCCTCGGCGCCGAAGCGGCGGAGCTGCTCGTCGTTGTGGGCGATCTCCATCGCGCGCCCGCCCAGCACGTAGGAGGGGCGCACCACCACCGGGTAGCCGATGCGGTTCGCCTCGACGATGGCTTCGTCGAGCGTGCGCGCGGTGCCGTTCTGCGGCTGCTTGAGGCCGAGGCCCTTGAGCAGCATCTGGAAGCGCTCGCGGTCCTCGGCGATGTCGATGGCTTCGGCAGACGTGCCCAGGATCGGGATGCCCGCCTTGTGCAGCGCCTGGGAGAGCTTGAGCGGCGTCTGCCCGCCATACTGCACGATGCAGCCGAGCACCTCGCCACTTTCCTGTTCCTTGCGGATCAGGGCGATCACGTCCTCGGCCGTCAGTGGCTCGAAATACAGGCGGTCGGAGGTGTCGTAGTCGGTGCTGACCGTCTCCGGGTTGCAGTTGACCATGATGGTCTCGTAGCCGGCCTCGCGCAGCGCGTAGCAGGCATGGACGCAGCAATAGTCGAACTCGATGCCCTGGCCGATGCGGTTCGGCCCGCCGCCGAGGATGATGACCTTCCTGCGCGCGGTCGGCCGGCTTTCGCAGGCCGGCGCGCCGAAGCCACCTTCATAGGTCGAGTACATGTAGGGCGTCTCGGAGGCGAATTCCGCCGCGCAGGTGTCGATGCGCTTGTAGACGGGCTGTACGCCGAGCCGGTCGCGCGCGGCGGCGACGTCCGCTTCCTTCACGCCCGCGATGGTGGCGAGGCGATTATCGGAGAAGCCGAGCGCCTTGAGTCGCCGCATCGCGTCCGCGGTCTTCGGCAGGCCGGCGGTGCGCACCTCGTTCTCGGCGGCGACGATCTTCTCGACCTCGCGCAGGAACCAGGGGTCGAACTTGCAGGCCTCGTGGATTTCTTCCAGCGAGACGCCGGCGCGCATCGCCTGCGCTGCCATCAGCACGCGGTCGGGGCGCGGGGTGGCCAGCGCGGCATGGAAGGCCTGGGCGGAGCCGTCGCCGGGCACCGGCACCTCGTCGAGGCCCGACAGCCCGGTCTCGAGACCGCGCAGGCCCTTCTGCAACGCTTCCGCGAAGGAGCGCCCGATGGCCATGGTCTCGCCGACCGACTTCATCGACGTGGTCAGCGTCGCCGGCGTGCCGGGGAACTTCTCGAAGGTGAAGCGTGGGATCTTCACTACGACGTAGTCGATGGTCGGCTCGAAGCTCGCCGGCGTGACCATCGTGATGTCGTTCTGCAATTCATCCAGCGTGTAGCCGACGGCGAGCTTCGCCGCGACCTTGGCGATCGGGAAGCCGGTGGCCTTGGAGGCCAGCGCCGAGGACCGCGACACGCGCGGGTTCATCTCGATGATGACCATGCGGCCATCGACGGGGTTGATGCCGAACTGGACGTTCGACCCGCCGGTATCGACGCCGATCTCGCGCAGGCAGGCGATCGAGGCATCGCGCATGCGCTGGTATTCCTTGTCGGTCAGCGTCAGCGCCGGGGCGATGGTGACGGAATCGCCGGTGTGGACGCCCATCGCGTCCAGGTTCTCGATGGAGCAGATGATGATGCAGTTGTCCGCGCGATCGCGGACCACCTCCATCTCGAACTCCTTCCAGCCGAGCACGCTCTCCTCGATCAGCACCTCGGTGGTCATCGAGGCGGCGAGGCCGGAGGCGACGATCTGGTCGAATTCCTCGCGGTTGTAGGCGATGCCGCCGCCCGTGCCGCCCAGCGTGAAGGAGGGGCGGATGACGCAGGGCAGGCCGACCTTCTTCAGCGCCTCCCAGGCTTCCGGCATGGTGTGCGCGATCTCGCTGCGCGGGCTCTCGATGCCGATCTTCGACATGGCGTCGCGGAACTTCTGGCGGTCCTCGGCCTTGTCGATGACCTCGGCCTTGGCGCCGATCAGCTCGCAGCCGTACTTTTCCAGGATGCCGGCCTCGGCCAGCTTGAGCGCCGTGTTGAGCGCGGTCTGCCCGCCCATGGTGGGCAGCAGTGCGTCGGGGCGTTCCTTGGCGATGATCTTCTCGACGATCTCGACCGTGATGGGCTCGACATAGGTCGCGTCCGCCAGGCCCGGGTCGGTCATGATGGTGGCGGGGTTCGAGTTCACCAGGATGACGCGGTAGCCCTCGGCGCGCAGCGCCTTGCAGGCCTGGGCGCCGGAATAGTCGAACTCGCAGGCCTGGCCGATCACGATCGGGCCGGCGCCGATGATGAGGATGGACTTGATGTCGGTGCGCTTGGGCATGGGGGCGTATCCGGAGGGTCAGCGTGAAGGGGTGGCGGCGGCAGGCCGGCAGTCGGGGCGGGGGCGGGCGTCGGGGCCGGTGTCGAGCCCGATGTTCGATCGCGCGCCGGCCTCGTCGCAGATGGTCTGCAGGCCCCGCGGCGGATCCTGCCAGGCAGCCACGCTGCAGGCGGAGAACAGCATCAGGACGGGCAGCAGGCGCGTCATGCGTCAGACCCTCCGCGGGAACAGCAGCAGCGTGAGGAACGCGACCAGGGCGGCGAGCCCGCCCATCAGCAGCAGGCCCGCCATGGCATCGTCGACCAGGCCCGGTCGGAAGGTGGCATAGGCCCAGAGGCTGCCGAAGGCCGCGACCGCCCCGAAGCCGGCGCAGCAGGTGACGAAGGGGCGCAGCGCCCGCGGCCCTGCGCCGAGCCGCCCGGTCATCCGCCAGAACAGGACCACCGCCGGCAGGATGATGACCAGCGCGGCCACCGCGCCCTGCGCCATGGCTTCGAGACCGTCATACATCAACGCATCTCCGCGGCGCGGTGCTGGCGCCGTGCGCTCAGCAGAAGCAGCGGCAGCACCAGCAGGTGCGGAATGCCCCAGAAGGCGAGAGCGGCCATCGCCTGCGGCCCCGCCATCAACGTGGTCGCGCCATGCACGGCAACGGAGAGCCCGAAGGCGGTGAGCGCCGCGCGCATCGGCGGCATCAGCCGGCGCAGGCTGTTCGCCAGCAGGAACAGCACCAGGCCCGAATAGGCGAGCGCAAAGATACCGGCGACCACGTCCATCATGCGCGGCTCTCCGTCGCCAGCTTCACCGCGATCAGCGCCAGCGCCGCGCCCAGGATCCATCGCTGCGCCGCCATCCAGCCCGGCCGCGTGCCAAGGAAGCGCGCCACACCCGCCGCGCCATAGACCAGCAGCCCGTCGAAGACGATGGCGACGCCTATCTGCACCGCGCCCAGCACTGCGCCCTGGACGAAGACACTGCCCAGCGCGGGGTCGATGAAGGGCGGCAGCACCGCCACGTAGAACAGCGCGACCTTGGGGTTCAGCGCGGCGGTGGCGAAGCCGACCGAGAACAACCGCAGCGCGGGTTCCTGCGGCATGGGCCGCGGCGCGAAGATCGGCTGGCCGCCCGGGCGCACGCATTGCCAGGCGAGGAACACCAGGTAGGCCGCGCCACCCAGGCGCAGCACGTCCCAGGCGTAGGGCACGGCGAAGAGTGCCGCGGTCAGCCCCGCTGCGGCGCACAGCATGATGACCAGAGAGCCGAACTGGCAGCCCACCAGCGAGACCATGCCCGCCCCCGTTCCCTGCGCCAGCGCGCGGGAGACGAGGTAGAGCATGTTCGGCCCCGGCGTGGCGGCCAGGCCGAGCGATAGCGCGGCGAAGATCAGCAGGGTTTCGACCGACGGCATCAGCCGTGCACCGAGAACCCGCCATCCACCGGAATCGCCACCCCGGTGATGAAGGCCGCCGCGTCGGAGGCCAGGAACGCCGCCACGCCCTCGAAGTCGCGCGGATCGCCCCAGCGCTTGATCGGGCTGCGGCGCAGCACGTCGTCATGCAGGTTCGTCATGTCCTGCCGCGCCTTGCGCGTGAGGTCGGTGTCGATCCAGCCCGGCAGGATCACGTTCACCGTGATGCCGTCCGGCGCCCACGCGACCGCCATCGACTTCGTCATCTGCACCACGCCGCCCTTCGACGCCCCATAGGCCGCATGGAAGGGCAGGCCGAAGATCGACAGCATCGACCCGTTGTTGATCACGCGCCCCACGCCGCCCTGCTTCAGGAACGGGTAGGCCACCTGCGCCGCGATCATGCCGCTGGTCAGGTTGGTGGACAGCACGGTGTGCCAGTCCTCCATGCGCACAAGTTCGGGCCGGTTGCGGATGTTGGTGCCGGCATTGTTCACCAGGATGTCGAGCCGGCCCATGCGCTCCGCCGTGGTGGCGACCATGGCGCGGATCGAGGCCTCGTCCGTCACGTCCACCGCCACGCTCTCCGCGCGCGCGCCGAGCGCGGCGAGCTCCGCCACCGCGGCCTCGTTCTTCGCCGCGTTGCGTCCGGCCACCATCACCGCGGCACCCGCCTTGGCGAGGCCACGCGCGAAGCCGAGCCCGATGCCGCCATTGCCGCCGGTGACCAGCGCGACGCGCCCCGAAAGATCGAACATGCGCTCTTCCCCTCCTGGATGTGCCGGCCTGTCAGGCGGCGGCCTTGTGCGCCTCGATCATCTGCACGAAGCGATGGAACAGGTGGTGGCTGTCGGACGGCCCCGGGCTCGCTTCCGGGTGATACTGCACCGAAAACGCCGGGCGGTCGGTCGCGGCGATGCCCTCGTTCGTGCCGTCGAACAGCGAGACATGCGTGACCTTCGCATTCGCCGGCAGGGTCTTCGGGTCCACGGCGAAGCCGTGGTTCTGCGAGGTGATCTCGACCTTCCCGGTCGCGAGGTCCTTCACCGGCTGGTTCGCCCCGCGATGCCCGCGCGCGAGCTTGTAGGTCTTCGCCCCGAGCGACAGGGCCAGCAGCTGGTGACCCAGGCAGATGCCGAAGACCGGCACGCGCCTGTCCATCACGCCCTGGATCGCGGGAATGGCATAGACGCCGGTCGCCGCGGGGTCGCCCGGGCCGTTCGAGAGGAACACGCCGTCGGGCTTGTGGGCCAGGATCTCCTCGGCGGTCGCGGTCGCGGGCACCACGGTCACGGCACAGCCCGCCGAGGCCAGGCAGCGCAGGATGTTGCGCTTCGCCCCGTAATCCACCGCCACCACCTTGAAGCGCGGCGCCACCTGGCGACCGAAGCCCTGCGGCCAGGCCCATTCCGTCTCGTCCCAGGTGAAGGACTGGCGGGTGGTGACCTCCTTCGCCAGGTCCATCCCTTCAAGTCCGGGCCAGGATGCCGCCTGCGCCCTCAGCGCGGCGATGTCGAAGCGGCCATCGGCGCGGTGGCAGATCACGCCGTTGGGCGCGCCGCCGTCGCGGATGCGCGCGGTCAGCGCCCGCGTGTCGATGCCCGAAAGCCCCGGGATGCCGTGGCTGACCAGCCAGTCGCGCAGGTGCTTCGTCGACCGGTAGTTCGCCGGTTCGGTCACGTCCTGCTTGACGATCAGGCCGCGCGCGGCCGGCGTGATGCTCTCGATGTCCTCGATGTTGGTGCCGACATTGCCGATATGCGGGAAGGTGAAGGTGATGACCTGGCCGGCATAGGACGGGTCGGTCAGCGTCTCCTGGTAGCCGGTCATGCCGGTGTTGAAGCAGATCTCGCCCACCATGGCGGCCTCGGCGCCGAAGCCGCGGCCCCAGAAGACCGTCCCGTCGGCCAGCACCAGGCAGGCGGTGGCACCGTCGGGGGGGGTATCGGGGCTGGCCATGGCAGGCTCCGTCCTGGGGGTTTCGGCGGGGGTGCCGGGAAGATCGGCGAGCGTCAGGCCGGTCGCGGCCAGCACGGCGGGCCAGTGCTTCGCGGGAATGGCGCGGGCCTGGCGCCATTTGCGGATGGCCTCGGTGCCCACGCCGCAGCGGGTGGCGGCGGCCTCGGGTCCGCCCAGCAGGGCGACGATCTCTTCCACGGTGCGCATGAGCAGGCTTATGCCGGGAAGTGATTTCCCACCGCAAGCCGAATCCGGCGATTGGGAAATTTCCTCCCAGCCGGGTGGCTGCGCTATAGCGCGCGGGAATCGATCGAGGACACCGCCATGGACCTGCGCGCCCGCTTCACGGACGAACTGAAGACTGCCATGCGCGCCGGGGACGCCGCGCGCGTCTCCACCCTGCGCATGATCACGGCCAAGCTGAAGGACACGGATATCGCCGCCCGCCCTGGCCCGCCGGTCGATGATGCCGGCATCATCGCCATGCTGCGCGGCATGGCGAAGTCCCGCGTGGAATCGGTCGCGATGTACCGTCAGGGCGGCCGCGAGGAACTGGCCGCGAAGGAGGAAGCCGAGATCGCCGTGATCGAAGCCTTCCTGCCGCAGCAGATGGACGACGCCGCCATGGCCGCCGCGATCGACGCCGCGGTCGCCGAGACCGGCGCGGCCAGCATCAAGGACATGGGCAAGGTCGTGGCCGCCCTGAAGGCGAAGCACGCCGCGGTGCTCGACATGGCCAAGGCCGGGCCGATGGTGAAGGCGCGCCTGGGCGGCTGAGCGGCGCTGGATGGCGCGCATGGGTCGCGCAGGCACGATCCTGCTGCGCCTGGGCGAACTGAACCTCTATCTGGGCGCGGCCCTGCTTATCTCCTGGCTGACCTGGCAGGAGGTGGAGGTACGCTGGACGCTGGAACGGCACGGACAGCGGACCGAGGCGACGGTGGTCGGCCATGAGCGCAGCAGCGGCCGGAGCGGCGTCAGCTTCCGCCCTATCCTGCGCTTCAGGACGGCCGAGGGGCGCTGGGTGCGCGCCACCGCCGGGGGCGCCGGGACAAGCGCCGTCGATGCAGTGCCGACCGGCGCGACTTTCGCCGTCATCTATGACCCTGCGGCGCCGGCGCGGGTCTTCGCGGCCGCTGAGCTCGCGCGCGTCGGCTGGGCGATCGCGCTGCTGCCGGGGGGCGGTGTCGTACTGCTGATACTTGCGCTTTTCGTGTTTCGCCTGCGCGCAGGTCTGCGCGGGCCGGGGCTCCGCACGCCCGGCCGGTGAGGCGGCCGGGCGCAGAACCGCAGCCGCTCAGTTCGGCATTTCCAGGTCTTCGGACAGCACCACGATCTGCACGGCGTAGGAGACCTCGCCATCCTCGGCGTCGCGGTGGATGGTGCCGATGAACTCGTCGCCCACCTTGAGCTCGGTCGAGCCGCCCTTGCGCTCGGGGGCCGTGACGGCGATGCGGTTGTTGCCGAACAGGCGGCGGAGATGCGCCTGCACGGCGGCACGTTCGGCCGGGGTCATGTCGTGTCCTCGTGGTCTGGAAGGGGCGTTGGATAGCCGCCGCGGCCGCCCGGCGCAAATCTGCTTCGCCCCGGCCGCCGGCGGGGCTAGTAACCGGCCAGCCCATGGCCCTCCCGCCCGCCTTCCTCGACGAACTGCGCGCCCGCATGCCGCTGCCGGGCCTGATCGGCCGCAAGACCCGGCTGCTGAAGTCGGGGCGCAACTGGAAGGGCTGCTGCCCCTTCCATGGCGAGAAGACGCCATCCTTCTACGTCTATGACGACCATTTCCACTGCTTCGGCTGCGGCGCGCACGGCGACGCCATCAGCTTCGTCATGCGCGCCGAGGGTGCGGCCTTCCCCGAGGCGGTGGAGCGCCTGGCCGCCGAGGCCGGCCTCGAGGTGCCCAAGCCCAGCGCGCAGGAGGCCGCGCGCGAACGCCGTGCCCGCGACCTGCACGCCGTCATGGCCGCCGCGGCCGAGGCCTATCACCGCCGCCTGTTCCTGCCCGAGGGGCGCCCGGCGCTCGACTACCTGCTCAGGCGCGGGCTGAGCGAGGCGACGATCCGCGCCTTCCTGCTCGGCTGGGCGCCGTCGGGCCGTGGGGCGATCGCCGCCGACCTCAGGCCCGAGGGCATCACTGAGGAGCAGATGCTGGAAGCGGGCCTGCTGCGCGCGGGCGAGGCCGGCGACCCGCCACGCGACTTCTTCTATGGCCGCGTGATGTTCCCCATCCGCGACCGTCGCGGCCGGGTGATCGCCTTCGGCGGGCGCATCCTGGGCGATGGCCAGCCGAAATACGTGAACAGCCCGGAGACGCCGCTGTTCCGCAAGCGGATGGGGCTCTATGGCCTCGACCTTGCGCGGGAGGGCGCCTTCCGCGGCGCCAGCGTGGTCGCTGTCGAGGGCTACATGGATGTGATCGCCCTGCACCAGGCGGGCTTCACCGGGGCGGTGGCGCCCTTGGGGACGGCGCTGACGCCCGAGCAGCTCGAGGAATTGTGGCGGCTCAGCCCCGAGCCGGTGCTGTGCTTCGACGGCGACGCCGCCGGCGCGCGGGCCGCCGCCCGCGCGGCGGAGACCGCCCTGCCCCTGATCACCACCGAGCGCACCCTGCGCTTCGCCACCCTGCCCGCCGGCGAGGATCCCGACACGCTGACGGCGCGCGGCGGCCGCACGGCCTTCCAGGCGGTGCTCGACGCGGCGCAGCCGATGGCCGAGGCGCTCTATGCCCTTGTCGCGGAAGGCCGGCCGGCCGCCACGCCCGAGCAGCGCGCGGCCTTGCGCAACCGCCTGGCCGGCGCGGCCGGGACCATCGCCGACAAGGCGCTGGCCGCCGAATACCGCCGGGTCCTGCTCGATCGCTTCTTCGCCGCCTCGCGCCCCGCCCGGGGCGGTCGCCCGAGATCGGTAGACCACACGCCTGACCTCCAGTCTCCGCTACATCCACTAACCCGTCTT
>NZ_JACADR010000113.1 GCF_016106005.1 Roseomonas rosulenta
CGCGGCAGCGCCGACATCCCCGGCACGCCCACGTGGCGCGCGGCATCGGGCCAGGGCTGCGCGCCGGCGGCCGCGAGCGCGGCGGCGAAGCCCGCGCCCTCGGCGCGCAGATACTGGGCGCCATGATCGAATTGCAGCCGGAGGCCGTCCTGCTCGGCCCGGCGGGTCGCGAGCCGGCCACCCGGTGCGCGGCCCTTGTCGAAGATGCGCACGGGAATGCCGCGTGCCGAGAGCGCGCGGGCCGCGGAGAGGCCGGCGAGGCCGGCGCCGATGATGGCGATCATGCCGCCGGTATGGCGGCATTGGCGCGCCGCGCAAGTGGGTGAGGAAGCACCCGTCGCCCTTGCGCTGCATGCGGGGGATTCAACCCTCGGCTAGCCGCGGCGCCCTACGACCGTTGCCGGCGCCAGCATGGCGCCAGGAGGCCCCTCGATGACGACCTTGTCCAGCACGCCGCGGGCGGTCACGCATAGGCGCGCTCGACCCGCGGTCCCGGTGCGGTCGCGATCTCGCGGATGATCTTGCGGCGCACGGCGCCCGAGAAGGATTCGTAGCCCTCCGCCACCATCAGGAAGGCGCCGGGGCCGCCGATCACCTGGTCGCGGTAGTATTCGTCGACCGGCGGCAGCCCCGCCAGCAGCGCCGAGGGCTGCGGGGTCTGGTCCAGCACCGCGAGGCCGTTCAGCACGATGCCCTTCGCGAGCGCCTCCTCGCGCGCCTGCGCGAGCGGCCGTCCGGAATTGTTCACCCCGTCGCCCGAGATGTCGACCACCTGACGCAGCCCGGAATAGCGCGTGCCGAACTGGCGCGCCGCGTAGTCGATCGCGCCCGAGATCGAGGTGTAGAGATAGGTCTCGCGCGAGGCCGCATCGACCGCCGCGGCGAAGCGCGCGCAGGCCGCCGCGCCATCCAGGCGCATCCACGGCACCAGCGTGTGCTGGATGTTCCAGTCCGACCAGACAAACAGCGTGACGGCGATGGCGCCGAGCGGCCCGCCGGCGATGCCCTCGGCCAGGCGCGGGTCGCGGAAGGCGGCGGCGTAGCCGCTCATCTGCATCTCCATCTCCTGCGCATCGACCGAGCGGGAGACATCGACGGCGAGCACGAGCTCGACATCGACCTCCTCGGTGGCGCGGGCGGAGCGGGCGGAGATCAGGGCCGGGGCGGCGAGGCCGGCGGCGAGGAGCAGGCGGCGGGAGAGGGTGCGCGACATGGTGAACACCTCCGATGGGGCCGTGCGTCGGGTGCTGTCCTTCCTCGCGCCTTCTGTCCGAAGGTCGGCGCCCGGAATGCCAGAGGGCATTGTGCGGCGCAACAAGAGAGTGAATGATTCTGACCAATTTTGCGTAAGCAGCAGGCAAGACGCCCAGGTGACGCTCATCGCCAGGGCATCAATGGACAGGATGCTTGGGAAGGAGGCAACGCGGACGCAGTGGCGGCGTTGACTATATTCCTATACGCGTCCCGTTCGCAGGACCGCAACAGAAATCGCCCGCCACGACGTCCCCCGTGCGGGCCGGGAGGGTTCGCCCGGCGCCCTCATGGCGGGGCCTGGGCCCCCCCGGGCCGTGCAGGCCGCCTCAGAAGCCGCCGCCCGCCGCCAGCCAGGCCGTCTCCGCCGCCGTGCTCTCCCGCCCCAGCGCCGCGTTGCGGTGCGGGAAACGGCCGAAGCGCGCGATCACCGCGCGGTGCCGCCAGGCGTAGTCGATCGTCCCGCCCGGCTTCGCCATGCGCGCATCGTCGCGCAGCCCCTCGAACAGCGCGACCGAGAGATCCTGGTCGGCCATCGCCTCCGAATGCTCGAAGGGCAGGTAGAGGAAAACGCGCTCAGTGCGGCTCAGCGCCAGGTCGAAACGGTGCGCCAGCACCACCTCGCGCGCGATGGCCCGCGCATGCGCATCCGCGGCGAAGGCCTCGGCGCTGCCGCGATGCAGGTTGCGCGGAAACTGGTCGAGCAGCACCAGCAGCGCCAGCGCCCCGTCGGGCAGCGCGGCCCAGTCGTCGAGCGCACCGGCGCGCGCCGCCGCCGTCGCCACGCCGAAGCGCTCGCGGATCGCGGTGTCGAAGGCGTCGTCGCGCTTGAACCAGGCCTCGCGAGAGGTGTCGGGGCCCTCGGCGAACCAGAAGGCGAGGATCTCGGCCGGGGTGGTCATGCCAGGGCCCTTTCCAGCAGGCGGACGGAATGCAGCGCCTCGCGCCCCGCCAGGTCCGCGATCTGGTGGCGGCAGGATGTCCCGTCGGCGACGATGAAGGCCTCCGGCCCGGCGGCGCGCACCGCCGGCAGCAGGGACAGTTCCGCCATGGCCTTCGAGGCGCCGAGCGTCTCCGCCTGGTAGCCGAAGGCCCCCGCCATGCCGCAGCAGGACGACGCGATGGGCGTCACCTTCAGCCCCGGGATGCGCTTCAGCAGGGTCACCGCGGGCGGGAAGGCGCCGAAGGCCTTCTGGTGGCAGTGGCCGTGGATATGGGCCTCGCCTTCGAGCGACCGCAGCGGCAATACCGCCTTCTCGCGCTCGAGGAACTCGCTCAGCAGGAAGGCGCGGCCCGCCAAGGCTCGCGCAGGCTCGCCCGGCAGCAGCGCGAGGAATTCGTCGCGCAGCGTGGTGAGCGAGGACGGCTCGATGCCCACCACCGGCGAGGTCCAGGCCGACAGCGCCGCGAGCGTGCGCCGCGCCTCCCTCCGCGCCTGATCCACCAGCCCCGCGGCGAGCAGCGTGCGCGCGTCATCCAGCGGGCGCATCCCGCGCGGCGGGCGCGCCACCGCCGGGTCGTAGCCGGCGGCACGCAGTACGCGGATGGCGGCGCGCAGGTTGTCGGGTTCGAAATACCGGTTGAAGGCGTCGGGCAGCAGGATGACCTCGCCCTCGCGCCCATCCGGCGCGCGCAGTTCCGCGTCATGGAAGGCGCCCCAGGCGAAGCGGGGCAGGGAGCGTTCCGCCGCCAGGCCCAGCAGCCGTTCGGACAGCGCCGCGAGCCCGGGGATGCTGTCGCGCGCATTGGCCAGCGGCGGGGCCAGCGACGCCCAGCGCGCCCAGCGCGGCAGGGTGGCGATGATCCGTTCGCGCCAGCCGATGCCGTGCTGCTTCGCGCGCGCCGCCAGCACCTCGATCTTCATCCGCGCCATGTCCACGCCGGTCGGGCATTCGCGCTTGCAGCCCTTGCAGGAGACGCAGAGCGCCATCGCCGCCGCGACCTCGTCCGAGGCCAGCGCGCCGGGCAACTGACCCGTCAGCGCGAGGCGCAGCGTATTCGCCCGCCCGCGCGTGAGGTGCTGCTCGTCCCGCGTCGCGCGGTAGGACGGGCACATGACGTTGGCGTCGAACTTCCGGCAGGTGCCGTTGTTGTTGCACATCTCGACCGCGCCCAGCAGGCCGCCGAGCGGGCCGGGATGCTCGGACCAGTCCAGCACCGGCGTGATGGCCGCATCCGCGGCATATCCGGGCGCGTAGCGGAACAGCGAGCGGTCATCCATGCGCGGCGGGCGCACCACGCGCCCGGGGTTGAGCAGCGCGGCAGGGTCGAAGGCGTCCTTCACCTCCTCGAAGGCGCGGGCGATGCGCGGGCCGAACATCGTCTCGTTGAATTCCGATCGGACGATGCCATCGCCATGCTCGCCGGAATGGCTGCCCTTGTACTCGCGCACCAGGGCGAAGCATTCCTCGGCGATGGCGCGCATCTTCCGCACGTCCTCGCCGTCCTTCATGTTCAGCACGGGGCGGACATGCAGGCAGCCGACCGAGGCATGCGCATACCAGGTGCCCTTGGTGCCGTGCTTCGCGAAGACGTCGTTCAGGCGTTCCGTGTAGTCCGCGAGGTCGGGCAGCGCGACCGCGCAATCCTCGATGAACGACACCGGTTTCCCGTCGCCCTTCATCGACATCATGATGTTGAGCCCGGCCTCGCGCACTTCCGCGATGGCGGCCTGGAAGCCCGCATCGGTGGCGCGCACCACGGCATCCGGATAGCCGAGGTCGGCCATCATCTCCTCGAGCCAATCGAGCACGCGCAGCAGCGGCGCGTCCTCCTGCCCGTGGAACTCGACGATCAGCAGGCTGTCGGGTTCGCCCTTCACCATGCGGTCGATCGTCGCGCGATAGATCGGGATCGACCGCCCCAGGTCGATCATCGTCCGATCCACCAGCTCCACCGCCTCGGGGTCGAGCGTGACCAGGTGCTGAGAGGCCGCCATGGCCGCGCGGAAGGTCGGGAACTGGCAGATGCCCAGCGCCTTGCGCGGCTTGATCGGCCAGAGCTTCAGGTCCAGAGCCGCCGAGAACGCCAGCGTGCCCTCGCTGCCGACCAGGATGCGCGCGAGGTTGCCGCGACCTTCCGCGCGCGCGGCGGGTGTCAGCGATTCGATGTTGTAGCCACCCACGCGCCGCAGCTGGTTCGGAAAGCGCGCGGTGATCTCCTCCGCCTCGCGCGCGCCCAGTGCGCGCAGGCGCTGGATCAGCTCCGCCGCCGGTGCGGGCACATCGGCGCCGAGGTTGTCCGGCAGCGCGCCGAAGGTGAAGCGCGACCCGTCCGCGAGCAGCGCGTCGATCGCGGTCACGTTGTCCGCCATCAGCCCGTAGCGGATCGACTTCGACCCGCAGGAATTGTTCCCCGCCATGCCGCCGATGGTGCAGCGCTGCCAGGTGGAGGGATCGACCGGGAAGAACAGCCCATGCGGCTTCAGCGCATCGTTCAGCGCGCCGAGCGTGATGCCCGGCTGCACCCGCGCGCGCTGCCCTGCCGCGTCCACCTCGACCACGCCGCGCAGGTGCTTGGTGCAGTCCAGCACCAGCGCACGGTTGACCGTCTGCCCGCATTGCGACGTGCCGCCGCCGCGCGGCAGGACCGGGATGCCTTCCTCGCGGCACAGCGCCATCGCCGCCTGCACGTCTTCGATGCTGCGCGGCACCAGCACGCCGTAGGGTTCGATCTGGTAGATCGACGCATCCGTGGCGTAGCGGCCGCGGTCGGCGGCGGAGAACAGCACCTCGCCCCGCGTCTCGCGCCTCAGGCGCTCGGCGAGGCGGCTGTCGCCGATGGCGGCGCGCGGCGCGGTCACGACATTCATGGTCCAACCCTGGTCTGGCGTGGCGCGGAGCCTATAGCCCGCGCGAATGCTCCACGAATGGATACTCCTGATCGATCGCACAAGCCGAACTCATTGGCGCGGCGGCCCGCTTCGCGGCATGAAGCCCGGACACGAGAGGACCCGTCCCATGGCCTATTTCCAGTCCAAGCCCACCGCCGGCCGCCATTTCCTGCAGATCCCGGGCCCCAGCAACGTGCCCGACCGCGTGCTGCGGGCCATCGACAACCCCACCATGGACCATCGCGGCCCGGATTTCGGCCTGTTTGGCAAGCAGCTGCTCGAGAAGGTGCGCCACGTCTTCGGCACCAAGGGCCATGTCATCATCTACCCGGCGAGCGGCACCGGCGCCTGGGAAGCCGCGCTCGCCAACACGCTCAGCCCCGGCGACCGCGTGCTGATGTGCGAGACCGGCTGGTTCGCCCATCTGTGGCAGGAGATGGGTGATCGCCTCGGCATCGTCACCGACCTGGTGAAGACCGACTGGCGCCGTGGCGCGGACGTCGCGCAGATCGAAGCCCGCCTGCGCGAGGACAAGGCCCACGCCATCAAGGCGGTGTGCGTCGTGCACAACGAGACCAGCACCGGCTGCACCTCCCGCATCGAGGAAGTGCGCCGTGCGATGGACGCCGTCGGCCACCCCGCGCTGCTGATGGTGGACACCATCTCCTCGCTGGGTTCCATGGACTACCGGCATGACGAGTGGGGCGTGGACGTCACCGTCTCCGGCTCGCAGAAGGGGCTGATGCTGCCGCCGGGCCTGTCCTTCAACGCCGTCAGCGCCAAGGCGCTGAAGGCGTCCGAGACGGCGAAGCTGCCGCGCTCCTTCTGGGCCTGGCAGCCGATGCTGGCCGCCAATGCGACCGGCTACTTCCCCTATACGCCGGCGACCAACCTGCTCTACGGCCTGGATGCCGCGGTGGACATGCTGCTCGAGGAAGGGCTCGACAACGTCTTCGCCCGCCACGACCGCCACGCGGAGGCGACGCGCCGCGCCGTGCGCCACTGGGGCTTCGAGATCCAGTGCGCCGAGCCGCGGCACTATTCCTCCGTGCTGACCGCGGTGCGCCTGCCGGAGGGCCACAGCGCCAATGCGCTGCGCGCCACCATCCTCGAGCGGCACAACATGTCGCTGGGCAACGGGCTCGGGCAGCTCAACGACCGGGTGTTCCGCATCGGCCACCTGGGTGATTTCGGCGACCTGCAGCTGGTCGGCACGCTGGGCGGCGTCGAGATGGGGCTGCGCGCCGCCGGCGTGCCGCACAGCCCGGGCGGGGTGCAGGCGGCGATGGACTACCTCTCGGGCAACGCTTGAGCCGCGGTCCGATGACCGAAGGGGCGAAGGCCCCGAAGGTCCGAATTGGCCCGCCAGGCGTGGAGCTTCCTGATGACCGAAGGGGCGAAGGCCCCGAAGGTCTGAATCGGCCCGCCAGGCGTGGAGCTTCCCGATGACCGAAGGGGCGAAGGCCCCGAAGGTCTGAATCGGCCCGCCATCCGAACCTAGAACAGCGCGGCCACCTTCGGGTCGTGGAAGCGCTGCACCTCGATCGCGTAGCCGGCCGGGTCCTCGAAGAAGAAGTGCTCGCAATAGGTGCCGCGCTGGATGGGCGTCAGCGCGGCCACCCCGGCGGCCGCCAGGCGCGCATGCCAGGCGGCCACGTCCTCGGCCACGATGGTCAGCAGCACGGCGCTGCGCGGCTGGTGGCGCAGATGCCCGCGCGTGCCGTCCACGATGCCGAAATAGGACCGGCCGGCGATGCGGTAGATGCGCGCCATGCCCTGGTTGAGCACCAACTCGAAGCCCAGCACGTCCTCGTAGAATGGCGCCACCGTCGCGATGTCGGGGTAGTAGAAGAAGGTGATGGCGTAGTCGGCCGGCATGGCGCGCTCCCGTTCTGCGCCGCGCAGCGTGCGCGATCGCCCTTCGCGGTCAACCCGGGTCCCAGCGGTCGCAGAAGGCGGCCACGTCGTCAGACTGGAACGCCGGCAGGCGCTCCATGATCGTCTCGAAGGGCCAGTCCCACCAGGCGATGCACCGCAGGCGCTCAGCGATCGCAGGCGGGAAGCGGTCGCGGATCGGGCGCGCCGGCACGCCGCCCACGATGCTGTAGGGCGCCACGTCCTTCGCCACCACCGCGCCCGCCGCCAGCACCGCGCCGTCGCCCACCGTGACACCCGCCATCACGGTCACGCCATGGCCGATCCAGACATCGTGGCCGATGGTCACGCGGTCCGCCCGGCGCGCGGCGAAGAAGCCGGCGTCGCGCCGCTGCGTCGCGTCGTAGTATTCCGGGCAATAGGTGAAGCGGTGCTGGGCGGGGCGGTCCATCGGGTGGTTCGGCGGGCCGATGCGCACATGCGCCGCGATGGCGCAGAACTTCCCGATGGTGGCATCCGCCACCTGGCAGTCATGGCCGAGATAGGAGAAGTCGCCGAGCTCCGCATATTCCACCGAGGACCGCTCCAGCACCTCGCAGCAGCGCCCGATCGCCGCTTCGCGCAGGCGCACGCTCGGGTGGATCACGGTCTCGGCGATCTTGGGGCGGGCGGGCGGGTGGTCCATGGCGGTGCTCCGTGCGGGGGGCGGCCGAGGACAGGCGCGCCGCCGCGCCGCGTCAATGCGGATGGCCGGGCGCGCCATCCGCATGCGCCCCACGGCGCCGCACCCGGCCTTGCGGCGGAGCGTCGCGATGTCGCGCAATCGTCACGCCCCCCCGCGACTTGCGCGCCCCGTGCCGCCTCGTCCATCGTCGGTGCACCGAAGGAGACGCCGATGCCCGATGCCCCGCCCATCGAGGTCTGGACCTGGCCCACACCGAACGGCCACAAGGTCCACATCCTGCTCGAGGAACTGGCCGAGTCCGGGCAGGGCCTCCCGTGGCGCATCATCCCTGTCGCGATCGGCAAGGGGGAACAGTTCCACCCCGAATTCCTCGCCATCACGCCCAACCACCGCATCCCCGCCATCGTCGACCCCGACGGGCCGGGTGGTGCGCCGCTGAAGCTGTTCGAGAGCGGCGCCATCCTGATCTACCTGGCCGAGAAGGCCGGCTTGCCCCTGATCCCCTCCGACCCCGCCACGCGCTACACCTGCCTGCAATGGCTGATGTTCCAGATGGGCGGCGTGGGGCCGATGTTCGGCCAGTACAACCACTTCGCCAACTACGCGGCCGAGAAGATCCCCTACGCGATCGAACGCTACAGCAACGAGGTCGCCCGCCTGCACCGTGTGCTCGACAAGCGCCTGGCCGAGAGCGCCTTCCTCGCCGGGCCGGACTACAGCATCGCCGACATCGCGACCTTCCCCTGGATCCGCAACCCGGACCGCCGCGGCGTTGATCTCCGTCAATATCCGAACGTGGCGCGCTGGCACGATGCCATCGCCGCCCGACCGGCGGTGATGCGCGGCGTGGCGGTGCTGGCCGAGAACCAGCGCCGCGGCACCATGACGGACGCGGAACGCGAGATCATGTTCGGCAAGACCCAGTTCGCGGTGCGCTAGGCGCCGCCAACCAACAGGAACGCCAGGAATCCCATGGCCGAGATCGACCACATCGTCATCGGCGCCCGCACTCTCGAGGACGGGGCGCGCTACATCGAGGAAATGCTGGGTGTGAAGCCGTCGAAGGGCGGCGCGCATCCAGGTGTGGGCACGCACAACATGCTGCTCGGCATGGGGGCGAACTGCTATCTCGAGGTCATCGCCCCGGATCCCGCGCAGCCCGAACCGCCGCATCCGCGCCCCTTCGACCTCGACGACCCCTCGCTGCGCACCATGCTCGAGGCCGAGCCGCGGCTCATTGCCTATGTCGCCTCGACCCCCGCGCTCGATGCCGTCGTGGCGCGCCTCGGAGCCTCCCATGCCGGGGAGATCAAGGCCATGAGCCGCGGCAACTTCGCCTGGCGCATGGCCTTCCCGCCGCAGCGCCAGGACATGGACAACCTGATCCCGCCGCTGATCCAGTGGGAGGGCGAGCGTGCCGGCAGGCATATCCGCGACTCCGGCTGGCGCCTGGTGTCGATCGAGGCGGAACACCCCGATGCCCCGGCGCTGCGCAGCGCGCTCACGGAGCGCGGCCTCGCTGATGCCGTGAAGGTCCGCCAGAGCCCCCATCCGCGCATGGTGGTCCAGCTGCGCCACCGGGATGGGCGCGAGGTCACGCTCACGAGTGCATGATCCGCCCGGGGCGCCGCCCGTTCATCTTCCGTCGATGCAGGACCTGTAGCATGGTTCCGGAGCGCGCGCTCCGTCGCGTTGCATGAGGAGTGGCATGCGCGCTTCACGCCGCGGGACGGTATCTCCAGACGCTGGCCGGTGGCAGGTTGAGCGGCGTCCAGGTTTCGCGCTGCGCCGTGAGGCCGAGCCCGCGCCAGGGCAGCGGCGAGGTGATGCAGTAGGTATACAGCAGGAAGCCGCGGCCCGGCGCCACCGCCTCCACCGCCTCGACGAAGCGCCGCTGCTGCGCGATCGGCAGCAGCACCAGCGGGATGCCGCAGATTGCCGTGCCGACGCGCCCGTGCAGCGCGGCCGGCAGTGCCTCGGGCAGCGCGAAGGCGTCGCCCTGGACCACGGTCACGCCGGGGAAGGCGCGGGCCAGGTGCTCGGCCATGTCCGGCACGATCTCGACCACCACCAGTCGCTCGGCCGGCACGCCGCCGGCCAGCAGGGCGCGGGTGATCGCGCCGGTGCCTGCGCCGAGTTCGACCACCACCTCGTCGCCGCGGCGCTCCACCAGCGCCGCGATGCGCCGCCCGAGCGCCGGCGAGGACGGCACGACCGAGCCCATCTGGAGCGGATTGGCCAGCCAGCGACGCAGGAACAGCCCTACGCCGCCACCGCTCCGCGTCTGCCTGTCGCCATCGCCGATGGTCAGTCCCGACATCGATCCCTCCGTGACGAAATGATGACGAATCAAAGGGTTGTCATCGCCCCGCCGCTGATACGTCGCCTCAGGCATCCCGGCCAGTTACCGTTCCATGGCGCCCGAGCGGGGGGCTGCGCGTGACCGCGCGCGTGCTGGTGGTCGATGACGTGCCGGCCAATCTGCGCCTGCTCGAGGCGAAGCTGCGCGCCGAGTATTTCGAGGTCGCGCTCGCCGCCTCCGGGCCCGAGGCGCTGGCGCTCAGCACCGCCTGGGCGCCCGATGTCATCCTGCTCGACATCATGATGCCGGGCATGGACGGCTACGAGGTCTGCCGCCGCCTCAAGGCGCAGCCTGGCACCGCCCATATCCCGGTGGTCATGGTCACCGCCCTGACCGAGCAGCCCGAGCGCGTGCGCGGCCTGCAGGCCGGGGCGGACGACTTCATCTCGAAGCCGGTCGACACCGCGCTGCTCTTTGCCCGGCTGCGCGCCTTGCTGCGCGTGAAGCAGGTGCTCGACGCCTGGCGCATCCGCGGCGAGACCGCCCGCGACATGGGCTTCGAATCGACCGAGATGCCCGAGGACGGCTTCTTCGGCGCGCGGCTGCTGCTGGCCGGCGGCGAGGCGGCCGAGGCCGAGGCGGTGGGCGCGGCGCTGGCCGCCGACGGCATCCTGCTCGATCACGCGCCGGACGAGCAGGCCGCCTGGGAACGCCTGCAGGATGAGATGCACGACCTGGCGCTGCTGAGCCTGCCGCTGGCCGGCGGCGATGCGCTGCGCCTCACCTCGCGGCTGCGCGCGCGCACCGAGACCCGCGACATGCCGCTCGTGCTGCTGGCGGCGGAAGACCAGCGCCAGGCGGTGCTGCGCGCCTTCGACCTCGGTGCCTCCGACCACGTGATGCGCCCGGTGGACCCGCCGGAACTCCGCGCGCGGGTGCGCAACCAGCTGCGCCGCCGCCGCTACCAGGACCTGCTGCGCGAGAGCCTCGACCGGTCTCTCGAACTGGCGGTGACGGATGCGCTGACCGGGTTGCGCAACCGCCGCTATGTGCGCCGGCACCTCGACGGGCTGCTGCGCAGCGGCGCGGCGGTGGCGGTGCTGCTGATCGACGTGGACCGCTTCAAGCCGCTGAACGACCGCCACGGCCACGCCGCAGGCGACGTGGCGCTGAAGGCGGTGGCCGACACGCTGCGCGAGCACCTCCGCGCGGTGGACATCGTGGCCCGCTACGGCGGCGAGGAATTCATGGTGGTGATGGCGAGCGCCGGGGAGGAGGAGGCCGGCGCCGTCGCCGAGCGCCTGCGCGCCGCCGTCGCCGACCGCCCGATCGCGGTGCCCGGGGTGATGCTGGCGGTGACGGTGAGCATCGGGACGGCCATCACGCGCGGGACGGTCGGCGCCGACCGCCTGATCGCGGCTGCCGATGCGGCGCTGTACCGGGCGAAGGAACGCGGCCGTAACCGGGTGGAGGCGGCGACGGCGGCGGATTGGAGCGCGGTGACGGAGTAGGGCACTCACGGTCCCGGCCGGATTTGCCGGCGCGCCGGGAACCGCCCCGGCGCCTCGCAGCCTGAAAGATCACCAGCTGCCAGGCAGGCGCGGTCTGCCGCGCGAAAATTCCGGGATGTCGAGGGGATGACCCGCGTCGAATTGCCCGGCGCCGCGCCGGCTGATTCAAGGCGAGCGAGCACAGCCAGGAGAAACGCGGGGCGCTCCGCCGTGCGGCGCTGCCCTGTCGCATGCAGCCGGGGCCATGCGGCCCCGCAGGTGCTACTTGATCTTGGCTTCGCGGAAGACGACGTGCTTGCGCGCCACCGGATCGTACTTCTTCTTCTCCATCTTGGAGGTCATCGTCCGGGTGTTCTTCTTCGTCACGTAGAAATAGCCGGTATCGGCGCTGCTCACGAGACGAATGAGGATGGTGTTCGACTTGGCCATGTCACGACTCCGTGGCCCGCGGGCGAAGCCACCCTGGGCGCGAGGGACGGGAAACTAGCGATCGGCGCGGTGGCGTCAAGTGCGGGCGGGTCTGCGCATGACCGGCGCATAACCGCCGGCGGTCGCGGTCCTGCCGGGCACGGCCACGGCGGGCGGGCCGTGATGACCCAGGGAGCGCCCTCAGCTGCGCGGCCGGGATGGCGGCGCCGGTCCCCCGCCTCGCGGTCCCGGATGACGGCGCGGGACCTTTCGCCGGGGGTCAGGCCGGCAGCGCCGCCGCAAGTCGTCGCAAGGCCGCCTCGCGCTGCGTCACCACCGGCGCGAAGGCATCGCGCGCCATCTGCACCACGCGCGGCGGCGCCTTGCCGGGCGAGCCGGCCGCGAAGGGCGGCTCCGGATCATACTGCATGTACAGCTGGATTCCCTGCGCGACGTCCTCCCCGCGCAGGCGCGCCGCAACGCGCAATGCGCCGTCGAAACCCGATGTCACGCCAGCCGCGGTGACGAACGGCCCGTCCTCGACGACGCGCTCGTCCACGGGAATGGCGCCGAGCAGGGGCAGCAGGTGATGGCTCGCCCAATGCGTGGTGGCACGCCGGCCGCGCAGCAGGCCGGTGGCCCCCAGGAGGATCGCCCCCGTGCAGACGGTGAAGACCAGCTGCGCGCGTTCGGCCTGGCGGCGCAGCCATGCCATGAGCACCGGGTCCTGCATCGCGGCGTCCACGCCGAAGCCGCCCGGAATGTGCAGCACGTCGAGCTGCGGCGCGTCCTCGAGCGTCGCGTCCGGCAGGAAGCGCAGCCCCTTCATGTCCGTCACCGGATTCAGGCTGCGGGCATAGAGGCGCCAGGTCGAATCCGGCAGGCGCGAGAGCACCTCATGCGGGCCGCTCAGGTCGACCTGGTCGATGTCGGGAAAGATCACGCTGCCGATGTTCAGATGGGCCATGACGGTGGTCTCCTCGGTCCGCACCACCGATCGCCCCCGTCGGCACTGCCTCCGATAGCCCCGGCACGGAGAACGAGAATGATGCAACCCCCGGCGATCTCCAAGGACCGGGATGCGAGCGGGCGTGCCGAACCTCAAGGCACCGGCCGCGAGCGGAGCGGGCAGGGGGCGACCCGAGGCGACGGACGCGCGGCCCGGGACCGCGCTGGGTCGGGCCAGGGACCCGCCACGCGCCTGGGGCTTCGGCCCGGTGCGCCCCAGCCCGGCCGGTCCCAGGCATGAGCGCACTCCCGCCCGACCAGCCGATCTCGGGACCTACCCCTATCGCGCCAGCGCCGCCGCCATCGCCAGCGGGTCGGCCGCCAGGGCGCGGGCCAGCGGCACATCCCCTTCGCGCGCGTCCCCGGCCGGGCACGCGGCGCGGATCGCCTCAGCCTCGGCCAACGG
>NZ_JACADR010000114.1 GCF_016106005.1 Roseomonas rosulenta
CGCGTCGCGGCGCCGGCGCGGGTTCGGCCGCGGGCGTGCGGGAGAAGCGCGGGCTCGGCGCCGGCTGCGCCCCCCCGCCGCGCGCGAGGAAGGTCCCGCGCGCGACATTGTGCGGATGGCGCGGCGCTTCCTCGAGGTCCAGGACAGGTGCCACGCAGGCATCGCTGCCTTCGAAGACCCTGGCCCAGTGATCGCGCGGCCGGCTGACGAAGATCGCGGCGAATTCCGCGCGGATCGCTGGCCAGCGCGTCGGATCGGTGCGATCCGCGAAGCGCGCGGCATCAAGGCCGAGACCCTTCACCAGCAGCGCGAAGAACTGCGGTTCGAGCGCACCGACCGCGACATACTTCCCATCCGCGCATTCATAGGTGTCGTAGTAGGGGCAGGCGCCGTCGAGCAGGTTGCTCTCCCGCGCATTGCGCCAGCGGCCCTGCGCGAGCTGCCCGAAGAAGGCGCCCATCAGCGTGGCGGAGCCATCCGTCATCGCCGTATCCACGACCTGGCCGCGGCCGCTGCGCTGCGCCTCGAACAGTGCGGCCATGATGCCATAGGAGAGCAGCATCCCGCCGCCGCCGAAATCACCCACGAGATTCAGGGGCGGCACCGGCCGCTGTCCCGCACGGCCCATCGACCACAGCGCACCGGTCAGCGCGATGTAGGTGATGTCGTGTCCCGCGACCGGCGCCAGCGGCCCCTCCTGCCCCCAGCCCGTCATGCGGCCATAGACCAGGCGCGGATTGCGCGCGTGGCACGCGTCCGGGCCGAGGCCGAGCCGTTCCGTGACACCGGGGCGGAAGCCCTCCACCAGCACCTCGGCGCGTTCCACCAGCGCCAGCACCGCCGCGATCGCCTCCGGCCGCTTCAGGTCCAGCGCGACGCTGCGTCGCCCGCGCCCGAGCACATCCGCCGGATGCCCGCCTGGCGGCCCGTCAGGCCGGTCGATCCGCAGCACCTCGGCGCCGAGGTCCGCCAGCATCATGCAGCAGAAGGGCCCGGGGCCGATGCCGGCGAGCTCGACCACGCGCAGCCCGTGCAGCGGCCCCGGCATCGCTCAGCGCCCTTCGAAGCGCGGCGGGCGCTTCTCGCGGAAGGCCGCCTTGCCCTCGGCGAAGTCGGCCGAGGCGCGGATCGCCGCCATGCGCTGGCCATGGATCGCCATCTGCTCCGACGGACCGCGCGGGAGGATCTCCTCCGTCACCATGCGCTTGATCTCGCCCAGCACCATCGGCGCCATGCCGCAGAGCTCCGTCGCCCATTGCCGCGCGGTGTCGAGCGCCTGGCCCTCGGGCACCACCTCGTTCACCAGGCCGATGCGCTCGGCGCGCGCGGCATCGACGGTGCGGCAGAGCAGCATGATCTCCATCGCCACCTTGTGCGGTATACGAGAGACGAGCCCCGCGATCATGCCGCCCGTAAGGCCAAGCTTCGCCTCCGGGTAATAGAACTTCGCCCCGGCGCCGCAGACCATCAGGTCGCACATCATGGCCAGCACGATGCCGCCGCCGACGCACCAGCCCTCGACCGCGCAGATCACAGGCTTGAGCGGGCGGTAGCCGACCGTGGGGATGGCGCGCCACAGCTCCGGCGGGTCCGCGACATCGGCGCCGAAGGTGAAGGCGCGCGTGCCGGCGGCGGTGACGATCGCGACGCGCAGGTCCTCGCGCCGCTCGAACTCCTGCATCGCGCGTTGCACCTGCTCGGCCATGGGCTTGCTGATCGCATTGCCCTTCGCCGGGTTGTTCAGCGCCACGATGCGGACGGGGCCTTCGTCCGTGACAGTCACCAGGTCCACGTCAGTTCACTCCTGCTCCGGTGCGGCGGATCACATCCGCGAAGATCGCGCGGTCGCGCGTGATGCGGTTGGCGAAGGGTTCGCCGGTCTCGAAGGCAGGGCGCAACCCGCCGATCGCCATGCCGCGGGCGACCTGGTCGGATTTCAGGGCCTCCTCCAGCGTCGCGGCGATGCGCGCGCGCAGCGCCGGCGGCAGCCCCGCGGGCGCGGCGATGCCGAACCAGGACATCGCGCCGCGCTCCGCCAGGCCGACCTCCATCAGTGTCGGCACGTCGGGGAATTCCGGGTGGCGCGTGTCGCCGAAGCTCGCGAGCGCGCGCAGCCGCCCGTCGCGCACCTGCGGCAGCGCGGCGGGGTCGCAGATCATTTGGATATGTCCCGCGAGCAGATCGTTCACCGACAGCCCCGACCCGCGATAGGGCACGTGCTCGAGCCGCACGCCGGCGGCCTTGCCGAAGATCTCGCATTGCAGCTGGGTGATGGTGCCGTTGCCAGCCGAACCGAAGCGCAGCTGCCCTGGCCGCGCCCGGCCATAGGCGACCAGCTCCTGGATGGTGCGCACCGGCACGGACGGGTTGACGATGACGAAGGCATCCGAGCTCGCGACGCGCGCGATCGGCGTGAAGTCGCGGTCCGCGTCGTAGGGCGGGCGCATCATCAGCGGGCTGATGGTGAAGACCGCGGTCGGGAACAGCAGCAGCGTCTGCCCGTCCGGCCGCGCGCGGGAGACGTGCTCGGCGCCGATGGTGCCGCCGGCGCCGCCGCGGTTCTCGATGACGATGGTCTCGCCGATGATGCGCGACCATTCCTGCACCAGCGGCCGCGCGACATTGTCGGTGCTGCCGCCCGGCGGATAGGGCACGACCAGCGAGACCGGGCGCTGCGGCCAGGGCTGCTGCGCCAGCGCGGGCCGCGCCAGAAGCCCGGCGGCAAGCAGGGGCAGGTCACGGCGACGAAGCGGCAGTCGCATGGCATCTCCTCCTCGGCCGTCGCGGCGCGACAAGGCGGATCGGGACGCGATGCGCCCGTTGGTCGCTTCCTCCATGCCCGTCTCCTGCCGCGGGATGACAGGAGGCTAGGACAGGACCGCGGCCGCGTCAGCCCACACTTTCGGCTCGGAAGCCGCTGCCCGAGCGCGAGAGCCGCGCGCGCGAGGGCGAGGGGAAATGCGCGAAGCAGAGCAGTGTGCGTGCCTCGCAGGCGCATTCCAGCACGCGGCGGCGCGTCGCCGCCGCCTGGGCCGGGTCGAAATCGGCGCGCATCGAGAGTTCCGGATAGCGCGCCTGCAGCGGCGAATGGATCAGGTCGCCGGTGAACAGGGCCTCGTGATCGCCGCGGCCCACGCGCAGCGCGACATGGTGCGGCGTGTGACCGGGGGTGGGTTCCAGGCGGATGTCCTCGGCAATCGCGTGGTCGTCGGCGACCATGTCGGCCCGACCGGCCTCGACGACGGGCAGCACCGAATCGATGAAGGGCGGCACCGGCGCCTTGGCGTTCTCAGCACTCCAATGCGCGAACTCGGCCGCCGAGAAAACGTAGCGCGCCCGCGGGAAGGTCGGCACCCAGCGCCCGTTCTCGAGCCGCGTGTTCCAGCCCACGTGGTCCACATGCATGTGGGTGCACATCACAACGTCGATGTCGTCCACCGACAGCCCAAGCGCCGCCAGCCCGCGCATGTAGGCTTCGCCGCGCAGCCGGTTCCAGAAGGGATGCGCCGGGCGGTCCTTGTCGTTGCCCACGCAGGTATCGACCAGGATAGTGTGGTGGCGCGTGCGCACCACCCAGGACTGGATCGCCAGCACCAGCTTGCCGGTGGCGGGGTCGAGCGCGGCGGGCTCGAGCCACGCGCGGTTCTCCTCCAGCACGTCCTTCGTCAGCGTCGGGAAGAAGGTGAGCGGGTCGAACAGCGGCCCCTCCTGCTCCAGGATGCGCTGCACGGTGATCCCGCCGATCTCGAAGCCCGTCATCGGTTGTCCTCCTCCCGTCCCGCGCGAAGCAGCACGATTCCCACCACCAGCGCCGGCACCCCGCAGGCCGCGAAGCCAAGGCCGTAGCTGCCGCTCGCGATCAGCACGCCCGAATAGACCAGCGGCAGGATCAGCCCGCCGAGCTGACCGAAGGACAGCACGCCGCCGGTCGCCGCCCCGGCCTGGCCCGGTGCCGCGAGCCGCGCGGCTTCCGCCAGCAGCACGCCGTGCCAGGACATGACGGTCGCGCTCAGGATCGTCGCGACCACGCCGATCAGCAGCAGCGGCCAGGATGGGCCGAGCAGCGCCATCATCGCCGTGCCCCCGGCCATGCCGAGCGCGAGCCAGCACATCACCACCACCGGATCGACGCGCCCGCTGCCGAGCCAGCCCCAGAAGATGCGCCCCGGCACCGCGATGACCATCGCCACCGAGAAGACGAAGCCCGCCGCCACCAGCCCATGCCCCAGCTCGACCAGCGCCACCACGAAATAGGAGGTGAACACCGTCTGCAGGCCATTGAAGGCGAAGCAGGCGAAGGAGAGTCGCCGCAGGTCGCCGCGCGCCATGACGTTGAGGATGGTGGTGTGGAAATCCGACAACCGGAAGGATTGCGTCGGCACACGGTCGGCGTCGAACTCCGCGCGCAGCGGTTCGAGCATCGCCGCAAACACCAGGCAGGACAGCGCCGCGATAAGCAGCGTGCCGCGCCAGCCCGTCAGCCCCGTGAGCCACGGCCCCAGGATGCCCGCCGCCAACAGCCCCGCCGGCACCGCCGTCTGCTTGATCGAGAAGACCAGCGGCGCCTGGCGCGGCGGCGAATAGCGCCCTAGCAGGTGAGAGCTCGCCGGCGTGGACATCGCCGCCGCGCCCCCGCCGATCACCGCCGAGACCAGGAACAGCACCACCGGCCCGACCGTCGCCACCGCCATGCCGAGGCCGAGCAGCACCAGCGCCACCTGGCTCATGCGCATCGCGCCGTAGCGCAGGATGAAGGACCCGCAGCCGAGCTGGAACAGCAGCGCCGAGAGCGCGGCCGCCGCGACATAGATGCCGAGCCAGGCCGGGTCGATCGCGAGATCCGCAAGGATGGCCGGCGCGATGATCGGCGGCAGCGAGCGCCCCAGGGTCGCGAAGGTCTGCTGCAGGAACATCGCCGACAGCACGATCAGCAGCAGCTTCATCGGTCGGTCGGCGCGCATGGGGCTCCGCGGCGGTGCCAGGAGCCGCCACGATAGGCCGACCCGCCCCGCGCTGCGAAGAGGCTAGCGGACCAGCGCCGTCGCCAGCCAGGGCACCAGAGCGATGAGCACCAGCGCCGCGCCCATCACGACCACGAAGGGCAGCGCCCCGGCGAAGATCGTCTCGATTCCGACGCGCGGATCGCCGAGCGTCGCCTTCACCGTGAACACCGAGATGCCGAAGGGCGGCGTGAGCAGCCCCATCTCGACGGCGATGATGACAACGATGCCGAAGTGGATCAGGTCGAAACCCATGGCCTGCGCGATCGGCACGCCGATCGGCACCATGATCAGCAGGATCGAGGTGCTGTCGAGGATCATGCCCATCAGCAGGATGATCACGACGAAGACCGCGAGGAAGCCGTAAGGGCCGAGGCCCAGATGCTCGACCAGGTCGCCGATCGCCTGCGGCACGCCGGCCATGGAGAGCATGCGCGAATAGAGACCCGCGGCGATGAGCAGGAACAGGATGGAGGCGGAAACCAGTCCGGTCTCCTTCAGCACGCGCCAGAACTTCGGCAGGTCGAGCTGCCGGCGCGCCAGCGCGATCAGCAGCGCGCCCGCCGCGCCCACCGCGCCGGCCTCGGTCGGCGTGAAGAAGCCGGTGTAGAGCCCGCCCAGGATCAGGGCGACCAGCAGCAGGATCGGCACCGACTTGCGCGCCATCTCGCCGCCCGACATCACCCGTTCGGTGACCGCCGGCGCCGGTCCGGCCGCGGCCATGATGCGATGCGGGAAGAAGGTCGCGGTGCACCAGATCATCGCCACGAAGCCGAGGGCGATGACGCTGCCCGGAATGATGCCGGCGATGAACATCGCGCCGATCGAGACCTCGGCCAGCACGCCATAGACGATCATCAGCAGCGAGGGCGGGATCAGCATGCCGAGGATGCTGCTGCCCGCCACCGTGCCGGCGGCGAAGCGCAGCGTGTAGCCGTGGCGCACCATCTCGGGCACCGCGACCTTGGTGAAGACCGCGGCCGAGGCGATGGACACGCCCGTCACCGCGGCGAAGACCGCATTGGCACCCACCGTCGCCACGCCCAACCCGCCGCGCACCCGCCGGAGCAGCGCGGCCGCCACCTCGAAGGTGTCGCGCCCGACATTCGATATGCTGACGAGCAGCCCCATCAGAACGAAGAGCGGGATGGTCGCAAACAGGTAGTCCTGGATGCCCGAATAGGTCGCCATGGCGGTGAAGCGGAAGGCGAGGTCGGGATTCTCGCGGATCAGCCACACGCCGATCGCGCCGGTGCCGATCAGCGTGATACCGATCGGCAGGCCGAGGATGATCAGGACGACCATCACGCCGATCAGCGTGAAGCCAAGGGTGACGTCCTCCATCGCCTCAGCCCCGCGGCTTCGCGCCGAAGCGCCGGATCTCGACCAGCAGCAGCGCCAGGTAGGCCAGCGCGCCGGCCGCCCCGCCCAGCACGATCAACGCGCGGAACGGCCAGGTGGGCACGGTGAACAGGCCCTGCACGCCGAAGAACTCGCCCCGCGCCAGGGCGTCCTGCACGCCCGGCCAGGCGGCCAGCGCCACCAGCACCATGACCGCCGCGCCGGCTACGAAGAACAGGCATTCGATCGTGCGGCCCAGTGTGGGCAGCCGCGCGACCAGGCGGTCGATCAGGAAATCGGCGCGCGTCATGCGGCGGTGGTAGATGGTCGCGCCGATCTGCAGGAAGACGATGCCGACCACCGAATGTGCGGCGATCTCGGCGACGCCGGTGATCGGTGCGTTCAGGAAGGACCGGCCGACCACGTCGGCGCAGATCAGCACCATCAGCCCGAAGGTCCAGATGGTGCCGATGGCGGCCAGCGCATCGAGCAGCATCCGCACCGGATCGAAGGACTGCGGCGGCTCGCCGGCCTCGAGCGCCGCCATGTTCACGTCATCGGTCATGGCAGCGCCCTGTCCAGCGGTTCAGGCGGTGACTTCGCGGTCCCAGTTGCGCCCGGGCGTCTGGCCCGCGTCGCGGATGGCGGCGAAATAGGCGTTCAGCACGTCGCGCGAGGCCGGGCCCGAGCTGTCCGCCCAGGTGCGCGCGATGTTGGGCAGGCCACGGATCCAGCGCTCCCGCTCGGCCGCCGGAAGCGTGGTGATGATCGCGCCCTTCTGCACCATCTCGGCCTCGGAGGCCGCGACGCGCGCCGAGACGTCCTCGATGTGCTTCTGCGTCGAGATCTTGCCGGCCGCGACCAGCGCGTTGCGCACCGGCTCGGGGTAGCGGCCGAAGCGCTGGCGGTTCACCGCGATGCCGCCGACATACATCGCGCCCACGTCGCACTTGGTGACGTACTGCGCCACCTCGTAGACGCGCGTCGGCAGGATGCCCACGAAGAAGGACAGCGCACCTTCCGACACGCCGGTCTGGATGTCCGTGTAGTAGGTGGTGAGCGCACCATCGACCGGCGTCGCACCCGTGCCCTGCAGCCAGTTGGCGCTGGTGCCGGGGGCGGAGATCTTGCGGTTGCGCAGGTCGTCCAGCGTGCGGATCGGGAACTTCGACCAGATGTGGTAGGTGTCGGTGATGTAGGAGGAGAGCGGGATCATGTTGAGGCTCTCCCAGTTCTGGCGGATCGCCGGCTGGGTCTCATTGAGCCTCTCGAAGGCATTGGCCACCACGCCGTGGTCACCGGTGGCGAAGGGCGTGAAGTAGGTCACGTTCTGCAGCGGCATGGTGCTGCCTTCCCACAGCGTGCCGACGTAGCCGATGTCGGTGATGTTGTCGCGCACCGCCTCCATCGTGTCCTGGAAGCGATACAGCGTGCCGCCATAGGCCTCGCGCCAGTTGATGCGGTGCGTGTTGCCGTTGTCGCGCAGGTGCTTCTCCACCTCGGGCTGGAACACGTTCTTCATGTTCGACACCCAGTAGTTCGCGACCGGGTGGCTCGACGCGATGGTGATGTTCACCGCGGACTGCGCCTGAGCGGCGCGGATGGCGAAGAGCGGCAGCGCGGAGGCGCCGACCAGCAGGCTGCGGCGGGGTGCGTTCATCGGTTCGGTTCCTCTCCCAGGTGCTTCAGATCGCGCCCAGCGCGCGCAGGATGCGCGCCGGCGTGAAGGGCTGTTCCGTCACCACGGCATTGAGCGGCCGCAGCGCGTCGTTGATCGCGTTCATCAGCGCGCCGGGCGCGCCCGCCGTGCCCGCCTCCCCCGCGCCCTTGGCGCCGAGCAGGCTTTCCTTGGTCGGCGTCTCGACATGGCCGACATGGATCTCGGGCATCTCGGCGGCCATCGGCACCAGGTAGTCAGCCATGGTGGTGGTCAGCAGGTTGCCTTCGCCATCGTAGATGCAGTGCTCATACAGCGCGCCGCCCAGGCCCTGCACGATGCCGCCGCGCACCTGCTCGTCGACCAGCAGCGGATTGATGACACGCCCGCAATCCTCGACGCACCAGTGCTCGAGCACCTTCACCATCCCCGTGGCAGGGTCCACCTCGACCCAGCAGGCCTGGATGCCGTTGGTGAAGGCGAAGGGGTAGTCCTTGGTGATGAAGTGCCGCGTCTGGACGAATTCGCGCGGCAGCTCCTTGGGCAGGGTGTCGCCGCGGAAATAGACGATGCGGCCGATCTCGGCGAGGCTGATGCGCTGCGCGCCGGTCGCCTTGTCCACCACCTCGCCGAGGACGATGTCGAGGCTCGCCGGGTTCGCCTGCAGCATGGTGCCGGCGACGGTCAGCAGCTGTTCCTTCAACGCGATGGCCGATTGCAGCGCGGCCTCGCCGCCGATGCCAGCACCGCGACAGGCCCAGGTGCCGCCGCCATAGGGTGTCGCCTGCGTGTCGCCGGTGATGACGCGCACGCGGCTCACCGGCACGCCGACGCCATGCGCCACGATCTGGGCCAGGATCGCCTCGGTCCCCTGCCCCTGCTCCGTCACGCCGGACGCCACCACAACCGACCCGTCCGGATCCATGCGCACCGTCGCGCCATCCTGCGCCGAGATGCGCGCCCCGCCGATGCCGTACATGAAGGGCGAGGGATTGGTCAGCTCGATGAAGGCGGCGATGCCCAGCCCACGATAGACGCCACGCGCGCGCGCCTCCGCCTGGTCGGCCCGGATGCGATCGACCGGCACCATCTCCAGCAGCTTCGCGAGCGAGGCATGGTGCGACAGCCCCTCGAACTTCATCCCCGCCGGCGAGGTGAAGGGATAGGCGTCGTCGCGCACAAGGTTGCGGCGGCGCAGCTCGATCGGGTCCATCCCGATGGCCTGCGCCGCGAGGTCGACCAGCCCTTCCGTCACGGCGGTCGCGATCGGGTGCCCCACCGCGCGGTACTGGCAGGTCGGCACCTTGTTCTGCAGCACCACCGTTGTGGTGCAGCGGTAGTTCGCGAAGTCGTAGGGCCCGCCGCAGAGGTTCACCACCTGGTTGCCCTCGATGGCCGAGGTGCGCGGATACACCGAATACGGCCCGATCCCCGTCAGGTCGTCGATGTCTAAGGCGAGGATCTTCCCCTCGGCATCCACCGCGATGCGCCCCTTGATTCGGTGGTCACGCGCATGGATGTCGGAGGCGAAGCTCTCGAAGCGGTCGGCGACGAACTTCACCGGGCGGCCGAGCACGCGCGACATGGCGGCGACCGCCACCTCGTCCGGGTAGACATGCACCTTGATGCCGAAGGACCCGCCGACATCCTTGCAGATGACGCGGACCTGGCTTTCCTCCATGCGCAGCTGCTTGGCGAAGACGTTCTGCATCATGTGCGGCGCCTGGGTCGAATGATGGACCGTCAGCGTGCCGTCCGCACGGTTGTAGTCGGCGATGATCGAGCGCGGCTCCAGCGTCACGCCGGTGTGCCGGCCCGTCACGAAGGTTGCTTCGACCACCTTGGGGGCGGATGCGAAGGCGGCATCCACGTCGCCCTGCACGGCCGTGCGCTGGAACACCAGGTTGTCGCCAAGCTCAGGATGGATCACCACCGCGCCCGGCGCCAGCGCGGTCTCCATGTCCACCTGCGCGGGCAGCGGGTCCCACTCCACGCGCAGCGCGGCCACGCCGTCCTCGGCGGCCGCGCGGCTGTCGGCCACCACCGCCACGACGGGCTCGCCCTGCCAGGTCGCGCGGTCGAGCGGCAGCGGATGCTGCGGCGCCGACTTCATGCCCTTCAGATGCGCCAGCACCGCCACCCAGGGGTCGCAGACCTTGGCGATGTCGGCGCCGGTGAAGACCCGCACCACGCCCGGTACCTGCATCGCCGCAGAGGTATCGATACTCACGAACCGCGCATGCGCATGCGGGCTGCGCAGGAAGGCCGCGTGCACCATACGCGGCAGCACCACGTCGTCCGTGTAGGTCGCGCGCCCCTGCACCAGCTTCGGCACGTTGGGCCGCGGCACGGAGCGGCCGATATAGGAATTGGGCAGGTCCTCGCGCGACAGTCCGATGCTCGCGGGGGTCGGGATCTCGTTCATCGCGCGCCCTCCCGCCGGGTGGCGAGCGTGCTCTCCACCGCATCCACGATCGCCTGGTAGCCGGTGCAGCGGCAGTAGTTGCCCGACAGGTGCTCACGGATCTCCGCGCGCGACGCCTCCGGATGGTGTCGCAGGATGTCGGCCGCCGCGATCACCATGCCCGGCGAGCAAAAGCCGCATTGCGCGGCGTTGCGCGCGACGAAGGCCTCCTGCAGGTCCGCCACTTCCCCGGTGTCGGTCAGGCCTTCGATGGTCGTGACCTCGGCGCCGTCCAGGCTCGCCGCCAGCACCAGGCAGCCGCGTACGATCTCGCCATCGACGCGCACCGTGCAGGCGCCGCAGACGCCGTGCTCGCACCCGGCATGGGACCCCGTGAGGCCGAGGTCGATGCGCAGGAAGTCGATCAGGTGGCGCCGCGCCTCGACGCTGCGCGAAACGCGCTCGCCATTGACGGTCAGGGTGATGTCGATGCGGGCGCTCATGCCGCGGCCTCCGTGGCCGGATGGGTTGTGGCGATCGCGCGCTGCAGCAGCACGCGCGCCAGGTGCCGCTTCATCTCGGGCGGCCCGTGCATGTCGCCCGGCGGGTCGAGGTCCTCATTGAGCGCCGCCTGCGCCGCGGCGATGGCGGCCGCATCCAGGGTGCGGCCCGCCAGCGCCGCTCCCGCGCGCGCCGCCAGCACCGGCCCCGATCCGACGCCGAAGAAGACCAGCCGCGCCGAAGTGGCGCGCGCGCCCTCCATCCCGATGCACGCCGCCAGTCCCGCCATGGCGTAATCCCCCGACCGCCGCGCCACTTCCAGGATCACGCTGCGGCTGGCTGGCGTCGCCAACGGCACCTCGACCGCAGCGATCACCTCCTCCGCCGTCAGCGCCGTGCTCAGCAGTCCCGTGAAGAAATCCTCCGCCGCGATGCGCCGCTCGCCCTGCGGCGACAGAGCGACGATCCGTGCGCCCAGCGCCACGACGCAGGCCGGCAATTCAGCGGCGGGATCGGCATAGGCCAGGCTGCCGCCGATCGTGCCGCGGTTGCGGATGGCCGGGTGCGCGATCAGCGGTACCGCCCGCGCCAGCAGCGGCGCGTGCTGCGCCACCAGCGGGTCGCGCCCGAGCTCCGCATGCCGCGTCAGCGAGCCGATCCGAAGCACGCCACCCTCGACGCGCACCCCACGCAGCGCCGCCACCCGCGTGATGTCCACCAGCACCTTCGGTTCGGAAAGCCGGAAAGCGAGCGTCGCGAGCAGCGTCTGACCGCCGGCGAGCAGCTGCGCCGCATCGCCGTGCTCGGCGCGGGCGCGCCAGATGTCGTCCAGGCTGGATGCCCGCAGATAGCCGATCGCCGGCCACTTCATTCGGATCGTCCCTCGAACGCGTCTTGTTGATCGTTTGATCACCGAATGCCAGGATCGTGTCAAGCACGGGGAAACAGAGGAGCGCGAGGGTGAAGGCAGGGGCGCCATCGGCCAGAAGACCGCGCGCAGCCCGGCGCCTCGGGCCGGAGCAGCGCCGTGCGCAGATCCTGCACGCCGCCGTCGCCTATTTCGCCGAGGTCGGCTTCGCCGGCTCCACCCGCGACCTGGCGCGCCGCGCCGGCGTCACCCAGGCGCTGCTCTACCGCTACTTCGCGAGCAAGGCCGAACTCGCCGAGGCGGTCTTCGAACACGTCTATCTCGGCCGGCTCGACCCCGCCTGGCTCGCGCAGCTGCGCGACCGCGCCGTGCCGGTCGGCAAACGCCTCACGCGCTTCTACCGGCAGTACACGTCGGCGATCTTCACCTATGAATGGATGCGCATCTTCATGTGGGCGGGCCTTGCCGGCGATGCGCTGAACCGCCGCTACCTCGGCCATGTGGGCGACCGGCTGCTCGCCCCGATCGCCGAGGAGATCGCCGCCGAGCGCAGCCTGCGCCCGACGCCGGAGGATCTGTGGAACCTCCATGGCGGTATTGTCTACATCGGCATCCGCCGCTTCATCTACCACCTCCCGACGCCGGAGGATCCCGGCCCGGCGATCGATGCTGCGGTGGCGCGCTTCCTCGCCGGCCTCGCCCCGGCAGGCTTGATCCGCGACAAGGCCGCGCGCCGCGAAACCGTGGCAGGATAGGACCCGCAACAGAGGCGGGCCCGCCACCACCCATGCGCCGATACCTTCTCCTTGCCTGGGTCCTGGCGGGCCTGGTCGCCGGCATCGCCGCGCATCTCGCCGCGCCGGCGCCGCTCGCCGCCTGGATCTGGTCCGCCGCGGCGCTGCCGGTCGCGCTCCATGTCGCGGTCGGGCTGCTGCGATCGCTGCTCGGCGGCCGGCTCGGCGTGGATGCGGTGGCACTCGCCGCCATCCTGGGCGCCGTCGCGCTGGACGAGGCCGCGGCGGCGGCCGTGATCGGCCTGATGGTCGCCGGCGGCGAGGCGCTGGAAGCCTGGGCCGAGGGCCGTGCCACCAGCGCGCTCACCGACCTGATCGCCCGCGCGCCGCGCCGCGCCGCGCGCATCGAGGGCGAGACGATCACCGAGATCGACGTCGCCGCCATCCGCCCCCACGACCTGCTGCTGGTCCGCCCCGGCGAGACGGTGCCCGCCGACGGCACGCTGGAGGACGACGCCGCCACGCTCGACGAGAGCGCGCTGACCGGCGAGGCGCTGCCCGTGACGCTGCGGCGCCACGCCGCGCTGCGCAGCGGCGGCGTGAATGCCGGGCCCGCCTTCCGCCTGCGCGCGACGCGCGATGCCGCGGCCAGCACCTATGCCGCCATCCTGCGCAGGCGCAAGGCGGGCCCGGCGTTTGACCGGAAGAGGCGCACGGCTG
>NZ_JACADR010000115.1 GCF_016106005.1 Roseomonas rosulenta
GGCCGGCGCGCGGGCGCGCGAGCTGCTCGCCGCCTTCGGCCTGGCCGGGCGCGAGCGGCACCCGCCCGGCAAGCTCTCGGGCGGCGAGCAGCAGCGCGTGGCGATCGCGCGTGCGCTGGCGAACCGTCCGCGCGTGCTGCTGGCGGACGAACCCACCGGCAATCTCGATGTCGGCACCTCGGACCGCGTCTTCGCGGAACTGCTGGACCAGGTGCGCGGGCATGGTGTGGCGGCGCTGATCGCGACGCACAACCCCGAACTGGCGCGGCGGATGGACCGCATCGTGACGCTGCGCGACGGGCGCATCGCGGCTGACGCCCCGTGAGCGATACCGAGGCCGCCAAACCTCGCCGATGACCGTCGTCGGGCTTGCACCGCCGGCAGGGCCCGATTGGAGGCCAGACCCGCAAGCCGATGCTGGCCGCCGGGCGATTGTGGGCGTAGCGTTCTCCCCCCGCGGCGGCCACGCCGCGCGTCGGATCGGGAGGGTCGCCATGTCGCAGCCTACGATCACCTTCAATGACGGCGCAGCCTATGAGGACTTCATGGGCGTCTGGAGCCGGCTTGCCGGGACCGTCTTCCTCGAATGGCTCGCGCCACGGCCAGGATTGCGATGGGCGGATATCGGCTGCGGCAATGGCGCCTCGAGCGAGATGCTGCTGGATCTCTGCGCGCCGGCGATGATCGAGGGCATCGACCCTTCGCCCGCGCAGCTGGATTTCGCGCGCAAGCGCCTCGCCGGCCGCCCGGTCCGCTTCGAGCAGGGCGGCGCCCTCGACCTGCCCTATCCGGATGGCAGCGTCGATGCCGCCATGATGGCGCTGGCGCTATTTTTCGTTCCGTACCCGGCGCGCGGCGTGGCGGAGATGGCGCGCGTGGTCGCACCGGGCGGCATCGTCGCCGCCTATTCCTGGGACATGCTGGGCGGTGGCTTTCCCATCCACCTGATCCATGAGGAAGCGGAAGCCCTGGGCCTGGTGGTGCCGCGGCCGCCCTCCATCGAGTCATCGCGGCGCGAGGACATGCACGCGCTCTGGGTGGCGGCCGGGCTCCGGGATGTCGAGACCCGGGCGATCACCGTGACGCGAAGCTTCCCGAGTTTCGAGGCGTACTGGCGCACCAGCCTGAGCGGCCCGACCCTGAGCGGCGTCATCGCCCGTGCCCCGGCAGGCGCGGGTGCGGCGCTGCGGGACCGCGTCCGCGCCCGCGTGCCGGATGACGCGGCCGGCGGCGTCACGGTGACGGCTACGGCGAATGCGGTGAAGGGCGTGAAACGCTGAAGCCGGCCGCCGCGCAAGGCTCCGGGCGGTTCGGCGCAGCGGGTGCCGCGCCGCGCCAGGCTGGGCTACCCTGGCGGCTGCCGGCGAGTCCCCCATGAGCGAAGCTTCCTCCTTCATCCACCTGCACGTCCATTCCGCCTATTCGCTCAGCGAAGGCGCGATCAAGGCCGACAAGCTGGCCGCCCTCGCGGCCGACCACGGCATGCCGGCGGTGGCGCTGACCGACAGCGCCAACATGTTCGGCGCGCTGGAATTCGCCGAGGCCTGCGCCAAGAAGGGCATCCAGCCCATCATGGGGTGCCGGCTGTTCCTCACGCGCGCCGAGGCCGACCCGGACCGCCCGGATGCCGCCCGCCAGGCTCCCGACCCGCTCGTGGCGCTGGCGATGGATGCGGCGGGGCTCGACAATCTCCAACGGCTCTCCTCGCACGGCTATCTGCGCGACGATCCCTCGGGCAGGCCCGCCATCACGCTGGACCTGCTGCGGCAGCATGCGGCGGGGCTGTTCCTGCTGACCGGCGGCACGCTCGGCCCCGTCGCGCGGCTGTTGGGCGAAGGCCGGCGCGATGCCGCCGCGCGCATCCTGCATACGCTGCGCGAGGCCTTCCCCGATCGGCTCGCGGTGGAACTGCACCGCCACGGCCTGCCGCAGGAAGCGGCGATCGAGGCCGGGCTGCTGGCGCTGGCGCAGCAGGCCGGCCTGCCCATCGTCGCCGCCAATGACGTGTACTTCGCCAAGCCCGAGATGCACGAGGCGCATGACGCGCTGCTCTGCATCGCCGAGGGCCGCACCATGGCCGAGCGTGACCGCCGGCGCGTGACACCCGAGCACTGGTTCAAGCCGGCTTCCGCCATGCGCGCGCTGTTCCGCGACCTGCCGGATGCTTGCGACAACACGCTCGCCATCGCGCGCCTATGCGCGGTGATGGCGGAATCGAAGAAGCCGGAATTGCCCGTTTGCCCCAAGGTGGCGCCGGGGATGACCGAGGCCGAGACGGTGCGCGCCATGGCGAAGGCGGGGCTCGAGAAGCGGCTCGATGCGCTTGTGCCCGCCCCCGATGCCGAGGCGCGCGAGGTCTACCGCAAGCGGCTCGACTACGAGCTCTCGGTCATCGAGAAGATGGGCTTCTCGGGCTATTTCCTGATCGTCGCCGACTTCATCCAATGGGCCAAGGCGCAGACGCCGCCCATTCCGGTCGGCCCGGGGCGCGGCTCGGGCGCTGGGTCCGTCGCCGCCTGGGCGCTGCTGATCACCGACCTCGACCCGCTGCGCTTCGGGTTGCTGTTCGAGCGCTTCCTGAACCCCGAGCGCGTGTCGATGCCCGACTTCGACATCGACTTCTGCCAGGACCGGCGCGACGAGGTGATCCGCTACGTCGTCAACGAATACGGCGCGGACCGCGTCGCGCAGATCATCACCTTCGGCAAGCTGCAGGCGAAGGCGGCGGTGCGCGACGTGGGGCGCGTGCTCGGCATGCCCTATGGCCAGGTGGACAAGATCGCCTCGCTGATCCCCTTCAACCCGGCCAAGCCGGTCACGCTGTCCCAGGCGATCGAAGGCGAGCCGCGCCTGCAGGAGATGCGCGATTCCGACGAGCAGGTGGCGCGCCTGCTCGACATCGCGCAGCAGGTAGAAGGGCTGTACCGCAACGCCTCGACCCATGCGGCCGGCGTGGTGATCGGGCGCAAGCCGCTGATCGAGATCGTGCCGCTGTATCGCGACCCGCGCTCGGACATGCTGGTCACGCAGTACTCGATGAAATACGCCGAGGCGGCGTCCCTGGTGAAGTTCGACTTCCTCGGCCTCAAGACGCTGACGGTGATCGAACGCGCGCTCGAGATCCTCGCGAAGCAGGGCATCCGCGTCGACATCAGCGCCATCCCGCTCGATGACGCCAGGACCTACGCAATGCTGGCGAAGGGCGACGCGGCCGGGGTGTTCCAGTTCGAAGGGCAGGGGATGCGCGACTGCCTCCGGCAGATGCGCGCCAGCCGCTTCGAGGATTTGGTGGCGGCGGTCGCGCTCTATCGCCCTGGGCCGATGGCGAACATCCCGGCCTATTGCGCGCGCAAGGCGGGCGAGCCCTGGGCGGCGCCGCATCCAGCGATCCACCACGTCCTGGCCGAGACCTACGGCATCATGGTCTACCAGGAACAGGTCATGCAGATCGCGCAGGACATGGCGGGCTATTCGCTTGGTGCCGCCGACCTGCTGCGTCGCGCCATGGGCAAGAAGATCCGCTCCGAGATGGAGGCCCAGCGCAAGATCTTCTGCGACGGCGCCGAGGCGCGCGGCATCGAGCCCGCCAAGGCCGCCGAGATCTTCGACCTGATGGAGCGCTTCGCCGACTACGGCTTCAACAAGTCGCACGCCGCGGCCTATGCGCTGGTCAGCTACCAGACCGCCTGGCTGAAGGCGAACCATCCGGTGGCGTTCATGGCGGCGTCGATGACGCTCGACCTGTCCAACACCGACAAGCTCGCGGGCCACATGCAGGAATGCGCGCGGCTCGGCATCCCGATCCTGCCGCCGGACATCAACCGCTCGGGCGCCGAGTTCCGCGTCGAGACCACGCCCGAGGGCAAGGAGGCGATCCGCTTTGCGCTCGCCGCGGTGAAGCGGGTGGGCGAGGCGGCGATGCGCGACCTCGTTTCCGCGCGCGATGCCTCGGGTCCGTTCCAGTCGCTCGCCGACCTCGCGGCGCGGGTCGATCCGAAGCTGCTCAACAAGATGCAGATCGAGAACCTGGCCCGCGCCGGCGCCTTCGAGCCGCTCGAGAAGAACCGCGCCCGCGTCATGGCCGGGGCCGAGACGCTGCTGCGCCGCGCCCAGGTCAGCGCCGAGGAACGCGAGAGCGGCCAGATCGGCCTGTTCGGGGCGGATTCGCAACGAACTGAGCCGCTGCGGCTGCCCGAGGTCCCCGACTGGCCGCTCTTCGAACGCCTGGCGCATGAAGCCGAGGCGGTCGGCTTCCATCTCTCGGCCCATCCGCTGGACACCTACCGCAAGGCCCTGCAGCGGCTGGGTGTGACGCCCTCGGCGCAGATCGCCGATCGGGCGCGCTCAGGCTCGGCCCGGCTGAAGCTGGCCGGCACAGTGGTGAACGCGAAGGAACGCACCACCAAGACCGGCAGCCGCATGGCCTGGGTCCGGCTCTCCGACGCCCAGGGCAGCTACGAGGTGACCTGCTTCTCGGAAGTGCTGAACCGCTCGCGGGACCTGCTGGCCGAGGGCAAGGCCGTCCTGGTGAGCGCCGATGCGCGCATGGAGGGCGAGGCGCTGCGCCTGACGGCGACCGATTTCGAAAGCCTGGAGAAGGCGGCCAATGGCGCGGGCGGGGGCATCCGCCTCTGGATCGAGGACATCCAGGCGGTCGATCCGATCCGCGACATCCTGGCGCGCGAGGGCCGTGGGCGCGGGCGCGTCGTGCTGGTGCCGCGCATCGCGATGGGCCAGGAGGTGGAGATGGCGTTGCCCAATGGCTGGAATGTCGGGCCGCGCGTGCTGCAGGCGATGAAGGTGCTGCCGGGGGTCTCGGCGGTGGAGGAGATCTGAGGCTGGGGTGCCGCGGAAGGCCAGCGGAACGCTCCTGCGGCCGGAACTTAATTTTCCATAATATACCTTATGCGGCAATCAGACGCGAAGGGCGATGACGGACCATGCCCGCACGATCGCCCGGGATCCTGCGCCCTCGCCTCGTCGCGCGTCGCCGCTGCGGCGCAGCCAGGACATCGCGCCAAACGAGGCACCCGGCGCAGGGCGGACCGTCTTCAGCCGGGAAATCCCGCACGGCACGGTCATGGCAACCCGCGAGCGACCGCATCGCGCCCCACGGATGAGCCGCACGCCGCTTCTCCCGCCCTGGCGCCCCGCGCGCCCCCAGGCCATATCGGCCGGAAGCGCCGCGGGTTTCAGTCGGCGAAGGCCGGCATGAAGGGCCGCGCCTCGAGGAACGCCCCCGCCGCGCGCAGCACCAGCGCATCCGCGCAGCGCGGCCCGGCGATCTGCAGCCCGATCGGCAGCCCCTGCCCATCCCGCCCGCAGGGCACCGAGACGGCCGCGCCATGCGACAGGTCGAAGGGGTAGGAGAACTCCGCCCAGACCAGCCAGTCCCAGGCGTGCTGCGGCCAATGCGCCGGGCGCTGGCGCCCGACCTCGAAGGCGGTGACCGAGGCGGCCGGCGTCACCAGCAGGTCCCAGCCGGAGGCGAACCACTCGCCGACCTCGGCCGCATAGGCGATCCGCCGGCCCTGTGCGGCGATCGCCTCCGCCAGCGTCATGCCGGCGTAGTCGTCGAGGCAGGCGACCAGGCCGGGGTCCTGCTGCGCCCGCCGCGCCGGGTCGGTCTCCATGAAGGGCAACATGGCAATGCCCCAGAGGCCCCGCTCCAGCCCAGGCCCCTTCGGCCCCCAGGGCGGCGTGACCTCCTCCACCCGCGCCCCGGCCTCCTCGAAGGCCGAGACCGCGCTGCGCACGGCCGCGGCCACCTCGGGGTCCACCCGGGCATGGCCGAGGTCGGGGCTATAGGCGATGCGCAGCCCGCGCAGGTCAGGCGGCCCGACATCGGCCGCCCGGAAGCCGCCGGGTAATGTCGTATGGTCAGAGGGATGCAGCCCGGCCATGACTTCCAGCATGAGCGCGGCATCCGCCACCGACCGGGTGATCGGCCCGGCATGGGAGAGCGACTGGTTGTTCGTGACGGGCGCATAGGGAACCAGCCCGAAGGTCGGCTTGTGCCCCACCGCCCCGCAGAAATGCGCCGGCAGCCGGATCGACCCCGCACCATCGGTGCCGAGATGCAGCGCCCCGCAGCCCGCTCCGGCCAGGGCCGCTGCGCCCGAAGATGAGCCGCCTGCCGTAACGCCATGTTTCCAAGGATTATGCGTATGTCCGGTCAGCGGGCTGCTGCTGACCGCCGTCCAGCCATACTCGGTGGCGGTGGTCTTGCCGAGGATGATCCCCCCCGCCCGCTTCAGCCGCTGCACCACCGGGGAATCATGGCTCATGGGCGCGGGGTCGGTCAGGCGCGACCCGCGCCGCGTCGGCAGGCCGGCCACCGCGGTAATGTCCTTCACCGTCACCGGCACGCCGTGCAGCGGGCCGAGCGGCCCATCGCCCATCGCCGCAGCCTCGGCCGCGCGCGCGGCTGCCAAGGCGCGCTCGCCGTCCAGCGCGGCGAAGGCGTTGAGCCGCGGCTCCCAGGCCTCGATGCGCTTCAGCACGGCCTGCGTCACCTCGACCGGCGAGGCCCGCCGCGTGCGGATCAGCCGCGCCTGCTCGGTGGCGGGCAGCGTGGCCAGGTCGGTCATGCCACATCCCTCCAGGCCGCGATATCGAGGAAGGTGGACTGGTAGCAGGCCCCCTCGCCCATGTCGGTGCGGCGTTCGTCGCACAGCATGTTCACGGTGCCCGAGACCGCCTCGGTATCCGGACGCTGGCCGGGCACCAGCACCACGCCGGGCTGAACCTCGTCGCTCACGCGCAGTACCAGGCCGACCTTGCCGCGATCGTTGAACAACAGGACCTTCTGGCCCTCGGCGAGGCCGCGGCGCGCGGCCTCATCCGGGTGCAGGATGGCGCAGGGCTCCCCTTCCCGCCTGCGCAGGAAGGGCGAGGCGGCATAGGCGGTATGCGCCTGGAAGTACCCCGGTGCGGTCAGGAGGCGCAGCGGCCAGCGGACGGCGTCGGCCGTCTCGATGGGGTCCTCCTCCCAGACCGGCATGGGCGGGACCCCCTGCTTCGCGAGCGTCTCGGAGAAGATCTCCAGCCGGCCGGAGGGGGTGCGGAATTCCTGCGCCGCCGGCGGGGTGACCTTCACTGGGCCGTCGAAGACCCGCGCCGGGTCCACCGCCGCGATGATACCCGTCGCGCCCTTGAAGAACTCCGGTACCAGGTCGCGTGGCGCGGCGGAGAAGACCGCATCCGTCAGGCCCATCCGCCGGCCGAGTTCCTGCGCCAGGTGGAAATTCGACCGCGCCTCGTGCTGCGGGGGTATCGCCGCCGGCGCGTACTGCATGCGGTAGGAGCCGTAGGACCGGAAGAAATCCTCCGTTTCCAGATAGGTGGTGGCCGGCAGCACGATGTCGGCATAGCGCGCCGTGTCGGTCAGGAAGGGATCGTGGACGACGGTGAAGAGGTCCTCGCGGCTGAGCGCGCGCCGTAGGCGGTTCACGTCCGGGTTGGTCACGGCCGGGTTGTTCGCGGCAATGAACAGGGCGCGCAGCGGCGGGTCCCGCATCTCCTCCAGCGCTTCGCCGAGGGCAAGATGGTTCACCATCCGCGCGTTTGCCGGGCCTGACGGGCGGTTCAGGACGCCGAACTGGAAGTCCATGGACCCTGCGGCCAACAGCAGCGCCCCGCCCCCTTCCCGCCCATAGGCGCCGGTCAGCGCCGGCAGCGTCGCCACCGCCCGCAGCGCCTGGCCGCCTTTCGCCAGCCGGGTCATGCCCTCGCCCAGGCGGATCAGCGACGCCTTGGCGGCGCCGTACATCGCCGCGAGGCGCTCGACATCCGCCACCGACAATCCGGTGATCTCCGCCACCCGCGCCGGCGGGAAATCCGGCAGCACCTCCGCCGCCCATCGTTCGAAACCAAGCGTATGCGCGGCGATGTAGTCACGGTCCAGCAGCCCGTCCCGCAGCAGGACATGCGCGATACCGCAGGCCAGCGCCGCATCCGTGCCGATCCGGATCGGCAGGTGCCAGTCCGCCCGCGCCGCGGTCTGGCTCCGCCGCGGGTCGATCACCACCAGCTTCACGCCCGTCTTGCGGACCTTCTCCAGCAGCGCCCAGAAATGGACGTTCACCGCCATCAGGTCGCAGCCCCAGGCGATCACCAGGTCCGAATGGATCACGCTCTCGGGGTCGGTGCCGCCGACCGGGCCGCAGGTCATGTCCCAGGCGGTCTCGCAGCAGGTGTCGCAGACCGTGCCTGCCTGCAGCCGCGACGCGCCGAGCGCATGGAACAGCCCGCTCACCAGCCGCCGGTTCATATGCCCCTGATGGGCGGAGTAGGCGTAGCCCAGGATCGCCTCCGGCCCGCTCTCGGCGATGATGGCCTTCCAGCGGGCGGTGATCTCATCGAGCGCGGCGTCCCAGGTGATTGGCTCGAACTGCCCGCTCCCCTTCGGCCCGGTCCGGCGCAGCGGGGTGCGGAGACGGTCGGGCGAATGCACCACCTCCATGTCCCGATTGACCTTCGCGCAGGCGAAGCCGGCGGTATAGGCCTCGTCCGGGTCGCCCTGCAGGCGCACCAGGCGGCCCTCCTCGACCTCCGCGATCAGGGAGCACATGTCGGGGCAGTCATGGGCGCAGACGACGCGGGTCCTGGGCATGGCGGGGCTGTCCTTCGGGGCGACCCGGGCAGTCTCGGCACGGAGCGCGCGCCGTGCAACCGGGGGCTTGCCAGCGCCGGCGCCGCAAGGGACGAAGGCGCGCCACCTGCCCCGGACCCGCCATGACCGACGCCGCCACCGCCACGCTGCACCTGATCGAGGTCATGGCCCGGCTGCGCCACCCCGAGACCGGCTGCGCCTGGGACCAGGTGCAGGACTTCCCGACCATCGCCCCCTACACGATCGAGGAAGCCTACGAGGTCGAGGACGCGATCGCGCGCGGCACCCCGGCCACCCTGATGGACGAACTCGGCGACCTGCTGTTCCAGGTGGTCTACCACGCCCGCATGGCGGAGGAGCGCGGCTGGTTCGCCTTCGCCGACGTGGCGGCGGCCATCGCCGACAAGATGGTCCGCCGCCACCCGCATGTCTTCGGCCCGGAGGAGACCCGGACCGCCGAGCAGCAGGTCGCCGCCTGGGAGGTCCAGAAGGAGGCCGAGCGCGCCGCGCGCTCCGAGACCGGCACCCTGGCCGGCATCCCGGTCGGCCTGCCCGCACTGACCCGTGCGGCCAAGCTGACGCGCCGCGCCGGGCGGGTCGGCTTCGACTGGCCCGACGCCGCGGCGGTGCTGGACAAGCTGGAGGAGGAGGCGGCCGAGCTGCGCGCCGAACTTCGCTCAGGACCGCAGGCCGCGAATCCTGCAGCAATACGGGACGAGGTCGGCGACCTTCTGTTCGTCCTGGCGAACCTTGCCCGAAAGCTCGACCTCGACCCCGAGGATTGCCTGCGGAGTGCCAACCGGAAATTCGAGCGGCGGTTTGGATACATTGAACAAACACTTCGTATTGAAGGAAAATATCCGTCGGACAGCACGCTGCCGGAGATGGAAGCGCTGTGGTCCGAGGCAAAGCGCCGCGAGCGTGACGGTATCTGAGTCGCGATGCGAGTTATCTCCTTCACGGCGCTGTTTCTGTGATTTCTCTCAGCCAGCGAGGCGTTCGCCCAGCCGCAGCGCGTGCTGGAGGAGGCCGGTCGCGCCGGGCGGATCGCCGTAATCCCCAGGGGCCAGGGGGAGGCACTGCGCCTCACCCGCGGCGGGCACACCCTGTTCGAGGCCCGCGCCCAGCGCTTCGAGCCCTACCCCGGCACCGGGCGGATCGACCTGGCCGAGGGCGTATCCGCCATCGCCATCACGGCGTGGACCGGCGGCGCCTATTGCTGCTGGACGCTGTATCTGTTCCAGCGCGGGCCGCGGGGGCTGGCGCACGTCGCCTCGCTGCCGCTGGGCAAGCGCGAGCCCGGCATCCTGCGCCTTACCCCGCCCGGCGACCCGGCCATCCGCCTGGCCGATGCCGCCTTCGACTTCTGGGATGCCCCGGCGAGCCTGGCCGCCGACCTGCACCCGACCATCCGCTTCCGCTGGACCGGCCGCGCACTGGAACCCGATGTCGCAGCGATGCGCCGCCCGGTTCTGGCGGCGCTCGGCACCGCCTGCGCGGACATGGCGGCGCCGGATGACCTGCCGCTGCCCGAGCAGAGGATCACCACCTATCCCGACAGGCCCGCGGCCGTCGCCGCGCTCCGGTCGCGCGACTGGTCGTCGCGCGATGGCGCGCATCCCGGGGTAGAGGCGGCGCGCCTCGCCGCGTGCCTGATCTACTCTGGCCACGCGACCGAGGCGCAGAGCCTGCTTCGCGAAGCCTGGCCCGCCGGCGTGCCGGGGCTGGCGGAGACGGAACGCCAACTGGCAGCACGCCTCGCCTGCAGCCCGTTCGCGGGCGCGGTGCGCGCGGCCAACCCGCCACGCGCGCCCTACACCACCGCGCTGTGCCGGCCGAACGGGGCGGATTACACCGCGGTCTTCGGATTGGACTGGAGGTAGGCCGCCGGCCCCGGCAGACCCCGCGGCCGGCTCAGCCCGGGCGCGTCTCCGCCCTTACCGTCACACGGCCCTCCGGCAGCGGGATGAACTCAGCCTCGTCGCCGGGGACCTTGGCGAAGCGGCCCGCCTTCCAGTCGGCCTTGGCCTGCTCGAGCCGCTCGCGCGAGGAGGCCACGAAGTTCCAGTGAAGGTAGCGCGGCCCGTCCATCACCGCCCCGCCCAGCATCAGGAGGCGCGCGCCCTGTGGCCCGGCCGTTATCGCCAGCGCATCGCCGGCGCGGAACACCAGCATCCGGCCGGCCTCGAAGGTCACGCCCGCCACGCTGACGCTGCCCTCGACAACATAGGCGCCACGTTCCTCGTGCCCGTCCGGCAGCGGCAGACGTGCGCCTGGCCCCAGCAGCGCATCGGCGTAGAACAGCGGCGAGGAGACCTCGACCGGCGCGCGCAGCCCCCAGCCCTCGCCGGCAATGAGGCGCATCCTCACGCCCTGGTCGTCCACCAACGGCAGCGCGGCGGCGTCGTGATGGGCGAAGGCGGGCGCGCTCTCCTCGGCGTGCTTGGGCAGCGCCACCCAGGACTGGATGCCGAACATCCGCCGCGCCCGGTCGCGCTGCGCCGGATCCGTGCGCTCGGAATGCACGATGCCGCGTCCGGCGGTCATCCAGTTCAGCGCCCCCGGACGGATCGGCTGCGCCGAGCCGAGGGAATCCCGGTGCAGGATCTCCCCCTCGAACAGGTAGGTGACGGTGGACAGGCCGATATGCGGGTGCGGGCGGACATCGAGCCCCTGCCCGCTCAGGAATTCCCCCGGCCCCATCTGGTCGAAGAAGATGAAGGGTCCGACCAGTTGCCGCTCGCGTGCCGGCAGGGCGCGGCGCACCTCGAAGCCGCCCACATCATGGGCGCGGGGGATGATGACGGTCTCGATGCCGGGCGGTGGCGGTGGGCAGAAGGGGTCTGTCTCGTCGAGGGTGGACATGGGAACTTCCTCCAGGGGAGCGAGGGAGAGTTTGGCCCGCCCGTCCGCCGCCGCCAGATGACGCCGTCGATCGGCATCATTCACGCCGCCGATCGTGCGCGATAGCTCGAGCGTTCAGCGGCCGCGCGGGTTTGGCAGGCAGGCGTAGGCGCGACCGGAGGCACGCGTCGCCCCGCGGGTGACCACCGAAAGGGTGGGTTCCCTCCGATAGGCCGCGGGATCCGTCCCGTGGGGGCGCGCCGCGAGCAGAAGGGCAAGCGCCTCGCGGCTCATCGCGTCGCCCAGCTGGTCCGACAGGCTGGCGAGCGTCGCGATGGCCAGCTGGACATACTGGACGTCGACGCGCGACCAGTCCGGGCCGCTCGACCAGCCGCGCTCGCGCATCGCCTCGCCAATCTCGCGCCAGGTCCGAAAGGCCGGCGCCCCGCGCGTTACCGGTGCAATTGCGAACCGGTAGGCAATGCCGTCGGGCGGTGGAAGCCCGTCTCGGGCCCGGAGGAAGCGTCCCGCCAGGAAGTTCGTCATCCAACCCAGCACGGCGCGGGCGTCGGCGCTGCCGCGCACCGCCGCCCTGGCGACGACGCTCGCGAAGTAGTCCTGCTGCCAGGGTGCCAGGGCGCCGGCATCGCGGTATTCCCCCGGCAGCCAGCCATGAGCCTCGCCCTGCGCGGCGGTCCAGGCGGCGGTTTGCGCCCGCAGCCACGACCAGTTGCCCGCGGCTGCGGCGCGCAGATGGGTCGCATTGGGGTCGTCGTCGGGCACGATCCAGGCGGCCTCGTCGAGCTGACGCAGCCCCCAGGCGCTGCCGCGCACCTCGCCGCCATTGACGACGACCACGTCGCCTTCGCGCGCCGATGGCCGGCGACCGGCAGGATAGGTCGAGACGACGGCGCGCGCGCCCTGGGCCAGCACCTCGTCGAGAAAGGCGCGGCGGCCGGTCAGCAGGTAGGGCACGAAGGCGACGTCAGGCTGGTGAGAGTGGTCGGGCGTCCAGCCGCTGTCGGTCGGGATCGGCTGCGTGAGGCTGCGCGGCGGCGCGCCGCCACGCGGGTCGGTCCAGAGCCCCGGCCAGCGGCGCGTGTCGAGCCAGCCGCCGGTGCCGTCCGAACCGCCGCCGGGATCCCAGAAATGCCAGGGAATGCCGCCGCCGGCTTCCGCCTGGCCTATGGCGTAGGCCGCGGCGCGGGGATCGCCGCTGATCAGCCAGGCCGCCTGCCAACCGGTGGCGGGACCGATGTCGAAGCGTCCGCCCGCGGTCGGCATATAAAGGGTGAAGCCGCGCGGCGCGAAGGGTGCGTTCCAGGCTGGCGCCGCCGTGTCCGTGGCGAAGCGGGCCAGCAGCGCCTCATCGACGCCGTTCGCGCCGTCGTAGCGAAGCACCGCGCCGAGATCCGCCAGGTAGGCGACGTCCGGATGAACCTGCGGCGGCGGCGGTGCTGCGCCCGCGGGGCCCAGATGCAGGACCCGCCCAAGCCCGGTGTACTGGTACTGGCGGATGCCATCGAACCGGAGCACCTCGCGCTCGCGGTGCAGCACCCGCAGGCCATAGCTGGCCGTGCCGCCGCCCGGACGCATCGCCACGTCGTTGCGCAGCCAGATGTCTGCCCACAGCGTCCCGTCGCGGCGCAGCGCCAGGTCGGCGACCAGCCGGAGCGAGGCGGGCCCGCCCGCGGCCGCCGCGGGCACCGCCGCGGCGATGCGGATCTGCCGCGCCAGCGGGCCCGCCTGCCAGGGCCGGCT
>NZ_JACADR010000116.1 GCF_016106005.1 Roseomonas rosulenta
GCACCCGGCGAAGCCGCAGCGCGCCTGGACGCGCCACGGCCCGGTGAGGAAGCGCCGCGTGGTCCCGCGCCGGGCCGAAGCCTCCGCCCGCGCCGCGCGGCGGTCAAGGCGGCGCCCCGGGCCGGGTGGGGTCTGGACACGGCCCCCGCGCGGGCCGATCTGCACCCCCGTGCAGACGCCCAGGCCGGGTGCTGCCCCGAGGCCTTGCGATGGGTGTCACGACCGAGATCCTGCTGCCGCTCGCGCTCTTCGCGATCATGTTCACCCTCGGCCTCGGCCTTGGCCTGGCGGATTTCCGGCGCATCGCGGCGCAGCCACGCGACGTGCTGGCCGGTCTGGTGTCGCAGGTCCTGCTGCTGCCCGCCGTCGCCTTCGCCATCGCGCTGATCTGGTCGCCGGCGCCGGCACTCGCGGTCGGGCTGATGATCATCGCCGCCGCGCCGGGCGGCGTGACCTCGAACCTGCTGACGCGCTACGCCGGCGGCGATGTCGCGCTCTCGGTCACGCTGACGGCGATCACCAGTCTCGCCGCCATGGTCACCGTGCCGCTCGTGGTGTTCGTGGCGCTCGAGCACTTCGCCGGGGCCGGCGCCGCGGCGGAGATGTCGATGGCGGGCATCGCGCTGCGCATGTTCGGCATCGTGGTGGTGCCGGTCGTGCTCGGCATGGCGCTGCGGGCCGTGCGGCCGGCGCTGGCGGCGCGGTGGCTGCCGCGGGCGGAGGCGCTCTCGGGCGTGCTCTTCGTGCTGGTGCTCGCCGCCGCGATCTGGGCGGAGCGGCAGAACATCGCGACCTCCTTCGCCGCCGCGGGCCTGGCGGCGCTGGCGCTGAACCTCGCCATGATGGCGATCGCCTTCTGGGGCACGGCGGCGATGGGCTGCGCGCGGCCGCAGCGCATCGCGCTGTCGCTGGAATGCGGGCTGCAGAACGGCACGCTGGCGATCGCGGTGGTGGCCGCACTCGGACTCGACCCGGCCCATGCGCTGCCGGCAGCGATCTACAGCCTGCTGATGTTCGCGACGGCGCTCGTCTTCGTGGCGGCGGTCCGGCGCGCCTGACGCCCCGTCACTCCGGCAGCCGCGCGATGTCGAGCGGCAGCACCGCTCCCATCCAGACCGCGTGGTGCGCATGATCGGCGCGCTGCCGTCCGGTGTCGGGATGCACCAGCACCGCCAGCCCCTCCCGGTTCAGCGCGAGGAACGGCACCAGCGTCGGGAACAGCGCGGGCGGGAACGCCACCTGGTACATCGCCTGCGGATGCGGGCCGACCGGCACGTCGTGCCAGCGCCCCAGCACCGCCTCGGGGAAGGCTTGCGCGATGCCCTCGCGCAGACGCGCCGCGGCGTCACGCGTGGCGGCATCGAAATACACATGCGCATGCCAGCCCGTGATGGCGTCGGGCGGCACGAACATGCTCACATCCCCAGCGCGCGGCGATAGAGGTCGAGCAGCGTCTCCTGCTCCTCGACATCCGCGGGTTCCTGCTTGCGGATGCGCAGGATCTGGCGGATCACCTTCACGTCGAAGCCGGCCGACTTCGCCTCCGCCATGATGTCCTTGATGTCGGAGGAGAGCGCCTTCTTCTCCTCCTCGAGCCGCTCGACGCGCTCGATGATGGAGCGCAGCCGGTCGGCCGCGATGCCGCCGACCTCGGTGTCGTCGTTCTTCGTCGCTGCCTGTGACATGGCCCTGCCCGTGGTTTGAAGGGAGGCGGGCTTAGCCTTCGGGGTGCGCGCCATCAATCCCCCCTCAATGGCCGGGGTTGGCGGCGGCGAAGGTGGCCTTCTGTTCCGCGCTCGCTTCCTTCTGGTGCTGCGCCTGCCAGTCCTTGTAGGGCATGCCGTACAGCGCCTCACGCGCCGCCGGCGTCTCGAGCGCCACGCCGCGATCGGCGGCGGCTTCCTGGAACCAGCGCGACAGGCAGTTCCGGCAGAAGCCGGCCAGGTTCATCATGTCGATGTTCTGCACGTCGGTGCGCTCGCGCAGGTGCTGCACCAGCTTGCGGAAGGCCGCGGCCTCGATGCTCTCGCGCAGCGCGGGGTCGATCGTGGCGGCGGCGCCGAGGGCAAGGTCGGCTTCCTTCATGGGCGCGGGCATGGGCGTGGCTCCTGCGATGCTCCCGCCAAAGATGCGCCTGCGCGCGGCGCGATCAAGCGGGGCGTGCAGGCGGGCACCGGCGGCTGCCACCCCCGGTTCGCGCACGCCAGCGCCGCGCCGTCGCGCCACGACGCGCACGCCCACCGACCAACGGCACCGCCCGGCTTGATGGCACGATGCCCGTGCCCCACCCTGGGCGCGGGAGATCGCCGCCGCATGACCATGACCGATGCCGCCGCCCGCGCGGCTCTCCGCCGCCTGTTCGACGCCGCGGTGGCCAGCGCCGATCCGCGCGCGGTGCTGGCCCGCCACCTGCCCGAACGCCCCGCCGGGCGCGTGCTGGTGCTGGGCGCGGGCAAGTCCGCCGCCGTCATGGCCGCCGCGGTCGAATCCGCCTGGCCCGATGTGCCCCTGCGCGGGCTGGTCGTCACCCGCTACGGCCACGGCCACCCCACGCGCCATATCGAGGTCGCCGAGGCCGCCCACCCCGTGCCCGACGAGGCAGGTGCGGCCGCCGCGCGCCGCATGCTGGCCCTCGCGCAGGCCGCCGGGCCCGGCGAGCTGGTGCTGTTCCTGGTCTCCGGCGGCGGCTCCTCGCTGACCACCCTGCCCGCCCCGGGCCTGAGCCTGCCCGACCTGATCGCGGTGAACCGCGCGCTGCTGGCCTCGGGGGCCACGATCCACGAGATGAACTGCATCCGCCGCCATCTCTCGGCGTTCTCCGGCGGGCGCCTGGCGGCGGCCGCGCACCCGGCGCGGGTGGTCACGCTGGCCATCTCCGACGTGCCGGGCGACGACCCGACCGTGATCGCCTCCGGCCCCACCGTGCCCGACCCCTCGACCTTCGCGCAGGCCCGCGCGCTGGTCGCGCATTACCGCATGGCCCTGCCGGAGGCGGTGATGGCGCATCTCGCCGCCGGCGCCGAGGAATCCCCCAAGCCCGGCGACCCGCGCCTGCCCACGCCCGACTACCGCTTCATCGCCACGCCGCTGATGGCGCTCGACGCCGCCGCCGCCGAGGCCCGCGCGCTCGGCCTCGCCCCCCTCATCCTCGGCGATGCGCTGGAAGGCGAGGCGCGCGAGCTCGGCACCGCGCTGGCCGGCATCGCGCTCTCGGCCCGCGCGCATGGCCACCCCCTGCCCGCGCCCTGCGTGCTGCTCTCGGGCGGGGAGACAACCGTGACCCTGCGCACCGAAACCCCTGGCCGCGGCGGGCGCAACGGCGAATGCCTGCTCGGCTGCACGCTGGCGCTGGCCGGCGCGCCGGGCACCTGGGCGCTCATGGCCGATACCGACGGCATCGACGGGTCGGAGGCCAATGCCGGCGCCATCGCCACGCCCGACACCCTGGCCCGCGCCCGCGCCGCCGGCCTCGACCCGCGGGCGCTGCTGGCCGGGCACGACAGCCACCGGCTCTTTGCCACGCTGGGCGACCTGGTCACCACCGGCCCGACGCTGACCAACGTGAACGACTTCCGCGCCATCCTGGTGGCCTGACCCGGGGCCGCGAAGCCTGGCCCTGGCCATGCCGCGGGGCCTGCGTCCCGCGCGCCCTTCGCCGATCCGCCCGCGACGAAGCGCCCCGGCCCGCGCAAGCCGGTCCGCAGCGCGCCCACCCGGCCCGGCTGCCGCACTGCAAGCCTTCGCTTACATATGCTAAGCCAGAAAACTGTCATGCACCGGCGGGCTTATCCTGTATAAGCTAAAGCCATGCGCGACCCTGCCCTTGAAGAAATCTTCGCCCGCCGCGGCGCCATCACCCGCATCGCCAGCGAGCTCGGCATCTCCACCGCCGCCGTCTCCCAATGGCGCCGCGTGCCCGATGACCGCGTGACCGATGTCGCCCGCATCCTGGGCCTGGCACCGGAGGCGATCCGCCCGGACCTCTCCGCCCCGCCGCCGCCGAAACCCGAAGGACTTCCCCGCATGGCCACGCGCCCCGCGCTGCGCCGCCGCCGCCGCACCAAGGTGATCGCCACGCTCGGCCCGGCCTCCGCCACCGTCGAGATCATCGAACGCCTGTTCCGCGCCGGCGCCGATGTGTTCCGCCTCAACTTCTCCCATGGCAGCCACGAGGACCACGCCGCGCGCATCGCCATGATCCGCGAGGTGGAACGCAAGGTCGGCCGCCCCATCGGCATCCTGGCCGATGTGCAGGGCCCGAAGCTGCGCGTGGGCCGCTTCCAGGCCGGGCGCGTCACGCTGCAGACCGGCCAGCCCTTCCGGCTCGACCTCAACCCCTCGCCCGGCGACGTGCGGCGGGTGAACCTGCCGCATCCCGAGATCATCGCCGCCGCGCAGATCGGCACCTCCCTGCTGCTGGACGACGGCAAGCTGCGCCTGCGCGTCACCCATGTCCGCCCCGACCACCTGGAGACCACGGTCGTGGTCGGCGGCCCGCTGTCCGACCGCAAGGGCGTCAACGTGCCCGACGTGGCCCTGCCCATCCCCGCGCTGACCGAGAAGGACCGCGCCGACCTCGACTTCGTCCTGCCGCTCGGGATCGAATACATCGGACTGTCCTTCGTCCAGCGGCCCGAGGACGTGGCCGAGACGCAACGCATCGCCGCCGGCCGCGCCTGGGTGATGGTGAAGATGGAAAAGCCCCAGGCGGTCGAGAACCTGGATGGCATCCTGGCCCTGTGCGACTGCGTCATGGTCGCGCGCGGGGACCTCGGCGTGGAACTGCCGCCCGAGGAAGTGCCCCTGGTGCAGAAGCGCATCGTCCGCGCCGCCCGCGCGCTGGGCAAGCCGGTGGTGGTCGCGACCCAGATGCTGGAGAGCATGATCACCGCCCCCAGCCCCACCCGCGCCGAGGTGAGCGACGTGGGCACCGCGGTCTTCGACGGGGCGGATGCGGTGATGCTGTCGGCCGAGACCGCCGCCGGCCAATACCCCTACGAGGCGGTGAACATGATGGACCGCATCGTGGCGCGGGTGGAGCAGGACCCGGATTGGCGGCGGCTGACCGATGCCTCCCGCCCCGCGCCCGAGCGCACCAGCGCGGGGGCGATCAGCACCGCCGCGCGCCAGGTGGCCGAGACGATCGACGCCGAGGTGATCGCGACCTTCTCCTCGACCGGATCGACCACGCTGCGGGTGGCGCGGGAGCGGCCGGGCTGCCCGATCCTGGGGCTGACGTCATCCGGCGTGACGGCGCGGCGGATGGCGGTGATCTGGGGGGTGCATCCGCTGGAGGTCTCGGAGATCCACTCGATGACCGAGATGGTGGCGCGCGCGGTGCGCGCGGCACAGCACGAGGGGTTCGCGAAGACGGGGGATGAGGTGGTGGTGACGGCGGGGGTGCCGTTCGGGACGCCGGGGACCACCAACGCACTGCGGGTCGCCGTCGTGAAGTGAGCAGCAGGGGCGCCGCCCCTGCACCCCGGCAGAAAACTTAGTTTCCTGCACCTTCCCGCGACCATGGGGCCGCGCATGTGCGATGACTCTGCCCGCGTCCTCACACCGCCATTCCCTCGCCAAAAATCAGCGTCGCACCTCCGACATATATGTCTAAGTGCGCGCTTAAATATTCACGACAATCTTGCTCACGGTTGAAGCGAACACTACGATGGTCCAGGCGAACTTGGCCGGCTCGAACTAAGTGCGGAGTAAATGCAGCGAATCGGTGGGTGAGCTAGATCCGATGACGAGCTCGATCCAAAATTAGCTTGGAAATCCAGATCATGCCCGACAGCTTTACTTTAAATTTTCCACTTTCCGGCGGAGAAAGCTGGAATAAATCCCTGAATATAGGAGAAATATTATTTGTTCTTGGCGCAAATGGCGCGGGGAAATCGAGCTTAGTGTCACGCTTTTTCCAAAGTAATGGCAAAAATGCGAAGCGGATATCAGCGCATCGCCAAACTTGGTTTACATCAAACGCACTCGATATTACGCCACAAACGCGCGATAACTTAGAACGCAACATACGCGCGCAAGATCAACAGGCACATGCCAGATACCAACAGCACTATGCGGCCGAGCGCGCGGGCGTTGCAATTTATGATCTGATCGATTCTGATACAATGTTGGAACGTGCGATCGCCAGCCTCGTCAGGGCAGGCGACTTGGCCGCCGCCGAAGAGAAAGCGAAGATTCCAAGTCCTCTCAACGTTATCAATGAATTGATGCGCCTATCAAATATTCCTATCGAAATCAGTTTGGCAGATCGCCAGAAGATCGTTGCGCGCCGCAATAACGGGGATCCGTATAGCGTTGCTGAGCTTTCCGATGGAGAAAGAAATGGATTCTTGATTGCAGCTGATGTTTTAACTGCTCCACCTAATAGTCTTTTGATTATTGACGAACCTGAGCGACACCTTCATCGATCGATTGTTTCTCCGCTCCTCACTCTCCTTTTCCAGAAGCGCGCCGAATGTGCCTTTATAGTCTCTACACACGAATTAATGCTTCCTATCGATAACCCCGGATCACACAGCCTCCTGGTTCGGTCCTGTTCCTACCGTGGGTCAGAATTGCAAAGTTGGTCCGCAGATCTTTTGGAATCACAGACCGACGTCGATGACGATATAAAGCGCGACATTCTTGGAGCAAGACAAAAAATTATATTCGTCGAAGGCACGACGCAGAGCCTTGATACTACGCTGTACAGCCTAGTATTTCCTCAAGTCTCGATGTTGCCCAAATCAAGCTGCCGTGATGTTGAACACGCTGTTCGCGGATTACGCGAGGCGAAAGAATTACATTGGGTTCAAGCTTGGGGAATTGTGGATAATGATCGCCGTTCGCCTGAAGATATAGAGCGTCTTCAAGCCCTAGGTGTTCATGCACTTTCTCATTTCTCAGTTGAGTCGATATATTTTCATACCAAACTAATTCATCGAATTGCTCAGCGGCAGGCTGGCGTCACGGGAGAAGATTCGCGACAAATATTTGATCGCGCAGTCAATGATGCAATCGAAGCGGTCAAGAGTCATCGCGAGTATTTGATTGAAAACGCGACCACACGCTTGGTACGCCACGATATTTTCAGCAAAATTCCCAATAAAGAAGAAACACGCAACAATTCATCAATAGATATTCGTATTGATGTCGAGAATATACGCATCTCTGAACACATGATGATCGAAAAATTAATCCAAGATCGTGACCTTGACGGTATTCTACAGCGCTATCCTTTACGTGAAAGTCCCGCGCTCACCCGGATTGCGGCAGCTGTAGGATTGAACCGAAAAAAATATGAGTCTGCTGTTCGAAAGCTTATCCAGGATGATCATGAAGCGCTAGATTTCGTGAGATCTTTATTCGGAAAATTACTTGCGGAAGTTATTGAATGACATCTCGGAATTCATTGAAATTTAGTCTTCCGTCAGACCAAAAATGCTGTTCCTATGGAGCGGAGGTAGTAACCACCCCACTCCTTCGCCCGGAACGCGCTCACATGCCGCGTCACCAGCGTAAACGCCCGCGCCACCTCGCGTAGCGCGCCCACGCCAAACAGCGTCTCCGCGACCATTGAAGAGTGGCTCCGCTGCTTGCGCGTCGAGCTATGGGGGCACCCTTGCACCCGACGCCGGCTTCATCCCTTCCGATACCACATCTGTATCCAGCAGGATCGTGCGAACCGCATCGGCTCCGCCGGCTGCCGCCCGCGCCCGTCCTCCAGCGCGTCGACATCCTCGTTGGTCAGCCTGATCCGCCGGCTCCGTTCCGCCATGGCCGACCCCAGCCGCAACCGATCCTTCGGCCGCACCGCCTCATCCAGGATCGCCCGCATCTCCGCCGCCGTGCTGCACCCATGCCGCGCCGCGCGCAGCTTCAGCGCCCGATGCGTCTCCTCCGACAGGTTCCGGATCGTCACCACAGCCACGACGGCACCTCACCCACACCGATAGCGTCGCCACCGACCTACCCAATCCGCCATCACCCCTTCAAGCCCGCCCCCAACCACCCGCTGCGCGCCACCGCCCTCCGCATTTTCCGCGCCCTCCGCCGCGCGGTCCACATCCCGCGCCCCTCGCCTCGCAGCGCCGCGTTTGTTCTTGATCGGATCGGAGCCCCGGTCCTAGCCTCTCCCCCGGTCGTCGCTGACTGGAAACGCCCAGCGCCCGCCTGAGCGGCCCCCCGAGACGGCTATGCGTTGTGGTCTACGCGGGCCGGCCGAAGTGCCGGCGACGGATCCGCGGCCGCGAACGGCCCCGGATCGCCGCCGAGCGCTGCCGCAGCAACGGGAAGACCCAAGCAACGGGGAAGACCCATGCCATTCTCGGCTCACCTCCTGCGCTATTCGGGCGTCGCGATCGCAGCTGCCCTCGCCCTGCCCGCCGCGTCGCAATCGCCGCCCACCGGCGCCGAACGCGACACCATGATCCAGAGCGCGCTGAGCGCCGCGCCGCCCACCCTGCGCGATACCGTCCGCGTGGCGGACTGGAACGGGAACACCCTGCGCGAAGGGCCGGCGGGCTTCACCTGCCTGCCGGCACCGCCCGGCCTTGCCGGCCCCATGTGCGTGGACGAGGTCTGGATGGCCTGGATCCAGGCCTGGTCCTCCAAGGCGCCCTTCACCCCGTCCCGCGTCGGGCTCGCCTACATGATGGCGGGCGACAGCGCGACCGGCGGCGCCAGCAACATCGACCCCTTCGCGACGACGCCGAGCGCGACCAACGACTGGATGGTCGAAGGCCCGCACGTCATGATCCTGACCCCCGACCGCGCCACGCTCGACGCGATCGGGCCGCACCACCACGGCGGCGGGCCTTACGTGATGTGGGCCGGGACGCCCTACGCCCACATCATGATGCCGGTCGGTCCGCGACCCGCGCAGCGCAGCGCCGCTCGGTAAGGGCTGTCAGCCTGCGCTGCCATTGCGCACGACGCCGGCCAGGCCGGCCGGCGTCGTCGGGCGAACGGGGCGGGGCGCCTTGGCCGGCGGATCGGGGTGCCGCGGCTGCCGGAGGCCGGCACCGCCCACGATCCGCCGCCTTCGGTGGGCCCGAGCGAGCCTCGCCATCGCCGCCACATGCGTCGCCCCCGGCAGCCCGGCCTGCCTGAACGCGGCGCTGCGTGACCGGCTCGCCCGCCACATCGCACCGGATGGCGCTTGAGGAACGGACTTTTATCCTATATCATGAGCGGATGACCCCCACCCCCCTCACCCCCCTCCAATTCTCCGCCCTCCTCCCCTACCTCCTCCCCCGCTCCCCCGCCGGCCGCTCCATCGGCAACCTCCGCGCCCGCATGGACGCCATATTCTCCCTCGCCTGCACCACCGACCCCTGGCGCGCCATCCCGGCCCATCACGGCAAGCCCGACACCATCTCCCGCTACTTCCGCCGCCTCACCCATGCCGGGTTGTGGGAGAAGCTGCTCGAAGCCCTCAAGGACAACTCTCCCAACCACCCGCTCAACACCATCGCGCCCATGATCTTCCGCGCCTGCCGCCGCGCCGTCCGGATCCGGGGCCTCCCCTTCATCGCCCTCATCCGCCGCCTCGGCTTCCTCCAGGCGCTGAACGGCCCGCCCTCCAAGCTCCCCGACCCCGATTTGTCCGAAAACATGGCGCGCGCCATCCGGCTGCCGCGGCCATCCATCGCCGCCGGCGCCACCGCCGCCTATCGCGGCCTGATCCAGGCGCTCAGGCGCCTGCACCGCCGCGCCGGAGGGATCAGGCAGATCCCGCGCGCCACCGCCCGAATACGGCAAGAGGCGCCGGCTTCACGCCGGCGCCCCTGCCGGGCGCATCCAGGGGGCCGGGGGCGGCCCGCTTGTAACGCCTCAGCCCGCGCGGCGCTTCGCCCGCGCCGCCGCACCGAGCCCGAGCAGACCCAGGCCGAGCAGCGCCAGGCTCGCCGGCTCCGGGATCGGCGTGCGGCTCAGCGCCACGTTGTCGAACTCGAACGCATACTGCGAACTGGTCGCCACGACCTTGTTGAAGGCCACGTCGGAGGAGATGTTGACATAGAGCGTGCCGTTCACGCCCTGATCGCCATTCGGGCTCGCCACCACCTGCGCGCCAGTGACGGAACCGACCAGCGTATTGCCGTTGTAGAAGGTCAGGGTGTTGTAGTCGTCCACCGACCCCCACAGCAGCCCGAAATACTGCGCGAGGAAGGGCAGGTTCAGCGTCACTGCCGCACCGGCCGTCGCCCCGGTCGAACCCGAGGTCAGGTAGGTCGTCGTATCCACCCCGTTCGGCTGGTTGGGCGAACCGAAGCCCGCGCCATTGCCGCCCGACAGGAAGGGCGCGGCATACTGCCCGCCGACGGCGCCCTGCACCGCCTGCGCATTCGGCGCGAAGCTCACCGAGATCCCGCTGCCGAGCGCGCCGCCGCCGGTGCCCAGTGGCAGCGCGTTGAAGTTCTCCAGCACCGCGCCCGTGGGCGCGCCGCCGACCGACCCGCTGACCACCAGCGCCGCCGAGGCCGGCGTGGCGCCGATCGCGAAGGCCGCGACCCCTGCGAGAAGAAGCTTCTGAACCGGATGCATGCGCAACTCCCAGATCGACCGCGTCGGATGACGCCCGACCCAGTCATTTGCATGCGTCATGCCAATGAATTTTTCTCTGTTTTTTCAGGCATTTGCGCACCCCGCCCCACGCCGCGGGGCAAAGCTGTCAAGTTTTCCGACACCGCGCGGGCGCGCCCCCACCCCGCTACTCCGGCCGCACCCCCGCCGCGCGCAGCACCGCCACCGACTGGTCCACCTGGCCACGCAGGAAGGCGCGCACCGCCTCGGGCGTGTCGAAGCCCGGCCGCAGTTCCTCGCCAAGTGCGGCGAGCCTCTCCCGGTTCTGCGCCAGCCCCGCCTGGAAGGCCGCGGACAGCGCCGCCAGGATCGGTGCGGGGGTCGCCGCCGGGGCCGCCGCCACCCGCCAGTTCTCGAAGACGAAGCCGGGCAGCCCCGCCTCGGAGGGCGTGGGCACCTCCGGCAGCAGCGCGTTGCGGCGCTCCACCGTCAGCGCGATGGCCTTCATGGTCCCGGCGCGGATGTGCTCGAGGCTCGCGGAGGCAGACAGGATCGTCATCTGCGCCTCCCCGCCCACCACCGCGAGCGCGGCCGGCGCGCCGCCGCGGTAATGCACCATCTCCATCTGCACCCCCGCCGTGGTGCGCAGGATCTCGGCGGCGATGTGGACCGGGCCGCCCACCCCGGTGGTCGCCATGTTCAGCCGGCCGGGCTGCGCCCGCATCAGCGCCAGCAGCTCCTGCAGGTTGTTGGCCGGCACCCGTGCATTCACCGACAGGATCAGGGGCGCGAACACCAGCACGCCGATGCCGGCGAAGTCGGTCACCGGGTCATAGGGCAGGCGCGCGATCAGCGCGGGGGCCACGCCATGCGCGCTGTCATTGACCAGGATAGTGTGGCCATCGGGCGCGGCCTTGGCCACCAGGTCGGCGCCGATCGACCCACCGGCGCCGGTGCGGTTCTCGACCACCAGGGGCTGGCCGAGCGCGGCCTGCACCGGGTCGGACATCATGCGCGTGAGCACGTCGGTCGGCCCGCCGGCGGTGAAGGGCACGATGGCGCGGATCGGCCGGCTGGGCCGCCACGCCTGCGCCCGGGCGGCGGCGGGCAGGGCAAGGGTGGCGGTGGCGGCAACGAGGGCGCGGCGGCGGAGCATCATGCGTGTCTCTCCCTGTGGCGCGGCGCTCATCCCGGCGCCGTGATGACACAGGTATACGGCCCCGCGCCGCGGTGGGCGATGGTTTCGCGCGGCAGGCTCAGCGCGCGCGGGCCTTCGCCTCGCCCGCCAGCAGCGCCCGCTTGCGCCCCACCCCCCAGCGATACCCGGTCAGGTCGCCATCCTTGCCCACCACGCGGTGGCAGGGCACGGCGATCGAGACCTTGTTCTGCGCGCAGGCCCGCGCCACCGCGCGCGTCGCCGCCGGCATGCCCATCTCGGCGGCGAGGCCGGAATAGGTGCGCGTCTCGCCGAGCGGGATCGCCCGCAGCGCCTCCCACACCCGTCTCTGGAAGGCGGTGCCCCGCAGGTCGAGCGGCAGGTCGAGCGCGGCGCGCGGTTCCGCCACATAGGCCACGACCTGGCGCACCGCATCCGCCAGGGCATCCGGTGCGTCCTCGATGCGGGCGCGGGGAAAGCGGGCCATGACGTCGCCGCGCAGCGCCTGCTCATCCTCGCCGAAGCCGATGAAGCAGATGCCGGCATCGGTCGCGCCGACCATCAGCGGGCCCATCGCGCTCTCGGCCAGCGCTACGCGGATCACCTCGCCCGCGCCGCCGCGCCGGGCCGCGCCGGGCGTCATGCCCAGCACCCTGCCCGGGGCCTCGTACACCCGGCTTTCCGAGCCGAAGCCCGCGCCGGCCACGGCATCGGCGACGCGCTCCCCCGCCGCGAGCGCTGCGGCCAGGCGGCGCGCGCGCACGCTCTCGGCGAAGGATCGCGGGGTGACGCCGGTCACCTCCCGGAACAGGCGGAGGAAGTGGTGCCGCGCGTAGCCCGCCCGCGCTGCGAGCGCGGCGAGCGAGGGGATGGTCTCGCTCGCCTCGATCATGTCGCAGGCGGCGCGGATGGCGGCGGCGTGGATCGCGGCGCGCTCGCCCTTCGGGTCGCAGCGGCGGCAGGCACGGAAGCCGGCGGCCTCGGCGGCGGCGGCATCGGGAAAGAAGCGCGTGTTGCGCCGGAGCGGCGGGCGCGAGGGACAGCCCGGGCGGCAGAACACCCCCTGGGTGGTGACCGCATAGAGGAAGGCGTCGGAGGGCTCGCGCGCCAGCACGGCGGCCCAGCGGGCGGCATCGGGGTCGGGGAGCGTGTCGGGCATGGGGATGTGTCGCATGGGGCGCGGCGCGGCGGCCATCCGGGCGTTGCGCCGGCGCGCGGCGGCCGAGGGCGCGCTGGCAGAATACGACTTCGACGACGGCAACCGCCACCGCTTCGATACTGGCGTGGTGGCGCTGCATGTCGCGCTTGGCACCAGGCGCGCCGGCGGGCGCCACGCCATCGAGGCCTTCGCCCCGCCCATCTTCTTGGCCGAGGCCCCGGCGCTGGCGGCGATCCGCGCCGCCCTGCCGGACGCCCCGCGTGGGGCCCGGCGCGCCTGACGCGGCACGACGCTCAGGTCGCGTCGCCCTCCGCCTTGCGGCGCAGCTCGCGCAGCCGCTCGGCCCCGCCGC
>NZ_JACADR010000117.1 GCF_016106005.1 Roseomonas rosulenta
CCGGTCGCGAGCCGCGCCACCGCCACGAAGGACCGCGGCCCGTCGGGCGCGCCGGCCAGGTAGGCGCGCCGCGCCAGCGCCTCGACGCGCGGCAGGCGTTCGGGCGGCAGGGCGGCCACGAAGGCGCCGGCGATGCCCTGGCCGGTGAGCCAGGGCTCCCACCAATCGGCGAAATCCGCGAAGTCCTGGCGGATCATGATGTCGCGCTCGGTCACGTCGCGCAGCCCGGCGGCGGTGAAGAGCGCGGCGAGACGCCCCGGCGAGCCGACCGGGTCACCCCAGTAGCGTGTGCGGAAGGCCTCGCCATCCGGCTCCGCCGCGGCGACGGAATCGGCGAAGGCGCGCAGGAAGGCGAAGCCGCCGGTGAAGTCCCACATGGCCGCGGCGACGAGGCCGCCGGGCTTCGTCACGCGCGCCAGCTCCGCAACCGCCGCCGCGCGGTCGGGCACGAATTGCAGCACCAGCAGGGACAGCGCGGCATCGAAGGCGCCATCGGCATCGGGCAGGCGCGCGATGTCGCCATGGCGGAAGGTCGCCGACGGTACGCGGGCGCGCGCGGCAATCAGGAAAGGCTCGCTGATGTCCACGCCGGTGATGCGCGCTGCGGCGTCGCGCGCGGCGAGCGCCTCGGCCAGTGCGCCGGTGCCGCAGCCGGCATCGAGCACCGCGGCGCCTGGCGGCAGGCCGACCACATCGAGGAAGGGCTCGGCCAGGCGCCGACTCCAGCGGCCCATGCTGCGCTCATAGGCCTGGCCGTCGGTGGCGACATAGCCGGACACGCCGCGCTACTCCTCCATGCGGTAGCGGAAGTCGCAATGCGTCGCGCCGCCCATGATGGTCTGCGTGCGTTCGAGCTTCAGCTTCGGGTCGTAGCCCTCGCAGAAGGCGCCGTCGCGGTTGCACGACAGCACGGCTCCCAGTTCCGCGACGCCCATCTCCGTGTACATCTCGGCGTAGCGGCAGCGGGTGACGTTGAAGTCGTAGCGCGTGGCGTCGCGGCGCAGCGTCTCGATCTGCAGCGCATCGCCCTTGGTCCAGAGCGGCTGCAGCGCGATGAAGTGCTCGAGCGAGGGCTCCCCGCCCGGGCCTTCCTTCGCCATCTCGGCGGCGGTCTGCTTCGCCAGCTTGACCACGGCGCGCGACAAGATGGCCTTGGCGCGGTCCTTGCCGAGCTCGGCCGCCATTTCCTCATAGATGCCCTTGGCGAAGGCTGCCTCGATGCGGCGCTGCTCGAGAATGCCCAGGCGCTGGTCGGACATGAAAAAGCCTCCCCGTCGGTGATCCCGGCGGGGAGGCTATCGCGGCGCCGCCCCCGGGGCGAGACGCCTTCGGCGAGCGGTTTACTGCGCGTAGAGGCCCTGGTTCGTCACCACGATCCGGCTGGCGCGGCAGATGTCGACGCGTCGGATCTCGGCGGCGCGGCCGTTCTGGTAGACCACGCGGAAGTCATAGGCGCCGGCATTCGCCGCGGTGAAGTTCCAGGCGCGTCCGGGCGGCAGAACGTTCTGGCCGAGCTGGTCCACGCCCCAGTCGCTGCGGCTGGCATGGCTGAAGAACAGCTGCATCACGGTCAGGCCGGAATTGTTGACCACCTGGAAGCGCGTGTCGCAGGCGCGCACCATCGGCTGCGGCGCCACGGCGACGGGCTGCGGGATGTAGACGGTCTGCGGGGCGCAGGCCGAGACGGCGCCGGCACCGGCCAGGGCGAAGATGGCGAGGATCTTGCGGCGGAACATGGCGCGGGTCTCCCGGAGGCTCTGGCGCGCCTTGGGGCCCGCCCGTGATTTGGACGACGCCACGGTATGCAACGGAGGTTACGCGGGCAAGATGGTCCTGGCTTGCGCGGCGCGGCGCCGCCATGGTGCTGTGAAGCGCTTCGGCGGCGGGAGCGGATGCATGACGATCGGGCAGTGGTTCAGCTTCAGCGGGCGCATCAGGCGCAGGACCTTCTGGCTCGGCTACGTGCTGCCGCTGCTGATCGCCAGCATCGTCGCCAATGTACTGGACGTGGCGCTCGGGTTAGGCCCGCCACCGATGGCGGATGCGATGCCGGCGGATGCTGCGCAGGTCGGGCCGATCAACACCGTGGTGTCGATCCTGTCGATCTGGCCGATGCTGGCCGGCAGCATCAAGCGGCTGCATGACCGCAACCGTTCGGGATGGTGGATCGGCGGCTTCTACCTGCTGAGCGCGGCGGCGGGGACCGTCGCCTTCCTCAGCCTGGCGGGCGCGACGGCGGGCATGTTTATGTACCGGGACCGGCCGGTGACGCCCGAAGACGCGCAGGGCGTGGCGCTGGTCATGATCGCCGCCGGCTTGCTGGTCCTGGGGTTCGGCATCTGGCTGCTGGTCGAGACCGGCTTCCTGCGCGGCACCATCGGGGCGAACCGCTTCGGGCCCGACCCGCTGGGCGGGGACGGCGCACCACAATGGCAGCCGGGCCAGCCGCCGCAGGGCTGGCAACCGCAGCCCCCGCCCCAGGGGTGGCAGCAGCCGCAGTGGCAGCCGCCGCCGCAGCAGCAGGGCTGGCAGCCGCCACCCCAGGGCTGGCCGCCGCCGCAGGGTGCCCCGCCGCCGGGCTACGGGGCGCCGCCACCCGGCTATGGGCAGCCTCCGCCCGGTTACGGACAGCCCCCTCCGGGTTATGGGCAGCCCCCGCCGGGCTATGGGCCGCCGCCGGCGCCGGGCCCCTGGACCGGCCCCGGCCAGGGCGGCAGCGTGCCGCCGGTGCGGCGCGACTGACACCGGGCGCACGAAGGCGTCACCTTCGTGCTCCTGGGGCGTGGGCGGGCCGCAGTTGGGCCTGCGTGCGTTGGACTCCGGGGCGCTACGCCGGATCGATCGGCGCGGGCGGCGTGCCGGCGGCCTCGATGACGGCGCCGGCGGCGAGCAGCAGGTCCTCGCGGTAGCGCCCGGCGAGCAGCTGCACGCCGACCGGCACGCGGCCCACCAGCCCGGTCGTGACCGTCAGCCCCGGCAATCCCATCAGCGGCAGGCCGACCTGCGTCAGCTGCGCCTCCATGATGCGGCGGAAGGCCGCGGGGCTCTCCACATCCTCGTTGTCGCGGAAGGGCAGTTCGCCCGAGACCGGGGTGATGGCCACCGGAAAGCGCTCGAAGAACTCCATCCACAGCCGCACAAAGGTGGCGCGCTTCTGCAGCCCATCCATGAAGGCGTTGAGGTCGGGCGGCGGGCAGAGTGCTTCCATCTGCGCGAAGACGAAGGACGCGTCCGGGTCGGCTTCCTGGTGCAGCGCGGCGTTCAGGCCACGGCGCGATTCCGCCAGCCACAGCATGGCCTGAAGTGCCGCGGGTTCGCGCAGTGGCGGGGTTTCGGCTTCCTCGATGGTCCAGCCGGCGGCTTCGAGGCGGCGGGCGGCATCGCGCAGCGCATCCTGCACCGCGGGCTGCACCGCCATGCCGTCGGGGGCGAGGCACAGCGCGGCACGCTTCGGCGCGGGCGGGCCGTCCATCGGCGCACCGACCCACCAGGGGTCGCGGATGTCGCGCGCCGACATCGCGGCGAAGGCCAGGCCGACATCTGCGATGCTCCGCGCGATCGGCCCGCTGACCGCCATGAGCTGCCCACCGATGTGGCGTTCCGCGCCGGACGCATTCCACGCCGGGATGCGCCCGAGCGTGGGCCGCAGCCCATGCACGCCGCAGGCATAGGCCGGGTAGCGCACCGACCCGCCGATGTCGGTGCCATGCGCGATGGCGCCGATGCCGGCCGTGACGGCGGCTGCGGCACCGCCCGAGGACCCGCCCGGTGTGATGCCCGGATCGCGCGGGTTACGCGTATGCCCATGCAGCGAGTTGCGTGTGAACCAGCGCAGCGAGAAGGCCGGCGTATTGGTGCGCCCGAGCAGCACGGCGCCGGCCTTCCGTAGGTTCGCGACGACGGGGTTGTCCTGCTGCGCGACCAGGTCCTTCTGCAGGCGCAGGCCATTGGTGGTGGCGTAGCCCTGCTGGTCGGCATTGACCTTGATGGTGACGGGCACGCCGGCGAGCGGGCCGGGGTCCTCGCCACGCGCGAGGGCCGCGTCGACTGCCGCGGCCTGCGCCAGCACGTCCTCGGGCCGATGGTCCACCACGGCGTTGATGCGCGGATTCACGGCGTCGAGGCGGGCGAGCGCGTCGCGCGCCACCTCGGCGGCGGAGACGTCCCGCGCGCGGATGCGCTGGGCGAGGTCGGTGGCGGACAGGCGCCAGAATTCGGTCATGGAGGCATCCCGCGGCTGGTGGCGCGCGATGGGTCCGCGCGCCGTCGCGCGATGGTCCTGCGTGCCGGCGCAGCGGTCAATTCAGCCCGGCAGCCCCAGCACGTTCTTGCTCAGGATATTCCGCTGGATCTCGTTGGACCCGCCGTAGATCGTCGCCGGCCGCGCCTGGATGTACAGCCCGGTCGGGTTGAGGTTGCGGTTGCCTTCCATGGGTTCCAGCAGCCCGGCATTCTCCCCGGCGATCTCCAGCATGGTGTCGGTGATGCGCTGGAACAGCTCGGTCTGGAAGATCTTGAGCATCGAGACATCGGGGCCGAGCGTCTCGCCGCGCCGCAGCTTGTCCACGAAGGCGCCATACAGGGACTTCAGGTCCTCGAGATCCAGCCGCAGCCTTCCGTAGGTCTCCTGGAAGGCGTCGTCGTCCCACACGCCCATGCGTTCGGCGAGCTGGCGCAGCCGCGTGAAGGCATAGGCCGACAGGCGCGGCGAACCCAGGTAGATGCGCTCGAAGGACAGCAGCGCCTTCGCCATGTCCCAGCCGCGGTTCGGCGTGCCCACCAGGTTCTTCGCCGGCACGCGGACGTTGTCGAAGAATACCTCGCAGAACTCGTCATGGTATTCGAGGTTGATGATCGGCTTCACCGTGATGCCCGGTGTCGCCATGTCGACCAGCAGGAAGGAGATGCCCTCCTGCTTCTTCGCCGCCTTGTCGGTGCGCACCAGCAGGAAGCACCAGTTGGCGTCCATCGCCAGCGTGGTCCAGATCTTCTGGCCATTGACGATGTAGTGGTCGCCGTCGAGCACGGCTTCCGTGCGCAGCGCCGCCAGGTCCGATCCTGCGTTCGGCTCGGAATAGCCCTGGCACCAGATGTGCTCGCCGCTCAGGATCTTCGGCAGGAATTCCTGCTGCTGTTCCGGCGTGCCGTGGTTGATCAGCAGCGGGCCGACCATGACGATGCCGTGGTCGTTCGTGCGCGCGCAGCCGTGGCGCTCGATCTCTTCGGTGAAGATGATCTGCTTGGCGGGCGACAGGCCGAGCCCGCCGAACTGCCGCGGCCAGCCGGGGCACAGCCAGCCCTTCTCGGCCAGCTTGAAGTACCAGGGCTTGTTCTCCTCCCAATGCAGGCGCTTGGGCGGGTTGCGCAGCTCAGGCGGGTAGTTGGCCTCGATCCAGCGGCGCACATGCGTGCGGAAGGTGTCGTCGTCGAGCAGGTTGAGGTCCTGTGGCTCGTTCGGCGTGATGGCGACCATCGGTTCAGCCTCCGGCGAAGTTCGGCTTGCGCTTCTCGAGGAACGCCGCGCGGCCTTCCTGGAAATCGCGCGTGGTGAAGAGCAGGCCCTGGAAGGTGGCCTCGTCGGCGAGCGCCTCGTCGAGGCCCTCGGACAGGATCTTCTTGGTGAGCTCGATCGGCCCCGCGGCCTCGGCGGCGAGGAAGCGCGCCTTCTCAAGCGCGACCTCCAGCGCCTTGCCGGGAGGTGCCACGAAATCCACCAGGCCGATGCGCTCGCCTTCGGCCGCGCCCGTCACCTCGTGGTAGAACAGGATGCGCCGCGCGCGGCCGACGCCCACGCGGCGCGGCAGGAAATAGGGCAGGCCCATGTCGGACATCAGGCCGATCTTGTGGAAGCCGGCGACGAAGCGGGCATCCTCGGCCGCGACAACAGTGTCGCACGCACACGCCACCGCCATGCCGGCACCCGCCGCCCAGCCTTCCACGGCCGCGACCAGCGGCTTCGCGCCGCGCGCCATCAGCCGCACCAGGCGATGCGTCCGCCGCATCCGGTCGCGCCCGTCGAGCGCGGTGCCGACATTCATGTTCGAGATGTCGCCGCCCGCGCAGAAGGTCCCGCCCGCGCCGGTGATGACGATGGCGCGCACGGCCTTGTCGTCATGCGCGCGCTCGATCGCTTCCTCCAGCGCTTGCCGAACACCGGGGCCGATCGCGTTCTTGCGCGACGGGTAGTCGATGGTGAGGATCAGGACGTTGCCGTCCATCTCCTCCCGAACGCGTGCCGCCTCGCTCATTCCACATCCTCCGGCGCCAGGGCCATGAAGCGCCGCCGGTGCAGCGTGGCCGAGCCGTACTGGTTCATGATGACCATGCCGCGGCGCAGATAGAGCCCGACATCGTATTCGTCGGTGTAGCCGATGCCGCCATGCAGCTGGATGCATTGCCGCAGCACCAGCATCCCGGACTCCGCCGCGCGGTGCTTCGCCTTGGACACGGCCGCCTGGCGGACCGCGCCGGTCGCACCCGAATCCAGCACGGCGGCCGCCGATTCCACCGCCGCGCGCGTCAGCGCGATATGCACCTTCAGATCCGCTGCGCGATGCTGCAGCGACTGGAAGGTGCCGATGATCCGCCCGAACTGCTGGCGCGTCTTGAGATAGGCCAGCGTCATCTCGAAGGCGCGTTCCATCAGGCCGAGCATCAGCCCCGCGGTCGCCAGCGCCGCCTCGTCCAGCGCCTGCTCGATCACCGCGCCGACGTCGTCTGCCACGCGGGTTGCGCGCGACAGGTCGGCGCGCAGCGTGCCGATGTTCCCGCCATCCATCGCCTTTTCCAGCGTGAGATCGGCCCCCGCGGCGGGCAGCGCATACAGCGCGATGCGGTTCGCCTCGCGCACCGGCAGCAGGAAGGTGTCGGCACCGGCGGCCATCGGGATGAAGACACGCGGCGCGTCGGGCGTGCCGGGCACCGCCAGCGTATCGGCACGTTCCTGCCAGGCGGTCAGCACGACCTTCTCGCCGGCCAGCAGCGCGGCCAGCAAGGCGCTGTCGTCCCCCGCCGCGAGCAGCCGGGCGGAGAGCATCGCCGGCACCAGCGGCTCGGGTGCGAGGCTCGCGCCGATCTCCTCGGTGAGCGCCACCGCCTCGCTCATGCCCAGGCCCGCCCCGCCCGCTGCCTCGGGCACCGCCAGGCTGATCCAGCCCAGCGCGCCCATCTCGGCGAAGACCGCGCGGTCGAAGCCCGGCGTGGTGAACCGCAGCGCGCGCACGCGCTTGCTGTCGCCGCCGCGCGGCGCGACCGCACCGGCGCTGTCGCGGATCATGCGGATGGATTCGGTGCGGTCGTCGCTTGCTGCGCTCATCGTTTCCTCGACTGCCGGGGTTGGCCCCGTGTCCGCGCGCCGAGCGGCGCGCGCTTCGTCACTGGGTGTGCAGCACCGCGCCGGAGGCGGCCTGCGCCTGCTCCAGCGACACGCCCGGTGCCAGGTCCACCACCACGAAGCCCTTGTCGGGCGTCACGTCGAAGACGCCCAGATTGGTGTAGACGCGCTTGACCGCGCGCGGCGTGGTCAGCGGATAGCCGCAGCGCTCCACCAGCTTCGGGCGGCCGTCCTTGGTGGTGTGCTCCATGATCACCCAGAGCCGCTTCGCCCCGGCGCCGAGGTCCATCGCCCCGCCCACCGCCGGCGCGCTGTCGTTCTCGCTGGTCGCCCAGTTCGCGATGTCGCCGTTCTGCGCCACCTCGAAGGCGCCGAGCACGCACAGGTCGATATGCCCGCCGCGGATCATCGCGAAGCTGTCGGCATGGTGGCAGTAGGACCCGCCCGGGCGCAGCGTGACCGCCTGCTTGCCGGCATTCACCAGCCAGGGGTCCACCTTGTCCTTCGCCGGGGCGGGACCCATGCCGAGGATGCCGTTCTCGGAATGCAGGATCACCTCGCGGTCGAGCGGCACGTAGTCGCCGACCATGGTCGGGATGCCGATGCCAAGATTCACGTACCAGCCCTCGGGGATGTCCTGCGCCAGGCGCGCGGCCATGGCCTTGCGGTCGAAGCCCTGCATGTTCCCGTCCTCCTGTCCCGACGATTACGCCCAGGCCGGCCCGCGATCCACATGGATCACGCGATGCACGAAGATGCCCGGCGTGTGCACGTTCTCCGGCACGATCTCGCCCAGGTCGCGGATGTGCGAGACCTGCGCGATGGTGAGGTCCGCCGCCATCGCCATCACCGGATTGAAGTTCCGGCCCGAGGCGCGATAGGTCAGGTTGCCCCAGCGGTCGCCCTCCCAGCCTTCCACCAGCGCGACATCGCCCTTGAGCGCGTGCTCCATGACGTAGGTGCGGCCGTTGAACTCGCGGTGCTCCTTGCCGTTCGCCAGGATCGTCCCGACCGAGGTCGCGGTGAAGAAGGCCGGCACGCCGGCACCGGCCGCGCGCATGCGCTCGGCCATGGTGCCCTGGGGGACGATCTCGAGCTCGATCTTCCCCGCACGGTACAGCTCCTCGAACACGACGGACCCGGCGGAGCGCGGGAAGGAGCAGATGATCTTGCGCACGCGGCCGAGCTCCATGAGCTTCGCCAGCCCCACGCGCCCGTTGCCGGCGTTGTTCGCCACGCAGACCAGGTCCTTGGCACCCTGTTCGATCAGCGCCTCGATCAGCTCGTCGGGCTGGCCCACCGCGCCGAAGCCGCCGATCAGCACGGTCGCGCCGTCCTTGATGCCTGCCATGGCGTCGGCCATGGATTGAACGATCTTGTTGATCACCTCTGTCAGCCCTCCGCGCCGCGCATCGCGGCGTTCAGTGCCGCACCCGGCGGCACGGTCGCAAGTCTCGGCAGGTCGCCCGCCACCATCGCCTGGCCGAGCTCCATCGCATGCAGGTAGGCGGCCCGCGCGATCAGGCCACCGGCGCTCACGCGGCGAACGCCGGCCGCCGCCAGCTCCGAAAGGGGCACCAGCCCCGCGCGCGGCCCGATCAGCACGTTGACCGGCTTCGGCGCCACCGCCGCCACCGCGGCGCGGATCGCCGCCATGTCCGGCAGGGCAGGGGCGTAGAGGCAATCCGCGCCAGCCTCGGCGAAGGCGACCAGCCGTCGGATGGTGTCGTCCAGGTCCGGCCGTCCGAACAGGAAATTCTCCGCCCGCGCGGTGAGCACGAAGGGCCGTGCGATGGCACGCGCCGCCTGCACGGCTGCGCGGATCCGCGCGACCGCGTCGTCGAAGCCATGGATCGGCGACGCCGGATCGCGCGTCGTGTCCTCGATGGTGCAGCCGGCCAGGCCCGCCTCGGCCGCGGCGCGCACGGTGCGCGCGCAATCCTCCGGCGCCGGGCCGAAGCCGTCCTCGAGGTCGGCCGAGACCGGCAGGTCGGTCGCGCCGATCAGCACCCGCGCATTGTCGAGCGATTCCGCCAGGCTCACCGCATAGTCGCGCCGCCCGAGCTGCCAGGCGATGCCGGCCGAGGTGGTGGCGAGCGCCACCGCCCCGCTCGCCGCCAGAACGCGCGCGCTGCCGGCATCCCAGGCATTGGGCAGCGCGAAGCAGCCCGAGGCATGCAGCGCGACGAAGCGCTCCGCGCGCTCGGCGGCGTTCACGCGGACCCCGCGTGACGGAACAACCCGTTGCTCACCACGACCTTGTCGCGTTCCACCACGCGGGCGCGGAAGGCCGCACCGCCCTCCTCGTGCCAGATCTCCGTGCGGATCGTCTCGCCCGGGAACACGGGCGAGGAGAAGCGTAGGTCCATCCGCCCGAAGCGCGCCGGATCATACCCGCACAGCGCCTTCATCAGCGCGTGGCAGACCACGCCGAAGGTGCACAGCCCGTGCAGGATCGGCTGCCTGAAGCCGGCCTTGGCGGCGACCTCGGGGTCGATGTGCAGCGGGTTGTGGTCGCCGTTCAGACGATAGACGATCGCCTGCTCCGGTCGTGTCGCCAGATCCACGGACAGGTCGGGCGCGCGCGCCGGTTCCGGATGCGGCTTCCTGATCGGCCCGGACGGCCCGCCGAAGCCGCCATCCCCGCGCGCGAAGGTGGTGCCCTCCAGTGTCGCCAGCTTCTCGCCGGTGCGCGCATCGGTCACGACGCGCTCGTTGTAGAGCATCGCCCCCTTGCCCGGCCCGCGATCGACGATGCTGGTGATCCGCGACCGGCCGATGATCTCGCCTTCCGCCGGCAGCGGCTTGTGCAGGATGATCGACTGCTCGCCATGCAGCACCTGCGTCCAGTCCACGCCGGTGTCGGGGTTGCGGATCCAGAATCCGGGATACCCCAGCACCACCGCCATCGACGGCATCGCCTTCAGCCGCGGCTCATACAGGAAGTCGAGCTGCTGCTGGTCCATCGGGTCCTGCCCGAGGCCGATCGAGAAATTATACAGCGCCGTGTCCTGCCAGCGGATGGTCTGGCGGATCTCCGGGATGGGGTAGTTCAGCAGGTGGTCGTGGTTGATGGTCACGGCGCGGCCTCCACCTCGATCACCGCATCGGCGGCGAAGGCGCCCTGGCCTTCGGGCAGCACCAGCAGCGGGTTCACGTCCACCGACAGCAGCCGTTCGTCGGCCCCCGCGGCGAAGCGCGACAGCGCGGCCAGCGCGCCGGCCAGCGCCTTCACATCGGCCTTCGGTCGCCCGCGCGCGCCGTTCAGCAGCGGGAAGCCCTTCAGCGCGCGGATCATCCGCTCGGCCTCGGCCTCGTCGAAGGGGCAGCGGCGGAAGGAGACATCCTTCAGGATTTCGATGAAGACGCCACCGAGGCCCACCATCGCCACCGGCCCGAAGACCGGGTCGCGCGCGATGCCCAGCGCCATCTCCACTGCGCCCTTGATCTGCTTCGCGATCAGCACGCCCTCGATGCGCGCGCCAGGCGCGCGTTCAGCCGCGCGCGCCAGCAGCGTCGCATGGGCCGCGCGCACCGCTTCCGCGTCGTTGAGGTCGAGCAGCACGCCGCCGATCTCGCTCTTGTGCAGGATGTCGGGCGAGAGGATCTTCGCCACCACCGGGAAGCCGAAGGATTGCGCGGCGGCGACGGCCTCGTCGGCCGACCCGCAGGCCTTCTCCGGCACCGCCGGGATGCCCGCGCGCGCCAGGATGCGCTTGCCCTCGGCCTCGCTCGGCGTGGTCGCGGGCAGCGCGACCTGCGGCACCACGATCTCCTCCGCGGGCGGCGCCGCGAAGGCCGCGCCGTAGCGGCCCATCGCCTCGATCACGCCGACCGCGCGCGTCGGGTCCTCGAAGACCAGGAAACCGTCGGCCTCGTATTCGCGCACCTTCTCGGGCGGCGCGATGCCGCACAGCACCCAGAGCCGGTCGGCGAACTTCTCGCGCGCCGCGCGCATGTACGGCCGCAGCTTGGGCGAGAGCGTGGTGGATCCCGCCGTCTGCGTCAGGAAGATCATCATCGAGCCATAGCCGCCATCGGCCGCCGTGGTCTCGAGGAACTGCGGGAACAGCTCGGTCTGGTTCACCGCCTGCGCGGTGCAGTCCACCGGGTTGCGCGGCGCGCAGAAGGAGATGAGCGAGCGCAGATGCGCCTGCGACGCCTCGGGCAGCGGCGGCATGGGCACGCCCGCCGCGTCTGCCGCGTCGGATATCAGCACGCCCGCGCCGCCGCTGACCGTGATGACGCCGAGGCTGTTGCCCACCGGATAGATCCGCTTCGTCGCCGCATAGGCGATGTCGAGCATTTGTTCGGTCGTGCTCGCCCGCACCACGCCGAACTCGTCCAGCACAGCCTGGGTGATGGTGTCGTCGCCTGCGATCGATGCGGTGTGGGACTTCGCCGCATGCCCGCCGAGCTCGGACCGCCCCACCTTCATCAGCACCACCGGCTTGCGGTTGCGCCGCGCGAGATCGAGCGCGGCGGTGAAGCGCGCGCTTTCGCGGATACCTTCGGCATAGGCACAGATCACCTCGACCTCCGGCGCCTGCGCCATCCAGCCGATCGCCTCGCCGAGCGACACGTCGGCCTCGTTGCCCGTGGTGATGCAGACCGGCGTGCCGATGCCGCGCATGCGCGAGACGGCGAAGACATGCGTGCCATAGGCGCCCGACTGCGAGGCGATGCCGATATTCCCCGGGATCGGCCAGCCCTGTTCGAAGGACAGCGAGAAGATCGGGTAGAAGTTGATGCTGGCGTTGAACAGCCCGAGGCAGTTCGGCCCCAGCAGCCGCATCCCGTGCCTGCGCGCCGCGGCCACCAGGCGGTCCTGCATGGCGGCACCGGCCTCGTCCACCTCGGCGAAGCCGGCGGTGAAGACGATGGCCGCGCGGCAGCCCTTCGCCCCCAGGTCGTCCACCGCCTGCACCGCGGCTTCGCCCGGCACCGCCACGATGGCCACGTCGGGCGCCTGCGGCAGCGCGCCGACGCTGGCGAAGGCCGGCAGCCCCTGCACGGTCGCGCGGTTTGGGTTCACCGGCAGGATGGCGCCCGCGAAGCCCTGGCGCTGCATGTAGGCAATGGGCCGCCCGCCGATCCGCGTCGCGTCGTCCGACGCGCCGATGATCGCGACCGAGCGCGGGCGCACCATGGCGTCGAGCGCCGCAAATCCCGAAGCGGTCTGCGATGGGCGCGAGTGGCCGCCTTCGGCGGGCATGGGCGTTCCTCCGGTCTGGTCGGCCGCAGGGTGGCGCCCGATGCCCGGGGCGGCAAGGGGGCCTGCCCCGCGCCGACGCGAGGGCAGCTGCGCGGGCATGAAAAAGGCCGCGACCCTGCGGCCGCGGCCCGATTCGTGGAGCGCCGTGCCTCAGGCGTCCGGCGCGACCACCGTGCAGGCGCTGCGGCTGCGCATCCGGGCGCAGGCCTGCTCGGCGGCGCTGCGCGTGAGGCCCGTGACGCGAGCGCGGTACAGCGTCGTGTTGCCCTGCCGCACCGGCGTCACCGCCGTGCGCGCGCCCATGGTCTGCACCACGTCGCGCGCCTGGTTGGCGGAGACCCGCGCCAGGTTCTCCGAGGCGAAGGCGCCGACCTGGACCGACCAGCGACTGCCCCCGGCGGCCGAAGCCGTGGCGGGCGCGACGGTGGCGGTGGCCGGCGGGGTGGGCAGCGGCGCGCGGGGCAGGGTGCTCGCCTGCGCCGTGCCGACGATCCCGCCCAGGCTGCGGAAGGGGGAGCCGGCGGGGGCGCGGCGCTCGGGCG
>NZ_JACADR010000118.1 GCF_016106005.1 Roseomonas rosulenta
TCGGCCGGCCCGCTGCAGGGGCGCGGACGCGGTCCGCAGATCCCGACCATGCTGGCCGAGGCGCGCGCCGTGGCGGGCGACTTCGCCGGCGCCGAGGCGGCGAGCCGCGCCGCACTCGCCGAGGACCCGCGCGATGTCGGCGTGCGGCGCCAACTCGCGCTCGTGCTGTTGCGCCGCAACCAGGCGCCCGCGGCCGAGGCCATCCTGCGGGAGGGCAGGGTGACCCAGCCGGCCGACCCGGTGCTGCAGGCGACGCTCGTGACGGTCGTTCGCGAGGCCCGCGGCCTGGATGCGGCCCTGGCGCTGGCCGACGAGATCGCGCGCCGCCCGGAATCGCGCCCGGCCTCGCTGTCGCTGCGCGGCGAGCTGCTCGCCGCCGCCCAGCGCCCTGCCGAGGCGGCGCAGGCCTTCGCGGATGGCTATGCCCTGGCACCTTCCGCCGGGCTCGCGGTGCGGCGCGCGACCATGCTCGCCGCCGCGGGCCGCCCGGACGAGGCGACGGCCGCGCTGCAGGCCTGGCTGACGCGCGAGCCGGAGGATGCCGTCGTGCTCTCCATGATGTCGCAATTCGACCTCCAGGCAGGCCGCCTTGCCGAGGCCGAGCGGCGGCTCGAGGTGGTGGTGCGGCAGAGGCCCGCGGATGCGATCGCGCTCAACAACCTTGCGTGGCTGCTCGATGCACGCGGTGCCGACGGGCCCCGCGCACTTGCGTTGGCCGAGCGCGCCTTCCTGCTGTCGCCGAACCCCGCGAGCGCCGATACGCTCGGCTGGATCCTGGTCCGGCGCGGCAATACCGAGCGGGGCGTGGCGCTGCTGCGCCAGGCGACCGAGGCGAGCCGCGGCCCGGCCGGGCCCAATCCGGGCATCGCGTATCGCCTCGCCTACGGGCTGAAGGCGGCGGGGCAGCGCGATGAGGCACTGGCGACGCTGCGACCGGTGCTCGAGGGAAGCGCGCAATTCCCCGAGCGCCGCGATGCCGAGAGGCTGATGGCCGAGATGCGGGCGGGGAATTGAGGGCGAGCCTTGCGCGACCTTGCATTCACGCTGCTGATGACGGGGCTGCTGCCGCTTGCGGCGGCGCGCCCCTTCGTGGGGGCGCTGTTGTGGTGCTGGTTCTCCTTCATGAACCCGCATCGCGAATTGTGGGGCTTCGCGACGACGGTCCCCTGGGCGGCGATCATCTTCGGCGTGACGGTGCTGGGCTGCGTCATCGCGCGCGAGCCGCGGGAGTGGCGCTTCAACTGGGTGAGCGGCCTCGCACTCGCGCTGATGGCGGCGATCACGGTGACGTCGGTCACGGCGCTGGCGCCTGCCGAGGCAGTTTGGGCGAAGTGGGACCTGGTATTCAAGGCGCTGCTCGGCCTCGTGGTCACGGCGCTGCTGCTGACGGATCGCTGGCGGATCCACGCGCTTGTTTGGGTTATCGTGCTCTCGATCGGTTTCTACTCCGTCAAGGGCGGCATCTTCACCCTGACTTCGGGCGGCAACTACCGCGTCTACGGGCCCGACCAGTCGATGATCGCGGACAACAACCATGCCGCGGTCGCCTTCCTCATCATTCTGCCGCTGATGAACTACCTGCGGATCCATTCGGCGCATCGGGTGGTGCGCATCGGCATGGCAGTGGCAATGGGACTGACGCTGTTCTCGGCGGTGGGAAGCCATTCGCGCGGCGCGCTGCTCGCCCTTGCCGCAGTCAGCCTTGTGCTGTGGTGGCGCGGCCGGCGCAAGATCGTTGGCGCCATTGTCATCGCGACCGCCCTGTCCGGCACACTCGCCTTCATGCCGGCCAACTGGTGGGAGCGGATGAACACGATCGCCACCTACGAGGAGGACGCCTCCGCGACCGACCGTCTGCTGCTATGGCGGGGAGCCTGGCTGCTGGCGCTCGATCGCCCGCTGGTCGGGTCGGGCTTCCGCGGCCCCTACACGCGCGAGGTTATGGATCGTGTCGCGCCCGATGTCCCGGCACGCGCCATCCACAGCGTCTGGTTCGAGTTCCTCGGCGAGCATGGCTTCCCGGCCTTCGCGATCTGGCTGGGCATGATCATCGCCGCGGTGGTCTACACCTACCGGCTCGCGCGCCTCGCGCGAGGACGTCCGGATCTCGCCTGGGCCTGGGATCTCGCGCGCATGAGCCAGGTGGCGATCGTCGCCTATGCAGTGGGCGGGACCTTCCTCTCGCTCAGCTACTGGGATGTCTTCTGGACGGTGCTGCTGATCGCCCCCGCCGCGCATACGGTGGCCCTGCGGGAGGCTTCGCGCGGCGCGGTCGCCACGCACGCGCCGGGCGCCATCCCGTCCTGGCGGGCAAGGGCGCAGCCCGCCATCCGGCGCGGCGAGGCCGTGACATGAGACAGCGCGCGGGCACGGAGTACGAGCCGTGAACACCCTCCTGTTCCTGGCCTCGCTGATCGGCATCGCCTGGCTCTGCGTCTGGAGCGTCCTGCCGCGTCCGGGCTCGAGCAAGGGCTGGTGGCCCTTCGACATGCGGGGCGATGCGCCAGCCGAGGAGGCGGTGCAGGACGGACCCCCGCGGCGCGGGGCGCGCCCGGCGCATCGTGCGTGGCGGGCACAGCGGACCGGGCCGCCATGACGCCGCCCGACGCCGACCGCCTGCCGCCACCGCGCGTGAGCGTGGTCATCCCGGCCTTCAACGCGGCATCTCTCCTGCCCCAGGCGATCGGCTCGGTGGCGGCGCAGACGCTGCGCGACGTCGAGGTCATCGTGGTGGACGATGCCAGCACCGACGACACGGCGGACGCCGCGCGCACCCTGCTCGGGCAAGCCGGACTGCGTGGGCAGGTCGTGCGGCTGCAGAGCAACGGTGGGCCGGCACTGGCGCGCAACGTTGGGGTGGCGCGCGCGGGGGGCGAATATGTTGCCTTCCTCGATACCGACGATGTCTGGATGCCGGAGAAGCTCGCGTTGCAGTCGGCGCTGCTCGACGCGCATCCAGAGGTCACGCTGTGTGGCTGCCAGGCGGATTGGGTCGATGCGAGCGGGCGGGTGGTCAGCCCGCTCTTCGAGGACCTGCCGGAGATCGTGCCGGAGGGATGGAAGCTGCTGTTGTGGAACTGCTTCGTCGCTACGCCCTGTGCCCTGGTGCGACGCACAGACCTTGGCATGCATCCCTTCGATCCCGCGCTACGCGTGGGCGAGGACCGCGACCTCTGGATCAGGCTCGCCAGCAACGGTGCGGTCGGCCTGGTGCGGCGGAGCATGGCGCGGATCCTGATCTCTCCCGGTAGCTTCATGGCGACGCATACGGAACTCGTCCTGCGCTGCACCGTACCCATGGTCGAGCGCCATCTCGCGCGCCATGCCGATGCGCTGTCGCCCTTCGACCGGCTGCGCGCGCGCGCCAGCCTGCACAGCCAGATCGGCAAGGGGCTGAGCACCGCGCCGGGGCAATTCCTCGCGAGCAGCCGGCATCTGCTTCTCGCCGCCCTGTCCGGCTTCCGCCCGCTCGACAACCTGCGTCACTTTGCATTCACCGCCCCCGGGGTGCGCGACATCAAGCGCCACCTCAAGGAGAGGCTTGGCCGATGAGCGCGTGGCAGGCAGGCACATCCGCGCCGTGCTTCCTCGCGGCGGACCTCGCGGCCCTCGACGCGCCGGTGCTCTGCGTCGTCTTCGACACCGAGGAGGAGTTCGACTGGAACGCGCCCTTCTCCCGCGGCAACCGGCGGGTGGAGGCGCTCACATGGCTCGCGGCGGGGCAGCGCGTGCTTCGCCGCTTCGGGATCGTCCCCTGCTACCTGCTCGACTACCCGGTCGCGACCGCGCCGCGCACGCCGGAGATCTTCGGCCCCTGGCTCGCGGCCGGGGAATGCCTGGTCGGTGCCCAGTTGCATCCCTGGGTGACGCCGCCCGACGAAGAGGTGGTCTGCCCCTTCAACACCTTTCCGTGCAACCTTCCGCCCGACCTCGAGCGCCGCAAGCTGGAGGTGCTGACCGATGCGGTGGCGGCGGCGCTCGGGGTGCGTCCCGCCATCTACAAGGCCGGGCGCTACGGCATCGACATCCGGCGCGAAGGCACGATCGCGGACCTCGGCTATCTCGTCGACACCAGCGTCGTGCCGCATCGCAGCTTCGCGGGCAGTGGCGGCGGGCCGGATTTCCACGGCTTTCCCGAGCAGCCCTTCTGGAGCAGCCCGGCGCGGCGGCTACTCTATCTGCCGGTGACGCAGTCGGTGGTCGGGCCGTTCGGATCACTGGCGCGGGGGACGCACGGGCGCTTCCTGTTCGGGGCGGCCATGTCGCGTCTGCATGTGCCGGGCGCGCTGGCGCGCCTGCACCTGGTCGAACGCATCATGCTCACGCCCGAGGGCACCTCGCTGGCCGAGATGTGCCGCCTCGCCGATGCGATGCTGCGGAACGGCGCCAAGGTCTTCACCCTGTCTCTGCACAGCCCGTCCCTGATGCCGGGTGGCACGCCCTATGCGGCCACGCGCGAGGATTGCGAGGCGCTGCTGGCGCGGATGGAGGGCTTTCTGGAGCACTTCTTCGGGCGGATGGGCGGGCGGGCGACGACGCCTCTCGCGCTGCACCGCCTCGCGCTCGGCGAGGCGTCGGACGGCGCGATCCGCGCGGGTACGCCGGCGCGGATGGTGAGCGGCGCAGTCGCGCAACATGCCTCGGGCGGAGTGATGGTACGGTAATGCGCAGGATTCTCGTGACCGGCGGCTGCGGCTTCATCGGCTCGCATCTCTGCGAGGCGCTCGCGGCACGCGGCGACACGCTGCGTGTGCTCGACGACCTTTCGACGGGCAAGGCGGATGCGCTGCCGGAGGGCGCCGAATTGCTGCGCGGCGATGTCGCCGACCCGGGGCTCGTGCGGGAGGCGATGGCGGGCGTGGATGGCTGCGTCCACCTTGCCGCCATCGCATCGGTCGAGAAGGGCGTCCAGGACTGGCTCGGCACCCATCGGACCAACCTCACGGGCGCGATCACGGTCTTTGACGCGGCACGGCGGGCGGCGGCCGAGGCGGGCCGGCCGATCCCCGTGGTCTATGCATCCTCGGCCGCCGTCTATGGGGACGCGTCGGCGCAGCCGATCGAGGAGAGCGCACCGCTGCGCCCGCTCTCGGCCTATGGCGCCGACAAGCTCGGCTGCGAGTTGCATGCGCGCGTCGCCGGCGCCGTGCATGGCGTGCCGACGCTGGGGCTGCGCTTCTTCAACGTGTTCGGGCCGCGGCAGGCACCGGGGTCGCCCTATTCGGGGGTGATTTCCATCTTCTGCGACCGGGTCCGGCGCGGTGCGCCGGTTCGGATCTACGGCGACGGCCTGCAGACGCGCGACTTCATCTATGTCGGCGACGTCGTCGCGGCGCTCCTGGCAGGGTTTGCTGCCGCCTCGGCCGCGGCGCCGGTCTATAATGTCTGTTCGGGCGAGGCCTGCTCGGTGCTAGACTTGCTGGGCCGCATCGCCCGGCTGAGCGGAACCGAGCCTGTCGTGATGCATGAGGCGCCGCGCAAAGGCGAGATCAGGCATTCCCTGGGTTCACCGCGCATGGCGCGCGAAAGGCTGGGTCTCGGGCCGGCCCGCGATATCGACCTGGGTCTCCGCCAGGTGCTCGACTGGATGGCGCGAGAGGTCGCGCCACAGGCAGCGTCAGAAAAGGCCCAACAATGATGCCACGTAGGCAGTGCCGCCCCAGGCCGCGACGGATGCGGCCATGATCACGAGCGCTGCCAGGGGCCAGGGCATACGCGACCGCGACGCCATCCGGCTCCGCGCGAGCGCTTCAGCATCACGTTCCGTGAGCACCTGCGATTGGTCGACCACGATACCGACCTGCCTCCTGGGATATCTCGCTCTGGACCGTGCCGGGCAGCCGACTCGATCTACTCAGAAGGTATGCTCACGGTCCGCGAATACAAGCCCTGGTTGTCCGCTCGCGAAGGTTATCCCCGGATGTGACCCTCGCCACACACCATTTCGCGTGCGGGTGTACTTGCGTCGCCCGGCGCCGGAGGTCCAGGCATGTGCGGGATAGCCGGCATCCTGGCCGGGGCAGGCGGCAGCGGCGCCGATGAAGCGGTCCTGCGCCGGATGACCGCGGCGATCGCCCATCGCGGGCCCGACGGCTCGGGGTTTGTTCGAGAGCCGGGCATCGCGCTGGGTCATCGGCGGCTTGCCATCGTCGATGTCGAGGGTGGCGCACAGCCCATGGAGAGCGGCGACGGCAGGTTCGTCATCGTCTTCAATGGCGAGATCTACAACCATGCCGCGCTGCGTGCCGAACTCGAGGCATCGGGCCAGGGCTTCCGCACGCGCTCGGACACCGAGGTCATTCTCGCGGCCTGGCGCGCCTGGGGGGAGGACAGCCTCGGCCGCCTGGTCGGGATGTTCGCCTTCGCGCTGTGGGACCGCGAGCGGGAGGTTCTGGCCCTGGCGCGCGATCCGCTCGGCGAGAAGCCGCTGCACTACGCCTGGCTGCCCGGGGGCGGCCTGGCCTTCGGCTCGGAGATCGCGGCGCTGCTTGAGGTACCGGGTGTCACGCGGCGGATCGACCCGGTCGCACTCGATGACTTCATGGCGCTGGGCTACGTCCCGGATCCCGCCACCATCTACCGCGACATCCGGCGCCTCCCGCCGGCGCATGTCATGGTCCTGCGTCGCGGCGCCCCCAGGCCGGAGCCGCGCCGCTACTGGAGCCTGCCGCGCGAGGCGGCCCCAGCGCCGGAGGATCCTCCGGCGCTCCTGCGCAGGCGCCTCGCGGATTCGGTCGCGGCGAGGCTGATGTCGGACGTTCCGCTCGGCGCCTTCCTCTCGGGCGGGCTCGATTCAGGTGCGGTCGTGGCGCTCGCCGCCGCGGCGCGCAGCACGCCGCTCGATACCTTCACCGTCGGCTTTGCCGGCGCCGCCGACGAGCGTGCCGCGGCAGCCGAGGTCGCCGCGCATGTCGGCGCGCGGCACAGGGCGGAGGAGGGGAGCACCGATTACCTCGGTGCCGCGCGACAGGTCGCGGGCATCTTCGGCGAACCCTTCGGCGACCATTCGGCGGTGCCGACGCTCGCTGTCTGCCGTCTGGCTCGGCGGCACGTGACGGTGGCGTTGTCGGGCGATGGCGGGGACGAGGTCTTCGCCGGCTATCGTCGCTACCGCTTCCACAGTTTGGTGGAGGGCATCCGCCGGCACCTGCCGGCGCCGCTGCGCCGCGGCGTGATCGCGCGGCTGGCGCGTGCGTATCCGAAGCTCGACCGCGCCCCGCGCTGGCTGCGTGCGAGGAACACGCTGACCGAGCTCAGCCTCGACAGCGCGCTCGGCTACTATGCGACGGTCACGCGCGTGGCGGCGGAGCGGCGGCGGGCGCTCTATGCGCCGGCGCAGCGCGCGGCCGTCGAGGGGCATGATCCCGGCGCGCGCTTCGTCGCGCTGATGGAGGCCTGCGATCCGGATGACGCGCTGCTGCAGGCGCAATATGCCGACCTGCACACCTACCTGCCGGGTGACATCCTCGCGAAGGTGGACAGGACCAGCATGGCGGTGTCGCTCGAGGTGCGACCGCCTCTGCTGGATCCGGCGCTCGTCGCCTGGGGCCTCATGCTGCCAGCCGCCTGGAAGCTGCGCGAGGGGCGCGGCAAGCACGTGCTGCGGGAAGCGGTGGCGGGCGATCTGCCGGCGGCAATCCTGGCGCGGCCGAAGCAGGGGTTTGCCGACAGCATCGGGGCCGAGTTCCGGCGGCGGGAGGCGGAGGTGAAGGGGAGGCTGCTGGGTCCGGCGATGCTGGACAGCGGGCTGTTCGAGGCGGGTGCGCTGGCGCGACTTGCGGACGAACACGGCAGCGGGCGGTTCGATCACAGCCAGGCGCTGTGGCAACTGCTGGTGACGGAGGGTTTCCTCGCGCAGCATGGCGGCCACGCGGTGGCGGCGGCCGAGCCTGCGCTCGGGGCGGACTGAACGATGGGCGAACCGAGTATCCTGGCACGGACGGCGCGCGGCGCGGGCTGGGTGATCGCCTGGCGGATTGCGACGCGGCTGCTGGGCCTTTTTTCGATGCTGGTGCTGGCGCGGCTGCTGGTACCGGAGGATTTCGGGCTGGTGGCGCTGGCGACGAGCCTGGCTTTCGCGATCGACTCATGTCTGCTGATCGGCGTGGAGGACCAGATCATCAGGGCGCAGACACCGAGCCGCGAATTGTATGACACCGCCTTCACCATGACCGTGATCCGCGGCGTATTTGTCGGAGTGGTCGTGGCGCTCGCCGCGCCGTGGACGGCGTCCTTCTTCGGCGACGACCGGCTGGAGACGATACTCTATGCGCTGGGGGCCACGTTCGCAGCGAGCGGCTTCGCCAATATCGGTGCCGTGGACTTCAGGCGAAACCTGGAGTTTCACCTGGAGTTCCGGCTGATGACACTGCCGCGCATCGTCAGCGTCGTGGTGACGGTCGGCGCCGCATTCTTCATTCAGAGTCATTGGGCGCTCATCGCGGGCTTCATCGTTTACCGTGCGGGCGTCCTTGCGATGAGCTACGCGATGCATCCGCATCGTCCTCGTTTCTCGCTGACTGCCTGGCGGGATCTGATCGGAGTCTCGATCTGGACTTGGGGTATCGGTGTTGCGATCGTGCTGCGGGATCGGTCGGATGCAGTGCTGATCGGCAGGTTGCAGGGGCCAACCGGCGTCGGCATCTTCACCGCCGGCAGCGAGTTGGCGACGATCCCGACCGCCGAGGTCGCAATCGCGGCAAGCAGAGCAGTCATGCCCGGGCTGGCCGACCTGCGGCGCTCGTCCGGTCAGCAGCAGGAGCGCGAGGCGGTTCTGCGCATTCTTGGGCTGATGCTCCTGCTCTCGTTGCCTGCCGGCTTCGGGATCTCGCTCCTGGCTGGGCCAACCGTCGTCGCGTCGCTTGGGCCGCGGTGGATTGAGGCCGTGCCGGTTGTCGTCATCATCGGGCTCGCAGGGGCATTCGCGCCGTTCGACACCGTCGGCTCGGGCTGGCTGCGGGCGAGGGCGGAGTTGCGAGCGCTGCTCGCGATCATCCTGATCAGTGTGTTCCTCCGGGTCGGCCTTCTGTTCGTCCTGACCATCTGGATGGGCCTGCCCGGAGCGGCGGCAGCGGTCGCCCTGAGCATGCTGATCGAACCTGCACTCACCTTCACGATGAGCGCACATCGCCTGGGTATCGGCGGCCGCGAGGTCTGGGAGGCCATCCAGCGACCGCTTGCCGCGGTGGCTGTGATGGCGACGATCCTCGTACTTTCTGGCATTGGATGGACTGCGCCGCCGCCGGACGGTTGGACGGCCTTGAGGATACTCGCGACTGCAATTCCGATCGGGGCCCTTGTCTACGGCGCAACGGTGATCGTTCTGTGGCGTGCGACGGGGAAGCGGGAGGGAGCCGAGGCCGATGCCTGGAGCGTGCTACGCCGTGTGGCGAGAACGATTCTCAGGTCGCGCGCCGCTCCGTGGCAGCCTGCCGGACAGAACCAAGATGCAAATGCTCTCGTTCGGAATGAGGGGTCGATGAACGCAGACCGATGGCGGCGGCCGTGAACCGCTGGCTTGTTCCGCTGGCGCTTGCCGTCGTTCGGCACAGCCCGCTCGAGAAGGGCAAGTGGCGCATCCTGAACGCACTCGACGCTCAGTTCGCGACGCACCCGGTCACGCGCCGCCTGCGCGTGATGGGAGGGGTCGAGATGGATCTGGATACCTCGGATTTCGTGCAACGCGGACTGTACCTGACGCGCGACTTCGAGCCCGCGCTGCGCGCCTGCATTCTCAGCCACCTGCAGCCTGGGGACTGCTTTGTCGATGTCGGAGCAAATGTCGGGTTCTATTCGCTGATCGCGTCGCGTCGCGTGGGCCCGACCGGTATGGCCGTTGCGTTCGAGCCGAATCCCGCCACCTACGCCGCCCTCAAGGGCAATATCGCGCTCAATCGGCTGACGAACGTGACAGCCGTGGACATCGCGCTTTCCGACGGCGGTGGACAGGCGATGTTCTTCGCCGATGCCGACGGCAATTCTGGTGCCTCTTCCTTGCTGCGTCGGGGATCGAGCGCAGCGGTCCGCACGGTTTCAACCGAGACTTGGGATGCCTTCGCCGCACGCAGCTCGCTGCCATTTCCCAGCCTTGTGAAGATCGATGTCGAGGGGGCGGAGGTGAAGGTATTGCGCGGAATGTCCAGCCTGCTCACGGCGCCCAGGCGGCCGCGGGTGATCCTCGAAGTCTCGGAGTGGAGCCTGCAGGTGGCAGGATCATCGCGCGAGGAGCTTTTCGGGATCATGAGTGACCATGGATACTCCGCACGCATCATCTCTCCGATCCGGTCGTCGTGGCGGAGCCAATGCGGATTCACCTTCCAGTACGACGTTCTGTTCACGCCGACGGAATGATCGGCTGGTGTTCGATGCCTTGGTTCGATGGTGTGGTCATTTCGTCGGTGTGGAAGGACGCGATATCGGTCAGCGTCGCGTCGTCGGTGTTGGTGCAGGACGGCCAGAGCCGGGGGCGCGCATGGGGCAGCCCCAATTCGACCGGACAGGCGGCATGGCCCGGAGGCGCAAGGTTCAAGCCCAGGCATACGCCGCATGGGCACCGGCCTGGTGCCCCTTCAACACCCAATGATCTGCTCCCGCGTGAACCTCGATCGCTTTATCATCCGTCTCCCTTCGACGGTTTCTGGCTCAGACCGGGGTCATCCCAGGGGGGCAGGGTTAGCTCCACCCAGCGCCCGCTACATGACGCTGGAAACCATCGACGCCGTCAGCAATACTTTTGGCGCAGAATGGCCAGCCGCGATCGTCTGATCCGGCAGTCAGGTCCGTCAAAAGACATAGGTCTTACGCGCGCCATTGGACGCGATCGTGAGTGTCGCCTTTGTGAAATCTTTCTCCTTTGATGATCGCCAGAGGGACATAATGGGTGGTTTTATTCTTGTTCATCGCGACCATGACGCCCCGGTTGCTCGCGTTCTCGGCGTGGCGCTCGACGTGTTTCGGGGCATGGGCTCTCCGCAAGGAATAAAAGTCGAATCAAGCAACTATGTATTCTGCTATATTCCCAAATCTCTCGACTCACGAAATCAATTTCTTCAAATTGACGAACATCGCTTCCTTGCCTGCGTCGGAACACTAGTCTACCGCGCCAGCTTGGGGCTACAGGCGTTGGAGCAGCTAGCGAAGGCTCCTGATCTGGCGACGGAATTGGCTAAATGCCGTGGTCATTTCGTGGTCATCGAAGGTGGCGCTGAAGGCGTTCGAATTCTTCGCGACCCCTGCGGGGCCATTGAGGTATTCGCCGACCCGGAGCGCGGCGTCTTCTCAACGTCCTTCCTTGCCGTCGCACGGTCGATGCCGCGCCGTGTCCTGCGGCGCCACGAGGCCTACGAATACCTATTTCATGGACACACGCTGGGAACCGAAACAATTCTGCATGGGATCCGGCGGCTTGACGAAGGAGAGCAGGTCACGGTGCGTAAGACGATCAGTTTCGTCGAGCCGCCACGGTGGCCGGTACCTGAGCCAGCGTCTGGAAGCCGGAGGGCGCTTGCGGGACAGGCCGTAGAAAATCTTTCGCAATCCATGCACGAAGTCTTGAACGCTTTCGACGGACGCGCCAGCCTCGCGCTTTCTGGGGGCTATGATACACGGCTTGTCTTAGCGCTTGCACGAAGGATTGGAGTCTCGCCAGAACTTTTTGTCTATGGCCAGGCGAATTCTTCGGATGTTGTCGTTGCTAAGTACATTTCAGAGCGTGAGGGGCTTGAATTAAATCACATAGACAAATCGTTAATAGAAGAAAAAGTGTCCGAAAGACAGTATAACGATATAATATTGAAGAATTACTATTTTGCAGACGGTGTTATATACGGAGGTATTTTTATTCCTCCTGTCGAAATGGTTGCGCAGGCTTTGCGGCATCGCAACGGTGCCGTCGCCCTGCACGGTGGTGGGGGTGAGGTCTATCGAAATTTTTTTGGCTTACCTAACCGGGCGACCTCAACAAAGGACATCTCAAAGCTATTCTATCGTGTGCCCGCTGGCATAAAATCTCCAGGATTCGCAATAAACAAATATACCGATCGCATTGCGGAAAAGATGGACCTGCTACTCGGCACAAAACCTGGGAGGATCGATCGCCATTTGGCTGAGGCGATTTATCCCCGCTTCCGCTATCGGTCCTGGATTGGAAAGGAGCTATCATTAAATACTCGGGCGGGTTACTGTTATCTGCCATTATTTGATTCAAATTCTGTTCAGCTTGCTCTTTCCATACCTGCTGGATTTAAGGACCATGGCAATTTTGAAGCGGAAATGATAAACATTGCTGATCCTGTATTGGCCGGATATCCATCGAATTACGGATATAATTTCTCAAAAAATGTTCCTATGAGGCAATCCATTAAGGGATGGATATTACAGCAGCGTCCGGCATGGTTGCGTCAGCTCTCATTTCGTTTGGCATCGTTAAGCGGCGCGGAGGCGCGAGTTTGGCACGAAGACTGGGCAAGCAAGTTACTCCGTCTTGATTGTCCAGTGATGCGCGACTTGATAGGCGCAGCTGATCTCCGTCGGAATATTTTTTCTCGTACAGGCTCTAATTTGACATTTTTAATCCAGGATCTAAATATTACTGAAATTTTATGATTTCATTTAGACTATCATCTGGGTCCGTATATTCGAGTGATTGCGCTTCCAGCGAGATTCGTCCGGGCTTCATGCGACGGATATGCCCCTCACCGGCAGTTTAGTTCTGATTCAAATATCCGAAGCTGGACGCCTCCAGAAACCCCTCGCCCTGAAGCCGTTCGGCTGATTCACTGACGCGGATTGGCGCGGGGGATGGCGATGGTTCGGCAGCCGGGGTTCTTCGACGTGGAGGAACGGCTGCGGGAGTTGTCGGCCAAGGGCGATGACCTCGAGCGGATCGCCGCGCTGGTCGATTTCGCCATGTTCCGCGCGGATTTGGAGTTGGCGGTGCCGCGGGCGGACGGCACGAAAGGCGGCCGGCCGGCCTTCGATCACGTGCTGATGTTCAAGATCCTGCTGCTGCAGGCGATGCACGGGCTGTCCGACGAGCGCTGCGAGTATCTCATCAAGGACCGCCTGTCGTTCATGCGCTTCCTCGGCC
>NZ_JACADR010000119.1 GCF_016106005.1 Roseomonas rosulenta
ATGCGCAGGCCGTCCCGCCGGTGCCGCCGCTGCTCGCCGCGGCGCGCGCTGCGCTGGTCCCGCCTGACAGTCCGCGCGCCGAACTCGCCCGCGCGCTCGCCGACCCGCTGCCGGCGCGGCTCGAGGACGGCGGCCTGGTCGCCAACGGCTACGACGGCGAGCTGGACGCGCTGAAGCGCCTGTCCGCCGGCGCGCGGGAGGCGATCGCTGCGCTCCAGATGGACCTGGCCCAGGCCTGGGGCGTGGCGAGCCTCAAGATCCGCCACCACCAGCAATTCGGCTTTCTGGCCGAGGTGCCCGCCGCCGCCGGCGAACGCCTGCTGCGCGAGGCGCCTAAGGACGGCCCGCAGGCGCCGGTGCATCGCCAGACCATGGCGAATGCCATGCGCTTCACCTGCACCGCGCTGGCCGAGCTCGACCGCCGCGTAGCGGAGGCCGGCGAACAGGCCGCCCGCCGCGAACGCCTGGTCGCGCAGCACCTGCGCCGGCAGTGCTTGGCGGCCGGCCCCGCGATCGCGGCGGCGGCGGCGGCGATGGCGGAGATCGACGTGCATGCCGCCGCCGCGGAGCTCGCCGCCGATGGCCGCTGGTGCCGCCCGGAGATGACCGAACGCGCCGACTTCGCCGTGGCCGCCGCGCGCCATCCGGTGGTGGAAGCCGCACTCGCCCGCGCGCGCGGCCCGGCCTTCGTGCCGAACGATTGCGACCTCTCGGCCGGGCGGCGGCTCTGCCTGCTGACCGGGCCGAACATGGCCGGCAAGTCCACCTTCCTGCGGCAGAACGCGCTGCTGGTCATCCTGGCGCAGGCCGGGCTGTTCGTGCCGGCCGAGAGCGCAAGGCTCGGCCTGGTCGACCGGCTCTTCTCGCGCGTCGGCGCGGCGGACGATATCGCCGGCGGGCGATCGACCTTCATGGTCGAGATGGCCGAGACCGCGGCCATCCTGAACCAGGCCACATCGCGATCCCTGGTGGTGCTGGACGAGGTGGGGCGCGGCACCGCGACCTGGGACGGGCTTGCCATCGCCTGGTCGGTGCTGGAGGCGCTGCACGACCGCATCCGCTGCCGCACCATCTTCGCCACCCATTTCCACGAGCTGACCGCCCTCACTGGCAAGCTGCCGGAACTGGTCCCGGCCACCATGCAGGTGCGGGAATGGAAGGGCGAGGTGGTGTTCGAGCATCGCGTGGGCCCCGGTGCGGCGGAACGATCCTGGGGCGTACATGTCGCGCGCCTCGCCGGCGTGCCGCGCCCGGTGCTGGCGCGCGCGCAGGAGGTGCTGAAGGCGCTCGAGGCCCGCGCGCGCGGGCTCGATCCGCTGTCGGAGGAATTGCCGCTCTTCGCGCGGCCCGCGGCGGCGCCCGCCACGCCCGCGCATCCGGCCCTGGCGGCGCTGGCGGAACTGGATGCGGATGCACTCAGCCCGCGAGACGCGCTGGCCGCGCTCTACCGCCTGAAGGCTCTTCTGGAGGAGTCTGTTGCGCCTGGCCCGGAATAGGTAGTCTGCCGAGCGATGAGCTCATTCGACGATGCCGGACCCGAGGCCGGACCCGCCGAGCGCGTGGCGCGCACGGCGCCGGTCCTTGGCGAACCGCCGGTTGTCCTGGCCGGCCTGATCGACGACCTGATGCCCGGCGGCCGGCCTGTCGCGCGCGAGGAGGCGGTCACGCTGCTACGCCGCCATCTCGGCCGCGTGCAGAACCGCGTGCAGCAGGCTTTCGAGGCGCATGAGCTCTCGGGGCTCGCCGCCGCCCGCTGGCTGGCCGCGCTGACCGATACGGTGATGGTCGGCATCCACGCCTATACCGAGGCCATGCTCCCGCCGGCGTCGGGAGAGAAGCATTGGGCACTGGTCGCCACCGGCGGCTACGGGCGTGGCGTGCTGGCACCCTTCTCCGACATCGACCTGCTGTTCCTGACCGATGCGGGCATGGGCCCGCGCGGGCGGCAGTCGGTCGAGTTCATGCTCTACCTTCTGTGGGACCTCGGGCTGAAAGTCGGCCACGCGACGCGCTCCCGCGCCGATTGCATCGTCGATGCCAAGGGCGACGCGACGGTGCTGACCGCGCTGCTCGATGCGCGCCACGTCGCCGGCGACGACGCCGTCTATCGCCGCTTCGAGGAGGCGTTTCGCAAGGCCCGCGCCGAATGGGGCCTGCGACCCTTCCTCATCGCCAAGCGCGCCGAGCGCCAGCAGCGCCACGCCCGCTACGGCGAAAGCCCCTTCATGGTGGAACCCCATGTGAAGGAAGGCCGCGGCGGCCTGCGCGACCTGCAGACGCTCTACTGGCTGGCGCGCTATGCCTTCAACGTGCAGCGCATGCCCGAGCTTGTCGGCCCCGCATCCCCCGGCGGCGGGTTGCTGCTGGCCGAGGAAGCCCGCGCCATCCGCCGTGCCTGGGACTTCTTCTGGACGGTGCGCTTCCACCTGCACATCGTCACCGGCCGCGCCGAGGAACGCCTGACCTTCGACCTGCAGCCGGTGGTCGGCGCCCGCATGGGCTACACGCGCCACGGCCTGCAGGATGGCGTCGAGCGGTTCATGAAGCACTTCTTCCTGACCGTGCGTGACGTGGCGCGCTTCACGCGCATCCTGGAACCGGCGATCGAGCGTGCCTCGCTGGGGCCGCCCGCGGTGGTGCCGGCCTCGGACAAGGCGCTGACGGAAGCGGGCTTCGCGCTGGCGGACGGCAAGATCATCGCCGCACCCGGGCACGACTTCACCATCGATCCGGTGCTGATGCTGCGCATCTTCCGCATGGCGCGCGACCGCGGGCTCGAGATCCATCCGCTGGCCTTCCGCGCCATCGTACGCCACGCCCGATACGTCGCGCGGCTGCGCGGGGAGAAGGATGCGAGCGCGGAATTCCTCGACATCCTGTCCGGCCGCGATCCCGCCACCTGGCTGCGCATGCTGAACGAGGCGGGGCTCATCTCCCGCCTGCTGCCGGACTGGCAGCGGATCGTCGGGCTGATGCAGTTCGACACCTACCACGTGTTCACCGTGGACGAGCACACGATCGAGACGATCGGCGTGCTGGCCGCGCTGGAACGCGGCGAACTTGGGGAGATCGCGCCGGTCGCCTCCGAGCTGATCGGCCAGCTTCAGTCCCGCCGCGCGCTCTATGTCGCGATGCTGCTGCACGACATCGCCAAGGGCCGTGGCGGCGACCACAGCGAGATCGGCGCGCAGCTGGCGCAGACCATCTGCCCCACCCTTGGCCTGACGCCGGAGGAGACCGAGACCGTCTCCTGGCTGGTGCTGCACCACCTGCTCATCAGCCAGACCGCCTTCAAGCGCGACATCGAGGACCCCAAGACCATCCTCGACATCGCGGAGGTCGTGCAGTCCCCCGAACGGCTGCGCCTGCTGCTGGTGCTGACGGTCGCCGACATGCGCGCGGTCGGCCCCAAGGTATGGAACGGCTGGAAGGCGACGCTGCTGCGCGAATTGTACTGGCGCGTGGCGGAGGTCCTGGCCGGTGGCCTGTCCGTGCCCGAACGCGATGTGCGCGTCGCGCGCGCAAAGGAGGCCGCCGCCCTGCTGCTGGCCGACCGGCCGAAGCCGGAGGTCGATGCCTTCCTCGAGCTTGGCTACCCCGGCTACTGGCTCTCCTTCGATCCCGAGACCCATGCGCGCCATGCGGCGATGATCCAGGAGGCGAAGGAGGAGAAGGCGCCGCTGACCGTGCGCACGCGCGTGCTCGAATCCCGCGCGGTGACCGAGGTGACCGTCTACTGCACCGACCATCCGGGCCTGTTCAGCAAGATCGCCGGCGCGCTGGCGGTGGCCGGCGCGACCATCGTCGATGCGCGCATCCACACCATGACCGATGGCATGGCGCTCGACACCTTCTGGGTGCAGGACGCGCAGGGCGGCGCCTTCGAGGCGCCGCATCGGCTCGCGCGCCTGGCGGTGCTGGTGGAGCAGGCGCTGTCCGGCCGGCTGCGCCTGCGCGACGAGATCCGCAAGCTGAAGCGCGAGCCCGCCCGGCTGCGCGCCGTGACCGTGCCGCCGCGCGTGGTGATCGACAACCATGCGTCCAACAGCTTCACCGTGATCGAGGTGAACGGCCGCGACCGCCCCGGCCTGCTGCACGACGTGACGGCGGCGATCAGCGACCAGGGGCTGCAGATCGCCTCCGCGCACATCACGACCTATGGCGTTCGGGCCGTGGACGTCTTCTACGTGAAGGACGTGTTCGGGCTGAAGGTGGAGAACGAGCGCAAGCTGGTGGGGCTGCGCCGCGCGCTGGAGGCGGCGCTGGAGATGGTGGATGCGCCGGGCGGCGCGCCGCGCCGCGCGACGGCGGGCGCGGCCTAACCCAGCAGCCGCCCGATCACCCGCGCCGTGTAGTCCACCACCGGGATCACCCGCCCGTAGTTGATCCGCGTCGGCCCGATCACGCCGATCGCGCCCACGATCCGTTCCTGCCCGTTGCGGAACGGCGCCACCACCATCGAAAGCCCGGCGCTGTCGAACAGCCCGCTCTCGGCGCCAATGAAGATCTGCACCCCCTCGCCCCGCTGCGCGAGGTCGAGCAGCCGTAGCATCGTCTCCTGCTGTTCCAGGCGTTCGAACAGGCGCTGGATCTCGCCGACGCGCGCCGCCTGGTCGATGGTCTCGAGCAGCCGCGCCTGGCCGCGCACGATCAGCGAGCCTCCCTGCCCGCCGGTCCAGGTGCCCAGGCCCGCCTCGATCACCTGCTGCGTCAGGGCATCGAGCGCGGTGCGGTTGTCGGCGATCTCGGCGGCGATCACGCCGCGCGCTTCCTCGATGGTGCGCCCGGTCAGGCGCGCATTCAGGTAGTTCGACGCCTGCTGCAGCGCCGATGGCGGCAGCCCGGCCGGCACCTCGATGACGCGGTTCTCGACCTGGCCGTCGTCATGCACCAGCACCACCAGCGCGCGGCCTGGTCCGAGGGCGACGAACTCGATGTGCCGCAGCGTGCCCTCCGCGGTGGGGGCCACCACGAGGCCCGCCGCGCCGGCCAGGCCGCTCAGCATCTGCCCGGCCTCGCCCAGCGTCTCCTGCAACGACCGGCCGGAGGCGGCGCAGCGGGCGGAGATCGCGTCACGCTCCTCCTCCCCCAGCGCGCCGAATTCCAGCAGGCCATCGACGAACAGCCGCAGCCCGCGCTCGGTCGGCAGCCGCCCGGCCGAGGTGTGCGGCGCATAGAGCAGCCCCGCATCCTCGAGATCCGCCATGGCGTTGCGGATGGTGGCCGGCGACAGCCCCAGCGGCAGCCGCCGCGACAGCGTGCGCGAACCCACGGGTTCGCCGGTGGCGACATACGTCTCCACCAGCTCGCGCAGGATCAGCGCGCTGCGGTTGTCGAGGCCCGCCAGGGACGCCCCGGTCGGGCCGGGAGGGAGCTTGGGCGTGGGTCCCATCTCTCGGCCTATGATTGGGCTATATGGGGAGGCTAGGGAGGGGTTTGACCCCCGTCAACGCGGGACTGGACGAATGCCGGCGCGGCGGCCATTTTCCGCCCCTTTCCGCCCGCAAGGATATCCTGAATGCGCCCCTCCGGCCGCGACCCCGCCGCGCTGCGCCCCGTCAGCCTGCAACCCGGCTTCGCCCGGCACGCGGAAGGCTCCTGCCTGATCCGCATGGGCGTGACCGAGGTGCTGTGCACCGCCAGCGTCGAAGGCCGCGTCCCGCCCTTCCTGCGCGGGCAAGGCCAGGGCTGGGTCACCGCCGAATACGGCATGCTGCCCCGCGCCACCCATACCCGCGGCGACCGCGAGGCGGCGCGCGGCAAGCAATCCGGCCGCACGCAGGAGATCCAGCGCCTGATCGGGCGCTCCCTGCGCGCGGTCACCGACATGAAGGCGATGGGCGAGATGACCGTGACCATCGACTGCGACGTGCTGACCGCCGATGGCGGGACGCGCTGCGCGTCCATCACCGGCGCGTGGGTGGCGCTGCACCTGGCCTTCGAGCACTGCCGGCGCATGAACATCATGTCCCGCAACCCGCTCAAGGACCAGGTCGCGGCGGTCTCCTGCGGGGTGTGGCAGGGCACGCCGGTGCTCGACCTCGACTATGCCGAGGACAGCAAGGCGGATGCGGACGCGAACTTCGTGCTGACCGGCGCCGGCGGCATCGTCGAGGTGCAGGGCACCGCCGAGGGCGCGCCGTTCAGCGACGCCGAACTGATGGCGTTGCTGGGCCTGGCCCGGGCCGGCACGGCGGAACTGTTTGCGAAGCAGCGCGAGGCCGCCGGGCTGTGAGCGGGCATCGTCGCCTGTCTCGCGGCGAACGCATCGTCATCGCCACCCACAATGCCGGCAAGCTGCGCGAGGTCGCCGCGCTGCTGGCGCCATTTGGCATCGAGACGGTCAGCGCCGGCGCGCTCGGACTGCCTGAACCGGAGGAGACCGAGGAGAGCTTCCTCGGCAACGCGCGCATCAAGGCTGTGGCCGCCGCGCGCGCCGCCGGACTGCCGGCGTTGTCGGACGATTCCGGCTTCTCGTCAGCGTCGCTGGCCGGCGCGCCCGGCGTGCGAACAGCGGATTGGGCGCTGCAGCCGGACGGGTCGCGCGACTATGCGGCCGCCATGCGCAAGGTGATGGAAGCGGCGCAGGAATTCGAGGACCGCACGGCGTGGTTCTCCTGCGCGCTGGTCCTCGCCTGGCCGGACGGGCATGTCGAAGGCTTCGAGGGCCGCGCCATGGGCCACTGGGTCTGGCCGCCGCGCGGGTCGCGGGGCTTCGGCTACGACCCGATGTTCGTGCCCGACGGGCATGACGAGACCTTCGGCGAAATGGACCCGGCGGAAAAGCACCGGATCAGCCACCGGGCGAGGGCGTTTGCGCTTCTGTCGGCGGGCTGCCTGCCCCAGGGTTAGCCCGGCGCCTTCATCTGCTCCGCGCCTGCCTTGCGCCGCCGCCGCACCCGGGCCGGCGGCGGTGTCGGCGCCGGCGGCAGCGGCGTCGCCTCCAGCCCGCGCCGCACCAGGCTCGCCCAGGCTTCCTCGGGCGTGTCCACGATCTCGAACAGCGCCAGGTCGCGCTCGTCGATCATGCCGTGCTCGACCATCAGAGGCAGGTTCACCGCCTGCTCCCAGAAGGCGCGGCCGACCAGCACGATCGGGCGCGGTGACGCCTTGCCGGTCTGCACCAGCGTCAGCAGTTCGAACAGCTCGTCGAAGGTGCCAAAGCCGCCGGGGAAGACGGCCAGCGCGTTCGCCCGCATCGCCAGGTGCATCTTGCGCATGGCGAAGTAATGGAAGCGGAAGGTCAGCGCCGGCGTGGACCAGGCGTTGGGGTGCTGTTCGTGCGGCAGCGTGATGTTGAACCCGATCGACGGCGCGCCGGCTTCCGCGGCGCCGCGGTTCGCCGCCTCCATGATTCCAGGCCCGCCACCGGTCGCGATCACGTTGTCCCGCGGCGCGCCGCTGGCTGCCATCGCGCCGCCGCGCAAGGATACGATGCGTGCGAAGGCGCGCGCATCCTCGTACTGCCGCGCCTGCTCGGTGGCGCGCTTCGCCGCGCGCTTCTCGGCCGGGGTCTTCGCGCTCGCGGCCACCGCCGCGGCCTGTTCGGGCGAGGGGATCCGCGCGGAGCCGAACACCACCACGGTCGATCGCACGCCCCAGTCGCGCAGCGCGTATTCGGCCTTGGCGTATTCCATGCCGAAGCGGAAGGGCCGCATCTCGTCGCGCAACAGGAACTCCTGGTCCTCGACCGCCAGCAGGAAGGATCGGGAGCGCTTCTGCGCGCCGTTGTCGGGCATGGCGTTGGTCTCTCCCCCCGGCGCGCCATGGGCAGGCGCGCCGAAGCCGAGTATTCCTGAATCGCCGCCAGGGGGGAATCCGCCATGAAGGACGACACGCGCGCCAGGCTTGCCGCCGTCTCCACCGCCACGCTCACGACCGTGCTGTTCAAGCGGGGCTTCCGCAACGTGTTCCTCGCCCTGCATCCGCTGGGCGATGCGCCGACCATGGTCGGCCCGGCCTATACGCTGCGCACCATCCCGGCGCGCGAGGACCTCGACCATCTCGAAGTCTTCAAGGATCCCGAGCACCCGCAGCGCAAGGGGGTCGAGGAATGCCCGCCCGGTGCGGTCTTCGTCATCGACAGCCGCGGCGATGCGCGCGCGGCCTCGGCCGGCGGCATCCTGGTCGCGCGGCTGCGCGCGCGCGGCGTGGCCGGCGTGGTCACCGATGGCGGCTTCCGGGACAGCCCGGAGATCGGCGCCATGGGCTGGCCCGCCTATCACGCGACCCCCTCGGCACCGACCAACCTGATCCACCACCATTGCGTGGACCTGAACGTGCCGGTCGCCTGCGCCGGCGTCGGCGTGCATCCCGGCGACATCATGGTGGGCGACGGGGAGGGCGTGGTCTGCATCCCTGCCCACATCGCCGACGAGGTGGCGGCCGAGGCCTTCGAGCAGACGGTCTTCGAGGATTTCGTGCAGGAACGCGTCGCCGCCGGCCACACGATCCGCGGCCTCTATCCCATGACCGACCCGGCGAACCGGCCGATCTACGAGGCCTGGCGCCGGGAGAAGGGGCGGTGAGGGGGCTGCTCGCGGCGCTGCTGGGGTTGGCGGTCGCACTGCCGGCCCAGGCGCAGCAGGAGCTTCCCGCCTGCCCCGACAGCCTGCGCGTCACCGACGCCGCGGAGGGCGCCGCGCCCGAGGACTGGCAGCCCTTCCGGCGTGACCTGCGCACCCAGCTGGTGGACATCCGCTTCTATGCCGGCCCGCCCGCCGAGGGCCGCGCCGTGGAACCGGTCGCGGGCAGCGCGCGCGGCAGCGTGGTCAGCATGCGCTACGGCCTGCCGGCGATCGAGGGCGAGGTATGGATGGTCTGCGTCTATGCCGCGACCGCCCATGCGCTGATGCGGCGGCTCGAAGGCCCCTTCTCGCCGCATGTGCGCGTCAACCACGACCGCAACGACGGGCGCACCTTCATCACCTACAACTGAAGCGCCAGGAACCGATTCTCGCTGCTGGCGGTATAGTCGCCGAAGGGCGGGCAGTCGGCGAAGCCCTCGCGCAGGTACATCGCAACCGCGCCGGCGAAATACGCGCTGGTCCCGGTCTCGAGGCTGACCCGCGCCAGGCCCATGGCGCGCGCCTGGTCCAGGATGTGGCGCAGCATCGCCGCGCCTACGCCGCGGCGCCGTGCGGCCTGCGCCGTGTGCATCGACTTCACCTCGCCATGGTCGGGCGAGAGCCGCTTGAGCGCCCCCACGCCGAGCAGCGCCTCGCCCTCCCAGGCCGAGAAGAAGCGGATCCCCGGCACGCGCAGCCCCGACAGGTCGAGCGCGAAGGCGAAGCCCTCCGCCGTCGCTTCGCGCGCGAGCCGCTGGTGCAGCGCCACCAGCGCCTGCACGCGCGCATCGTCGAGCCCGCCTTCCACGATCCTCACAGGTGCCGCCCGCGTTCGAGGATCTCGAGCGTGTACTCGCGGTAGGTCATGCCCAGTTCCTCCGCGCGTGCCAGGCGCCGCTGCACGATCTCCGGCCCCGGCGCCTTCCAGGCGCGGCGTTTCGCCCGCCGCCAGCACCAAAGGCGCCAGCCGGCCGGATCGTCATCCTCCTCGAGCGGTGGGCCACCATTGTGGCGTGGCGGGGATGGCATGGTCATGGCGCCATCATCCACTATAATGGATGGATGTCCACCGATACCGCAGTCCCCCTCGACACGCTTCTCGCGCAGCGCCTGAAGCGCGAACGCGAGGCTCGCGGCTGGTCGATCGCCGACCTCGCCGCGGCATCAGGCGTCTCCCGCGCCATGATCAGCAAGGTCGAACGCACGGAGGCGAGCCCCACCGCCGCCCTGCTCGGCCGTCTGTCGGGTGCGCTGCACCTCACCGTCTCCACCCTGCTCGCGCGCGCCGAGGCCGATGCCGGCCCGTCCCGCATCGCCCGCGCCGATGCGCAGCCGCTCTGGACCGATCCCGCCACGCGCTACCGCCGCCGCGCCGTCTCGCCGCCCGGCGCCGAGCCCGAGCTGGTCGAGGTCGAGCTCCCGCCCGGCGCGCGCGTGGCCTACCCCGCGGCCTCCTTCGCCTTCCTGCGTGGCCAGGTGGTCTGGGTCCTGGCCGGGCGCCTCGCGGTCGAGGAAGGGGCCGAGGAAGCCCTGCTGCGCGAAGGCGACTGCCTGTCCTTCGACCTCGACACGCCGAAGGGCCACGCCTTCCGCAACCCCTCGGGCGGGAAGCCCTGCCGCTACCTGGTGGCGCTGTCGCGGCGATAGGGCGCTGCTTCGCTCATCGTCGCCGGGATCGCACGCGCGCCTCGCGCGTCGACGGCAGGTCGCGCATCTGCGCGCCGAGCATCTCGCAGAAGGCCGTCGCATAGCGCGGCAGCGTGCGGCGCCGGTCCCAGTAGATCGCCGGCCGTTCCCGCAGCGGCTTGCCGCGGAACGTCACGGCCGCGACGCGCAGCCGGTAGCGGTCGGTGCGCATCACCGAGGGCACGATGGCGACGCCGTGGCCGCCCTCCGCCATCGCGAGCAGCGTGTGCGGCGTGCGGCTTTCATAGGCGACGCGCGGCCGGATCGCGGCCAGCCGGCAGGCCGCGTCGAAGTTCCGGCGGAACACGTATTCCGCATCGAGCAGCAGCAGCGGATGCGTCGCGAGGCGCGCGATGTCGACCCGCCCGCCATCCTCGATGGCGACCGACGCGCCGAAAGCCGCCAGCAGCCCTATCGGTTCCAGCGGATGGCAGGCGAAGCGCGGATCGTCCGGCGGTACCGCGCCGACCAGGTTTTGCCCGAGATCGATTTCGCCGGCCTCGAGCCTGGCGGCGGTGGCGGACCAGCCCATCACCTCGGACAGCCGCAGCTCCACCGCCGGGTAGCGTGCCGCATAGCGCGGCAGGAAGGCGGACAGCACGCCCTCGATGATCTGCGGGGAGGCCGCCAGCTTCAGCACGCCGGCCTCTCCGCCCTGGAGCTGCCGCGCATGATCCTCCACCGCGGCGGCACAGCTCAGCAGCGCGCGGCAGTCGCGCAACAGCTGTTCGCCCACGCCGGTCAGCAACAGGCGCCGACCGACGCGGTCGAACAGCGTGACGCCGAGCATCCGCTCGAGTTCCGCGATCTGCCGCGACAGCGCGGGCTGCGCGACATGCAGCCGCTCCGCGGCGCGGGAGACGGTGCCGAGGTCGGCGACGGCGACGAAGGTCCTCGCGTGCCGGAGATCCATGCCCTGTCCTTATGCCCGGCCGGCATCGATTTCCAGGCAAAAGCTTGATTGGACGGCGCAGCGGCCACCCCGCCACCCTGGCGACCGGCCTGCGGCGCCGATGCCGCCGGCCCATGACGCACCAGGGGCGACGCATGAGCCAGACGCGATGCCGCGAACCGGGCGACCCGCAGCAGACGACCTTCGTCGCCACCGACGGCGCCGCCTATGACCTGCAGATGGGCCGCTGGAGCCGGCGCCTGGCCGAGCCCTTCCTGGACTTCGCCGCGCCCGGCGCGCAGGCGCGCGTGCTCGACCTCGGCTGCGGCACCGGCAGCCTGGCGCAGGCGCTGGTGGCGCGCGCCCCCGGCATCCGGGTGGTCGGGGTGGATCCCTCCGGAGCCTACGTCAGCCATGCGCGGCGGAAGCTGCGCGATCCGCGTATCGCCTTCGAGGTCGCCGACGCGCGCGACCTGCCCTTCCCCGACGCGGACTTCGATGCCGTGCTCGCGCTGCTGGTGCTGCCCTTCGTGCCCGACACCGCGGCCGCGCTGGCCCAGATGCGGCGCGTGGCGCGCCCCGGCGCGGTGGTGGCCGCGGCGTCGTGGGATTCGCGCGGTGGCTACGTGGCGCAGCGCATCTTCCTCGACACCGCCGCGATGCTCGACGATGACGCCGCCGCCCTGCGCGCGCGCAACTGCACGCGGCCGACCATGCGTCCCGGGGAGCTCGCCGTCGCTTGGCGCGCCGCCGGCCTGCACGATGTGCGCGAGGCGACGCTCAGCATCCGCATGGAGTTCGCCGATTTCGACGACTACTGGGCGCCCTATCTCGGACGCCAGGGGCCGGCCGCGGACTACGTCGCCGGCCTCGACTCCGCCGCGCGCGCCAGGCTGCGCGAGCATGTGCGCCGCGCCTACCTCGACGGTGAAGCGGACGGGCCACGCTCCTACGCGGCGACCGCCTGGGCCGTGCGCGGCCTCGCGTGATGCGTCGCGGCTTCGACCCCCCCGGACCAGGACAGGAGAAGCGCCCATGACACGCCTCGATCGTCGCTCCGCCATCTGCCTCGCCATCGCGGCGGGCTGCCTGCCGCGCACCGCCGCGGCGCAGGACCCCGCCCGCTATCCGGCGCGCCCGGTGCGGCTGCTGGTGGGCTTCGCGCCGGGCGGCTCGCTCGACTTCGCGGCGCGCGCCCTCGCGGAGCACGTCGCGCTGCGCCTCGGCCAGCCCTTCGTGGTCGAGAACCGCGCCGGCGCGACCGGCAACATCGCCGCCGAGGCCGTCGCCCGCGCCGCGCCACCGCGCGACGGGCACCTGCTGCTGATGGGCAATGTGCAGAACCTCGCGCTCAACGTGGCGCTGCAGCGCAACCTTTCCTTCGATCCGGCGCAGGACCTGGTGCCGGTGGCGCAGGTCGCGACCGTGCCCTTCGTCGTCGTCGTGCCGTCCGACCTGCCCGCGCGGTCGGTCGCCGACCTCCTCGCCCTGGCGCGCGACCAGCCGGGCCGGCTCAATGCCGGCACGCCGGGCGCCGGGTCGCTGCAGCACCTGGCGCTCGAGCTGCTGAAGCAGCGCGCCGGGGGGCTCGACATCGCGCATGTCCCGTTCCGCGGCGGCAGCGAGGTCGCCCGCGAGGTGATCGCCGGCCGGCTGCAGATCGGCATCGACACGCTGGTCAGTTTCGGCCCGGGGATCGACGCCGGCCGCATCCGCCCGGTCGCGACGCTGCACCCCGCGCGGCTGCCGCAGCGGCCGGAGCTGCCGACCATCGCCGAGACGCCCGGGCTCTCAGCGGTCGCGGCATCGGGCTGGATCGGCGTCGCGGGTCCGTCGGGCCTGCCGGCGGCGGCGCTGCAGGCGCTGGAAGGCGCGGCCGCCTGGGCCATGGCCGAGACCGACCTGCCCGATCGCCTGGC
>NZ_JACADR010000012.1 GCF_016106005.1 Roseomonas rosulenta
CACCGGAAGCGATGTTGCCCTGGCCGTCTGGCCCCGCCTACGCTCCGCTCCGGCAGGGCCAGACGGCCAAGCCAGAACACGGGCCAAGTCTCTCATAGCTCGTGGATCCCTGATCGGGGGCAGCTCAATTTCGCCTTATATTTTTGGTGCCGTCTTCCGACTTTCGGTAGGGTGACGACTCTTCAAAGCGTCATTTGTGCAGACTGTCGATCTACCCCCTATTTTTCGGTCGCGTATTTCAGTATCGCCACCGCCATTTCAACGCCGATGGATTCAGATGGGCGACAAGGACCACATTCTCGCCCGTTTCAAGGTGGAGCGGCCCCAAATTCGACCGGACAGGCGGCTCGGGTTGCTGACTGCGCAGCGGTGAACTCACGGGGGCGTGCATGCGCAAGCCGCTCCGAGGATGGATGGTGTTGCAGTCCTCGACCCATTCGGCCAAGCGCTGCGCGACGGAGATGGCATCCGGCGCTGGGTTCACGCGGACATCGTCGCGCTAGAAGGTCTTCACGAACGCCTCGCGGACGCCGTTGCTCTCGGGACTGCGGACAGGCGTGAAGCAGGCGACGAGGTCCAAGGTGATGGCGAAGTCGATGGTCTGGCCGGCGGTATAGGCGCTGCCGTTGTCGGCGAGCCACCGGATAGGATGCCGGGCGCGCAGGGCATCGCAGCGCCGTCCCACGCCGCCGAGCATCATGTCGCGGATCATCTCGCCGCTGATGCCGCCACCGGAGTTGCCGGGTCCGGCACGCAGCGACGATCCCGAGCGGCCGCGGTCCCTCGCTTCGGCGCAACCTACCGGAGACGATCAGAAATCCGCACGAAGCGCTCCATAGCCAGCATGAGGACCAACGTCGCAAGAATGAGCACACCTGAGACGGCCGCGACGCGCACGTCGAGCGTCCCCTCCAGCATCTGCCACATGCGGATCGGCAGCATGTTGGTGCGCGCGTCCGACAGGAAAAGCGACACCGCGACATTGTCCTTCGAAGCCATGAAGAGCAGGAAGGCGCCCGCGCCGATGCCCGGCAGGATGATCGGCAGGGTGATCCGCCGGAAGGTCCGCAGCCGGCTCGCGCCGAGGCTGGCGGAACTCTCGATCAGCGCGGGATCGAGCTGCGACAGGGATGCGCTGATCGTCTTGTAGACCAGCGGCACGCAGACCACGACATGGCCGATGACAATGGCGGGCTTTGCGGCCTCGAAACCGATCATGCTGAAGAAGACCAGCGCGGCGACGGCAAAGGAGATCTGCGGCAGCATCAACGGTGTCACGAACAGCGTATCGGCCGAGCGCGCCGCGACGCCCCGCGCCCGCGCCAGCGCCAGTGCCGCCAGCAGGGCAAGCAAGGTGCCGATTGCTGTCGCCCATAGCCCTACCTGTACGGTGTTGATCGCCGCGCGATGGATCTGCGAGGACCGCACCGGGTCGAACAGCGCCTCGTACCAGCGCAGCGAGAAGCCGCTCGGCGGAAAGCGCATCGAGCTGTCGGCGGTGAAGGAGATGGCCAGCACGATCAGCACCGGCCCCACCATGATGACCAGCGCCAGCATGCCCAGTAGCCCGAGCAAGATCCGGTACGACCACAGGTCGAGATCGAGGCCGCGCCGTGCGCCGTCAGCCATGGATGTTCCCCCGCGCGCTGCGCCCCAGGTGATTGATGCCGAAAGCCACCAGCGAGATGGCGAGAACCAGGATGACCGAGATCGCCGCGGCGAAGGGCCAGTTATACAGCGTGGTCGCCTGCTGGTAGACAAACAGCGGCATGTAGATCAGCCGTCCGCCGCCAATCACCGACTGCGAGACGAAGGCCGCGGTGGAGCTCGCGAAGACCAGCAGCACGCCCGCCGCATAGCCTGGCAGCGACAGCGGCAGGATCACGCGGACCAGCGTGCGCCACGACCCCGCGCCCAGCGCCTGAGAGGCCGCGACGACGTTGGGGTCCAGCCGCGCCATGACGCTGACCAGCGGCAACAGCATCAGCGGCAATTCGATCTGCATCAGCGCGATGATCAGCCCGAGCTCGGTATGCAGAAGCTGCACCGGCGCGCCGACGATGCCGAGCGAGAGCAGCAGCGAATTCACCACCCCCTCGCGCGAGAGCAGCACGATCCAGGCGAAGGTCCGCACCACCACGCTGGTCAGCAGCGGCACCAGGATCAGCATCAGCAGCACGCGCCGCAGCCGTGGTCCCGCCGCCAGGAACAGCAGCGCGATCGGATAGGCGAGCAGCGTGGTGCAGGCCACGACCTTCACGCCCAGCAGCAGCGTCTGGCCGAGCACGCGCCAATTGAACGCATCGGACAGGAAGCCGGTGTACTGCGACAGGCCAGGCACGGTGATATCGGGATCGTCGAAGAAGCTCACCGCGACCAGCAGCAGCAGCGGCGCCACGAAGAAGGCGCCGAAGAACAGCAGCATAGGAAAGGCGAGCATGAAGCGCCCTTCCGGCATCGTCACGCGTGCGGCCATGGGCTCAGGCGCGCACCTCGCGGTTGAAGCGCTCGATCCAGGCGGAGCGCTGCGGGTTGATCACGCCCCAGTCGTGCTGGATGAAGCGGCTGAGCGCGTCATGCGAGCCCACCAGCGCGGCCACTTCCGGCGCCAGGGGCGTGCGCGTCTGGGTCGGGATGAACATCGGCGGCGGCTCCTGAAGCGCCGCCTGGATGGCCGGATCGAGCGAGACGTTGATGTACTGGTGTGCCTCGTTCGCCACCGTGCTGCGCGCATGGATGTGCATGGTGGTAGCGAAGGCCGGGCAGCCGGTGTCGGGCTGCACGAACTCGATGTTCACGCCCTGCGCCTTCAGCGCCGCGACGTTGTTGGTGTTGGTGTAGAAGATGTCGATCTGCCCCTGCTGGAACAGGGAGGGAAGTTGCGCGCTGTTCAGCGCCACGGCGCCGACATTGGGCAACAGCCGGCGCACCGCCTCGAAGGCCGGCTCCATGTTGGTCTCGGAGCCACCGAAGGCCTTTGCGATCTCGATCATCGCGACGGTGCCGAAGGTGCTCCCGAAGCCGGTGATGGCGACGCGGCGGTGGTATTTCGGCTCGAACAGGTCGCGCCAGCCGGTTGGCTTCTCGACGCGCGACGGGTTGTAGGCAATGCCCACCACCTGCATCGCGACACCCACGCCCCATTCATCGACATAGCCGGGCGACACGCCCTGCAGGTTCGGCAGCTTGGCTCGGTCGATCTGCTGCACCAGGCCGCGCTCGATCGCGGTGCGCCGCGGGCCGGGGTCGAGGCAGAAGCAGTCGAAGGGCGGCCGGCCGCGCGGCTGCGCGAGCGCGCGCGCCACCTGGTCGAAGGCGAGCAGCGGCGTGATGACCAGTTCAATTTGATGGCGCTGCTGCAGCACCGGCGCGACGACGTCGCGGTAGGCCGTTTCCCAGGTATTGGGGTAGTGCGCAGCGACCACGGTGCTGGAGGCCGCGGCCTTGCGGGGCGAGAGCACCGCCGCCGCGGCAAGTCCGCCGGTGGCGAGCGCGGCGCGGCGGCCGATCCGATCTGTCATGCCTGGTTCTCCTGCTCGGGGTCTTCAACAAGTCCGTCGGGGAAGATCGCGGCGCCGCTCTCGAGGCGGAGCTCGACATGCACCGGATCGCCCGGACGATGCGCGGGTCCGTCATGCGTGCGCGGCTCGCTCACCTTGGCGCGCAGGCCGTCGGCCAGGATCACCTCGTGCACCACGGTCGCGCCCAGCGGCATGGAGACGTCCAGCCGTGCCGCGACGCGCCCGCGGCCGGGCCCGTCCACCAGCCGCATGCGTTCCGGCCGCACCGAGAGCAGCACGCGCCCGCCGATACCGAGCGGCGCCGGCGCGACGGCATCGACCTCGCCGCCGGCCGCGAGCCTCACGCGCGTTGTGGCGCCGCTGATCGCCGCGATGCGCGCGGGCAGCAGGTTGGTCGACCCGATGAACGTGCCCGCGAACAGTGTCGCGGGCCGATCATAGACGTCCGACGGCGCGCCGACCTGCTCGATTCGACCCTGGTTCAGAACTACGATGCGCTCGGCCATGCTCATCGCTTCCTCCTGGTCGTGGGTGACCAGGATGGTGGTGAGGTTGAGCTCGCGCTGCAGGCGCTTGATCTCGATCTGCATGTCGAAGCGCAGGTTCTTGTCGAGCGCGCCGAAGGGTTCGTCGAGCAGAAGGATGCGCGGGCGCGCCGCCAGCACGCGCGCCAGCGCCACGCGCTGCTGCTGGCCGCCGGAAAGTTCCCGCGGCAGGCGCTTCGCGTAGTCCGCCATCTGCACCAGGCGGAGGTTCTCCTCCACCAGGGCGCGCACCTGCGCGCGCGGCACGCCTTGTGCCTGCGGGCCATAGGCCACGTTCTCGGCAACGCTCAGGTGCGGGAACAGCGCATAGTTCTGGAAGACGATGCCGACGCCGCGGCGGTTCGGCCGCACATCGTCGACGACCTCCCCGCCGATCGCGATGCTGCCCGCCTGCGGGCGGATGAAGCCCGCGATGGCGCGCAGCAGCGTGGACTTGCCGCAGCCGGAGGGGCCAAGGAAGGCCACCAGCGATCCGCCCGCAACCTCGAGCGAGACATCCCGCACCGCCACGAAGCCGCCGTAGCGATGCGTGATGCCCGTGAGCGTAACGGCATGCCCTGTCCCGGACAGCGCCGCGCCCTCGAGCGCGGGGCGCGGCGCATGCAGCACGTTCACGGCCCGACCTTGGCGATCTGTTCCATGCCGGGCTGGTAGGGGAAGGTGGCGTGCCAGTGCTGCGCGATCTCGGTGCGCCGCGCCACCCACACGCCCTCGAACTTCCCGATGTAGTCGAGGAACTTCATCAGCCCCGTGGCACGCGCCGGATGGCCGATCGAGCGCAGGTGCAGGCCGCAGGACATCATCTTGGGCTGCGTCCTGCCCTCGGCGTAGAGCATGTCGAACTGGTCGCGCAGGAAGGCGAAGTAGTCGTCCGCCGTGCTGAACACGCCGCGGCCGAACTTGCTGTCGTTGGTCACCAGCGAATAGGGCACCACCAGGTGCGGCTTGCCGTCCTGCAGCACCCAGTAGGGCAGCTCGTCGTTATAGCAGTCGCTGTCGTAGAGAAAGCCGCCTTCCTCGACCAGCAGCGGCCGCGTGTTCACGCTCGGCCCATAGCGGCAGTACCAGCCGAGCGGGCGGGAGCCGAGCGTCTTCTGCAGGCTCTCGATCGCGAGGCGGATATGCGCGCGCTCCTCGTCGCGCGTCAGCTTGAAGTGCTCGACCCAGCGCCAGCCGTGGCAGCAGAAATCGTGCCCAGCCTCGACGATCGCAGCCGCCGCGGGCGGGTGGCGTTCGAGCGCCAGCGCGCAGGCGAAGATCGTCATGGGCAGGTTGCGCTCGGCAAAGAGGCGCATGACGCGCCAGAACCCCACGCGCACGCCGTATTCGAACATGCCCTCCGCCGCAAGGTCGCGGTTGCCCGGCGGGAAGGGTGACTGCACGGTCTCGGTCAGGGTCGCTTCGGAACGGCCGTCGCCGTCCATCATCGAGTATTCCGAGCCTTCTTCGTAGTTCATCACGAAATTGACCGCGATGCGCGCGCCGTTCGGCCATTGCGGGTGCGGCGGATTGCGCCCGTAGCCGATCAGGTCGCGCGCATAGGGGCCGGTCAGTGCGGATGACATGGTGTTTCCTTCCTGGGGTCGAAGCGCATGCGGCGTCAGGCGCGCGGCCGCATGTAGGCGTAGCGGGCGAAGGGATCCTGCGAGAAGGTCACGTTCGTCACGCGGCGGCTGGTCACGACGGTGCGCCCGAGCATCACGATCGGGATCGAGGTCGCGGCCGATTCCGCCATCTTGTCCTGCAGCACCTGGTAGGCGGCGCGGCGTGCGGCGACGTCGTCGGAATTGCGGTAGCGCTCGTGCAGCGCATCGGCTTCCGGATCGCTGTAGCGCGCCCAGTTCGCGACGCCCGCGGTCGCGGACTTGGAGGCGATGACCAGGTTCGTCAGCGTCGAAGGATCGTTCAGCCAGATGACGCTCTCGTTCATCAGCATCCCGCTCATCTCCTCGTTCTGCCCGTTGATGCGCGCGCGCACCGCATCGAGCAGCTGCAGCGCCGGCGTCGGTCGCAGGTTCACGGTCACGCCGATCTGCTTCAGCGCATCGGCGATCAGGATGGCAATGTCGTTGTTGTAGGGCAGCGCGGAGCTGTACCAGAAGTCGAAGGACAAGCTCGTCTTGCCTGCTTCCGCCAGCAGCGCGCGGGCTCGGTTCAGGTCGAAGCTGTAGCGGGCCAGCGAGTTGTTGCAGGTGATGTCGTCGGCGTTGAAGTAGCAGACCTGTCGCTGGCCGCGCCCTGCGAGTGCCGTGCGGATGATGCGGTCGGTCGGGATGGCGTAGAGCATCGCCTGGCGCACGCGCACATCGGTGAAGGGCTCCTTGTCCATCGCCATGTGCAGCCGCAGGAGGGTCGGGGTATTGCCGTTGATCACCGGGAAGCCAGCCGCGGCGAGCGCATCGTATTGCCGCCCGGTCAGGCCCTCCGCCGCGTAGTCCACCACGCCACCACGGATCAGCGAGACCAGGTCCGCGGAGCCACGCACGCGCAGGATGACGTGATCGAAGGCCGGCTGGTTGCCCGACCAGTGGTTCGGCACCGCGCGCAGTTCGAGCTGCTGGCCCGCGGTGCGGCTGGCCAGATAGTAGGGTCCCGTGGTCGCCACATTGCGCATCAGCCACTGGTTGGCGAAGGGGTCCTCGGGCGTCGCGTGCTTCTTCACCTCTTCAGAATCAACGATGGCGAACTGGAAGAACTTCATCGAGGTCAGGGCGACCGGGATCGCGGTTGGCGTGCCGCGGTTGTCGGTGAAGGTGATGCGCACCGTGAGCGGATCCACCGCCTCGATCTGCTCGGCCTTGAAGATGCCGGCGATGCCCGCCTGATTGCGCCCATTGCCGACGATGTTCACCAGGCGCTCGAAGCTGTAGCGCACATCCTCCGAGGTCATTGGATTGCCCGTGCCATGGAACTTGATCCCGGGCCGCAGCTTGAAGGTGATGACCGGCCCCTCGACGCTCCAGGATTCGGCGAGCTGCGGCACCACCTCGGTGGGATGGGCGCGCAACGTGCCGTCGGGCGCCTCGTCAAAGCGCATCTGCACCAGGCGTTCGTAGATGTTGACCCCGATCTCCTGGTCCTGCTGGCTGCGGGAATCCGCAGGATCGAGGCTCGAGATATCCGTCGGGATCGCATGCACGAAGGGGCGCGGTCCACCCTGGCCCAGCGCGTCGCGCTGCGTTGCTGCCAGCGCGCCGGTGGCCAGGGCGAGTCGAGCGAGGGCGCGGCGTTGCAGGGTCATGGTCGGCTCCTGAGGTGTGGATCGGGCGTCACGCGAGCGCCACCGGGCAGGCCAGGGTGCGCCCCGCGCCGACATTCAGCAGCGGCGGGCGGCGGGACGCGCAGCTCTCCTGTTGCAGCGGGCAGCGGCCCACCAGGCGGCAGGCATCGGGCGGATCGATCGGACTCGGTATCTCGCCGGCAAGGCGCAGCCGCTGCCGCTTCGCGCCGAAGCGCGCGACCGGCGCGGCGGAGAGCAGTGCGCGCGTATAGGGATGCAGCGGGCGCTCGAAGATCTCGCGCGTCGGCCCGGACTCGACGATGCCGCCGAGGTACATCACCGCGACACGGTCCGCCATGTGGCGCACCACCTGCAGGTCGTGACTGATGAACAGGTAGGCGAGGCCCAGTTCCACCTGCAGTCGCCGCAGCAGCTCCAGGATCTGCCCGCGCACCGAGACATCGAGCGACGCCGTGGGTTCGTCCAGGATCAACAGATTGGGCTCTGCCGCCAGCGCGCGCGCGATGCCGACGCGCTGTCGCTGCCCGCCGCTAAGCTCGTGCGGGTAGCGATCCAGGTGCGCCGCTGTCAGTCCGACCATGTCCATCAGCGTCTGCGCGCGCCGCTCACGCTTCTCGGCAGGCATGCTGAGGTGCAGCCGCAGCGGCTCGTGAACCACCTGCCGCACCGTCATGCGCGGATTGAGCGAGGCGTTGGGGTCCTGGAAGACCATCTGCACCTCGCGGTACAGCGCGGCCAGCGCCATCGCGCCGAGCGGGCGCACGGGGCGACCGTTGATCCAGACCTCGCCGCCCGAGGGTTCCACCAGCCGCAGCGCGCAGCGCGCGAGCGTGGACTTGCCCGATCCGCTCTCGCCGACCAGAGCGAGCGTCTCGCCCGCCGCTACCTCCAGGTCCACGCCGTCCAGCGCCAGCAGGCGGCGCCCGCGACCGACCGGATAGGCCTTGGTCAGCTTCTCGGCTCGCAGCACTATGTAGGGCGCGGCGGAAGTCATGCGGGCACGGGCTCCGCCGAATCCTCGAGCAGCGACGCCGCGAGCAGGCGCTGCGTGTAGGCATGGCGTGGCCGGGTGAAGATCGCCTCGGTGCTGGCGGCCTCGACCACCCGGCCGGACTGCATCACCACGACATTCGCGCAGGTCTCCGCCACCACGCCGAGGTCATGCGTGATCAGGCAGGCGGTCAGGCCGCGCTCGGCCACCAGCTCGGCGATCAGCTCCATGATCGCGGCCTGGATCGTCACGTCCAGGCCCGTGGTTGGCTCGTCCAGGATCACCAGGCGCGGCGCGCAGACCAGCGCGGCCATGGCGATCATCGCGCGCTGCGCCATGCCGCCGGAGAATTCATGCGGGTACTGCCGCGCACGGCGCTCGGGCTCGGGGATGGCGACGCTGCGCAGCGCCTCGATCGCGCGGCACATCGCGGCCGCCGCGCTGCCGCCATGGTGGAGGCGATGCACATCGGCGAGCTGCCGCCCAACCGTGAAGACCGGGTTCAGCGCCGCGCGCGCGTCCTGGAACACCATGCTGATGCGTCGGCCGCGGATGGCGCGTATCTCCTCCGCCGGCAGCGCCAGCAGGTCGCGCCCTTCGAACAGGATCCGACCGCTGCTGCGTTGGAAGTTCGGCGGCTGGATGCCCAGGATGGACAGGGCCGTCAGGGATTTCCCGCTGCCGGTCTCGCCCACGATGGCGGTGATCACGCCAGGTTGCAGCGCGAAGCCGACATCGAACAGCACCGGCGTCATCTCCCCGCCCGGAGACCGGAAGGCGCCGCTGAGCCCTTCGACCTCGAGCAGGGGCACGGTCATCGCCGACGCCTCGGGTCGGTCAGGTCCGACAGCGCATCGCCCAGCAGGTAGAAAGCGCCTGTCATGCCGAGGATCGCGAGGCCCGGGAAGAAGGAGACCCACCATTCCCCGGTCATCACGCCGTCCTGCCCGCGGGCGATCATGTTGCCCCATTCCGGCGTATTGGGACTGAGCCCGAGCCCCAGGAAGCCGAGGCTCGCCGTGACCAGCGAGACGAAGGCGGCATTGATCGAGGTGAAGGCCAGTAGCGGCCCGGTGCTGTTCGGCAGCAGATGGCGGAAGGCGACCTGCCAGGACCGGTTGCCGACCATGCGCGCGGCCTCGGCATAGGGCCAGTTGCGGCGCGACTGAACCTCGGCGCGCGCGAGCCGCACGTAGTCCGGGATGCCGACGAAGGAAAGCACCAGGATGATGTTGATCACGCCGGGTCCGACCGCCTTCGCCACCAGCATCGCGAACAGCACGCCCGGGAAGGCCTGGAACACCTCGACCCCGCGCGAGATCGCAATGTCGAGCGGCCCGCCATAATAGCCCGCAATCACGCCGAGCAGGCTGCCCACCGCCAAGGCAATGCTCACCGCCACCAGCGCGATGCCGAGGTTGTACTGCGTGCCCGCCATCAGCCGCGACAGCACGTCGCTGCCCAGCCGGTCGGTGCCGAGCGGGAATTCCGCGCTCGGCGCCAGGTAGCTGTCGCCCACGCCGGGCGAGAGCGGATCATGCGGCGTCCAGACCAGCGCGAGCAGCGCCACCGCGGCATAGACCGCGAGGATGCCCAGCCCGATCCGCATCGACCAGCTGAAGGGCGCGCGCTTCATGTGCGCATCCGCGGGTCGATCAGGATGTAGAGCATGTCGACCAGCAGGAAGGTGCCGACATAGAGCAGCGCCGCGTAGATCACGAAGCCCTGCAGCGCGGCGAAGTCCGAGCTCTCGATCGCCTGCAGCGCGTATTGCCCAAGGCCCGGCCAGCCGAAGATCGATTCCAGCAGCACCGCCCCGCCAAACACGTAGCCCGCCAGCACGCCGACCAGCGTGACCACCGGCAGCAGCGCATTGCGCAGCGCGTAGCGGAACCAGATGGCGCGCCGCCCAAAGCCCATCGCGACGGCGGTGCGGATGTAGTCGCTCTGCAAAGCCTCGACCATGGAGGAGCGCGTCACGCGCGCGATCGGCGCCAGCATCGCGAAGGCCAGCGTGCCCGCCGGAAGCACCAGTTGCAGCAGCGCCAGGCGCCACTTCTCCCAGTCGCGCAGCAGCGCCAGGTCGACCAGCAGGAAGCCTGTGATGGGCTCGGGCAGCGGCACGCCGATCGGCAGACGCCCGACCGGCCCCGGCAGCCAGCCAAGGATGACGAAGAACACCCAGATCAGCACCAGGCCGATCCAGAACTGCGGCAGCGCCATGCCGGCCAGCGTGATGCCGCGCACCAGGAAATCCGGGACCCGCTCGCGGCTCACCGCGGCGATCACGCCGAGCGGCACGCCGATCAGGATACCCAGGCCGAGTCCGATCAGCCCGAGCTCGAGCGTCGCCGGCAGCCGCTCCGTCAGGTCCTGCCCGACCGGCTGGTTGGTGGTGAAGGAGATGCCGAAGTCGAAGCGCGCGATCTCGCCGAGGTAGCGCAGGTACTGCACCAGCAGCGGGTCACCGAGGCCGAGCTTCTCGCGGATCTGCGCGCGCAGCTCGTCGGTCGCCTCGGGCGGGGCGTAGAGCTCGGTCGGGTCGCCGCCGAACAGCCGCGCGGTGAAGAAGGTGATGGTAACGACGCCGAGCGCCACCGGCAGGGCCCACAGCGCGCGATGGAGCAGCAGCCGGAGCATAGCGGTCAGCCCTTCCCGTGAGGCTGCGGCGCCACGGCGTCAGAACTCCATCATGTTGTCGCGGAAATGCGCGTGCGTGTAGGCGCTGCGCACCGCACCACGCTTCTGCAGCACGGGTGCCAGGCCGTCCGTCACCTCGGTGACGTAGCGGCGCGTCAGCGGGCCGGCGATGATGTAGCCGTCGCCACCGACCTCCTCCATGATCTCCATCATCTTCGACGCGACGGTGTCGGGCGATCCCCACAGCCGGTCGAGGCCGTGGCTGTAGTTGCGCACGATCTCGCGCAGCGTGCTCCCCTGCGCGAGGAACTGCCGCAGCGTACCCTGCTGCCCGTTGGTGGTGAGTTCCGCGAGTGGCGTATCCAAGTCGAAAGACGAAAAGTCGATGTCGGTGAGCGACGACATGCCTGCGAGTACAAGCTCGGGATGCGCCTCCTTGAAGGCCTGCTTGCGCAGGAAGCGATCTTCGGCCTCGGCATCCGTCTCCCCGATGGTCGGGATGACCATGAAGACGACCTTGCAGCTGTCCGGGTCACGGCCCTCGGCGGCAACGCGTCGGCGCATGTCGGCGCGGAACGACTTCATGTCCGCGACGGAGTTGGTCGCGGCCAGCACCACGTCGATGTTCTTGGCGGCGAAGGCGCGGCCCTGCGGGGATCCGCCCGCCTGCATCAGTACCGGCTGGCCCTGCGGCGAGCGCGCCGTGTTGAGCGGGCCGCGCGAGGTGTAGAAGCGGCCCTTGTAGTCGATGGTGTGAACCTTGTCGGGATCGACGAAGACGCCGCGCGCCTCGTCCATCACCAGCGCGTCAGGTTCCCAGGAGTCCCACAGCTTCTTCACGACATCGACGAATTCGGTCGCCATCTCGTAGCGCAGGTCGTGCTCGATGTGCTCTTCGAAGCCGAAATTCTGCGCCGCGCGCGACGCGGTCGAGGTGACAAAGTTGCAGCCGATCCGCCCCTCCGACATCAGGTCCAGGGTCGCGACATGCCGTGCGAGCAAATAGGGCGGGTAGAAGCTGGTCGAGATGGTCGGCACGATGCCGAGGTGCTTGGTCACATACGCCAGCACGCCCACCAGCGGCAGCGGGTCGTTCTTCGGCGCGCGCAAGGCGCGCTCGAGGTAGAACTTCGACGAGCCGCCGTAATTGTCCGGCACAAAGAGGCTGTCTTCCAGCATCAGGAAGTCGAAGCAGGCACGCTCGATCGCGCGGGCCAGGTCGATCTGCAGGCCCGGCTTCGCCCAGTCGCGTGCTGCGCTGCCACTGAAGGGCGTGTTCCAGCCATGGACGCCGAAGCCATTGCCGACGAACCAGCCGAGATGAAAGGGCTTCACCACCGTTTCGCGCCTGTCGCCACTGCCGAGGGCATCGCAGTCGAGTCCATCAGGACCTCCGCAGGAGTATGCCAGAGGCTAGGCATCCGCCCGCAGGGGAGTCACCCCGCAAAATGCCCGCTCCGACAGCAAAAAGCGGGCAAAGAGACTCGATCAGCGAAAATTCAATGCAGAAGCGCGCATTGTGACGAAAAAATCGGCACGAGACGACTCGACCTCCGGCGCCGACCCGCTAGGCTCCACCCGCCCCCCCTGTGAGGACCGCGCACATGACCGAGCCCTATCCCCGCGACCTCATCGGCTACGGCGAGCACCCGCCCAACCCGCAATGGCCCGGCGGCGCGCGCGTCGCGGTCAACTTCGTGATGAACTACGAGGAAGGCTCGGAATACTCCTTCCCCGACGGCGATGGCCGCTCGGAGACAAGCACCGCCGAGGTCCCGCAATCGCCCGTGCCCGCCGGCCAACGCGACCTGGCGGGCGAGGCGATGTTCGAGTTCGGATCGCGCGTGGGCTTCTGGCGCATCATGCGCGTCTTCGCGAAGCGCAACCTGCCCATGACCATCTTCGCCTGCGCGCTCGCCCTCGAACGCCACCCGCCAGCGGTCGCCGCCATCCGCGCGGCGGGCCACGACATCTGCTGCCACGGCTGGCGCTGGATCGAGCACTACAAGCTGTCGAAGGAGCAGGAGCGCGAGCACATCCGCCTCGCCATCGACAGCCTGCAGAAGACCATGGGCTCGCGCCCGCTCGGCTGGTATTGCCGCTACGGGCCAAGCCTGCACACCCGCACGCTGGTCGTGGAGGAGGGCGGCTTCCTGTACGACAGCGACTGCTACAACGACGAACTGCCCTACTGGGTGCTGCAGGACGGCGAGCCGCACCTGGTGGTGCCCTATTCGCTGGTGACCAACGACAGCAAGTTCGGCCGCGGCATCTTCTCGACCGCGGACGACTACTTCTCCTTCCTCAAGGACCAGTTCGACATGCTGTACGAGGAAGGCGAGACGCAGCCGAAGATGATGTCCTGCGGGCTGCACATGCGCACCATGGGACACCCGGCTCGTGCCATCGGGCTCGCCCGCTTCCTCGACTACATCCAGAGCCACGAGAAGGTCTGGATCACACGCCGCATCGAGATCGCCGAGCACTGGCGGCGCACCTTCCCCTATCAGCCCGGCATGGAACAGATCGCGAAGGTGGGCCCATGACTCGCAGCCTGGTTCTCGAACCCCTCACGGCCGAGGCCTTCGCGCCCTTCGGCGACGTGATCGGCCCCCAGGCGGAGGGCGCGCGCGTCTCCCTCACCGATACGCTGCAGGCGATCGACGGCGCCTCGCAGCCGCGCCTGTCGTTCAGCACCGCGAAGCCGTGGTCGCTGCCGCTGACGGCGACCGAGATGGAGCGCCACAACCGATCCTCCCAGTGCTTCGTGCCGATGGACGTGGAGCGCTGGGTCGTACTGGTCGCCCCCGATGCCGGCGGCAAGCCGGATGCGGCCGCGCTGCGCGCCTTCGTGGTGCGCGGCAACCAGGCGGTGAACTACCACCTCGGCACCTGGCATCACCCACTGCGCACGCTCGACCGGCCGGGGCGCTTCGCCGTGCTGATGTGGACCACCGGCAACAAGCCGGACGACGAGGAATGGTCGACGCTGCCGGAGGCGGTGGAAGTGATCGGTTGATATCCGGGTTCGTGTCCCTGGCCGTGGTGTAGGAGGCGGCCATCGCGGTGAACCTGGGCAGGGTTGAGTTGCAAGCTGCAACCCCTGCCCTGGAACCCCACGTTGACCGAGCACGAGACCGCCCTTCGCGACCGTTTGGCGAAAGGGAGGGATGCCTCCTTCCTGCGCGAGATGATTGGCTTCGCGGCCTGACCGAACCGCCCAGGACCACGCCCAATCCCGCCGATACCGCGTCCTCGATCCGCGCCGGGCCCGCCATCACGCAGCCGGGCAATACATCGGCTTTCGGCGGCGAATGCCTGCACTGCGGCAGTGCCTGGCCCGATCGACTACGCGGAGCTCATGACCGGGACTTGTGCGGCCATGGTCTTCATCGAGCCGCCCTGCAATGCCCTTATCCCGGGCCATGCAAGCAGCCTCCGCATTATCCAGCGCCGTTCGCGGCATATCGACCAACGTTTCCCTGATGCAGGGTGGCGGGGTCGCGCCCGCGCCGGTTACCGAGATGGATGGGCTTCCGACCCGCACGCTTGTGCGCGACATCGTCTCGCTCGGTGCGGCGGCGGCAGCCTTTGCTGGATCGACGAGGGCGAAACGCTGCACCGCGGCCCGCGCAGCGCCCGCTCGGATCCCGGATTGCCCGTCCGCCGTCCCGGCGCGCTCAGGATGAATCGATCACCTGGGGGCTCAGCCGCGTCACGCCGATCAGCGTGATCGACGCGCCGTCGCTGAGCGTGAGCAGCAGGTCGTCCACCCCGCCGGCATCAGTATCGAAGGCCGGGCGGGGGGCAAGAGTGATGCCGCCCGCGAGGCGGATGCGTTCGCCGCCGGTGACGTGGCTGATGGTTCCGTGCCCGGAAGCCGCCCCGGAGAGTGGATGCGCCACTCCGTCGCGGCCACGGACCGACGCCGTCAGCCCCGCGCCAGCATCAGCGCGCCGGAGGGGTCCACGGTTGCAGTCCAGCCAGGGCCAACCAGCGTGGTGGCATCGAGCTGAGTCACGATGGCGGGCCCGGCAAACGTCGCGCCGATACCGAGACGGCCGCGGTCAATCACCGTCGCCTCGACAGCACCGCTGCGCAGCAGGATACGCTGGCGCCCGATGGCGGCCTGCGCGGCGTCCCCACCGAACGGCTCGCGGCGTGCCGGGGCCGGCAACAGCCCAGCCGCTTCGACACGCAGCGTGACCACCTCGACCGCGACCTCGGGCAGGTCGAAGCCATAGAGAGCACGGTGCGCAGCCGCGAAGGCGGCACCCAGCCTCGCGGGCTCATCGCCTGGCTGCCAGGCGATGGGCAGTTCGTGCCCCTGTTCCTCGTAGCGCATGAGCGCCACGCGCCGCATGCGTTGGTCCGTCGCCGTCACGCCCTCCTGCGCGAACCAGGTCGCTGCTTCCTTCTCGAGGCTCGCGAAGACATCCTCCAGTCGCAGGAGATCCGCGCGGTCCAGCGGCTCGGCGACGCTGCGCGCGAACTCGGCCTTGAGGTCCGCCGCCAGAAGGCCCTGCGCGCAGAGCACGCCAGGCGCGGGCGGCACCAGCACGCGCGTGATGCCGAGCAGTTCGGCGATGGCGCAGCCGTGCAGCGGACCCGCTCCGCCGAAGGGCACCAGGACAAACTCCCGCGGATCGTGTCCGCGCTCGACCGAGACCACGCGGATCGCGCCGACCATGGTGTTGTCCGCGATAGCGAGGATGCCGCGCGCCGCTTCTGCAATCTCGAGGCCCAACGGCTCGGCCACGCGTTGCACAGCCGCCTCGGCCAGCGCCCGGTCGAGCGCCATGCGCCCGCCCAGCAGCGCCGGCGGCAGGTGGCCCAGCACCACATGCGCATCGGTCACCGTCGGCTCCAGCCCGCCGCGGCCGTAGCTCGCAGGTCCTGGATCGGCGCCCGCACTCTGTGGGCCGACCGTCAGCACGCCGTCGGAGCCAACCCGCGCGAGGGAACCGCCGCCGGCACCGATCGTTACCATGTCCACCATCGGCAGCGACAATGGCCAGGGACCGACACGGCCCGTCTGCGTGAGCCCGATCTCGCCCTTGGCGATCAGGCAGATGTCGGCGCTGGTGCCGCCGATATCGACGGTGATGATGTCCGCCACCCCCGCCGACGCGGCGACCGCGCGCGCGCCGACCACGCCGGCTGCGGGGCCGGAGAGCGCCGTCTGGGCGGGCGCGCGGCGGATCGCCCGGGCACCCGCGACGCCGCCATTCGACTTCATCAGCAGCAGTGGCGCGGCGATCCCGGCCTCCGTCAGCCGTGCCTCGAGCCGCGCGATGTAGGTGGATATCGCCGGCATGACGGCGGCGTTGAGGACGGTCGCCATGCTGCGTTCGTATTCGCGCACGACCGGAAACACATCGACCGAGGCGGTCAGCGCCAGGCCCGGTGCTTCCTCGGCCAGGATCGCAAGCGCGCGGCGTTCATGCGACGGGTTGGCAAAGGCATGCAGCAGGCAGACAGCGATCGCCGAGACGCCGGCCGCGCGTGCGGCCCGTGCAGCGTCCCGCACGGCAGCCTCGTCCAGCGGCGCGAGCTCGCTGCCATCCGAGGCGATGCGGCCCGCGGCTTCGAAGACCAGGGCCGGCGGCACGGGCCGGCGCGGCTTCACCCAGGCCCAGAGGTTGTCGCGCCGCGGCAGGTCGGCGCGGCCGATCTCCAGCACGTGCCGGAAGCCGGCCGTGGTCAGCAGCGCGGTGGGCGCGGTCTTGCCTTCCAGGATCAGGTTTGTCGCGACGGTGGTGCCGTGAAGGACGCGGCCAATCGCCTGCGGCTGTCGCCCCGCCGCCGCCAGCGCCAGATGCACGCCGGTGATGAACGCCTCCGACGGATCGCGCGGCGTGGAGGGCGTCTTGGCCGTCCAGGCCTCGCCCGTCGCGGTGTCCTGCAGCGTCACGTCGGTGAAGGTGCCGCCGATGTCGACGGCGACGATCAGGGGCGCTGCGTCAGGCGACGGCATCGCGGTACTCCCGGCGATGGAACAGTCCCGCGGGCGGGCGTTGCGCGCGGCGGGCCTCGGTGGCGGTGGTGTCCGGTGTGCCGTCGCGGATGACCACGCCGTAGTCGCGCGCGGCACTGTCGTTGCTGACGAAGCCGCCACGAACATCGGCCAGCACATCCGCGACCGGGCGGTCGAAGGGATGGCCCCAGCCGCCGCCGCCGCCCGTCTCGATGCGCAGCACATCGCCCTTGCCGAGCATCGTGCCGTCGGACAGCGGCGCGAGGATCCTCTCCCTTGGCGTGCCGGGATTCAGCACGGCTCGCCCGGACCCGCCGTTCATCCCGCCGGCGACGCCCCAGGGGGGATTCTTCACGCTGTCGATGCGGATGGCGACCATCGCTTCGTCGGCCAGCACCTCGAATTCCCGCACCACGCCGCAGCCGCCGCGGAACCGTCCGGGCCCGCCGGAATCGAGGTTCAGGCCATAGGCGCGCAGTCGCACCGGATAGGTGAGTTCCATGAACTCGACCGGGTAGTTCTCCTGCGCGACAAAGTAGACGGCGTCGGTGCCATCGGCAAAGGGGCGCGCGCCGTAGCCCACGCCGATGCCGTCGCTCAGCAGGAAGCGCTTGCCGTCAGCGGTGCCGCGCAGCGCGATCACGACATAGGCCGAATGTGCAGCCGGTGCTTCGCCGCCGCGCGCGACCGCCACCAGGCCATGCATCGCCGCCAGCAGGCGCATCATGGTCAGCCCACGCAGGCCGAGCGGCGCGGGCGCGCGCGGCGCCAGCAGCGATCCCTCGCGCAGGCGCACCTCGTCGATCGCGCGCGGGCCGCCGGCGTTCAGCACCTGGCCCGGATGGTCCTGCAGCACGTATAGGCCGAGAGCCATGCCCGGCACGTCCGGATGCATCAGCAGGTTCACCGGGCCGGCCGCCTGGTCGTCGGTCTCGGTGGCGTCGAAGATGAAGCGATCATCTGGCGTGCGCGTCAGCGCCAGCCGCAGCGTGAGCGGGGCGCTGCCCTGCCCGTCGCTGTCGATCGTGTCGGCGAAACGGGTGGTGCCGACGGGAAAGATGGACTTCAGCTGCGCGCGCACCGTCGCCTCGGTACGCGAGAGCAGTTGTGCGAAGGCATCGGACAGCACGTCCGGCCCGAAGCGGTCGGCCATGTCCACCAGGCGCCGTTCGCCCAGGCGGACCGCCGCCATCAGCGCGCGCGTGTCGCCCTGCGACTGGGTCGGGAAGCGGCTGTTGCGCCAGAAGGTACGCAGCAGGTCGGTATTCGTCTCGCCGTCGCGCATCAGGCGCACCGGCGGGATGATGATGCCCTCCTGGAAATGGTCAGTGGCATCGGGGCTGATCGAGCCCGGCCGCAACCCGCCGATGTCGGAGAAATGCGCCCAGCCCATCACGAAGCCGATGCGGCGACCCTCGTGGAAAGCCGGCGCAAGGAAGACCTGGTCGTTGGAATGGGAGACGGCGCCGCGGCTGCCGTAGCAGTCATTGTACCAGTACAGGTCACCCTCGTGCATCGTCGCGATGGGGAAGTGCTCCGCAACCGGGCCCACGATGTCGCCGAAGATCGGCAGGTCGCTGCCCACCGCCATGGCGCCATCAGCGTCGAACAGCGCGGTGTAGAAATCCTTCTTCTCGCGGATGAAGGCCGACATGGCGGTGCGTTCGAGCAGCGCCTCCATCTCCGCCTGCGCGGCGCGCGCGGCGCCGCGGATGATCTCGAGGGTGACGGGATCGCAGCGCGTCATCGGGAAGCCTTCATGCGGCGTCGCGGCCGGGGATCTCGGGGGCGAGCTCGCGCCAGCGCAGGCAGTCGACGGCATGTGCCGGACCGGCATCCTCCAGCACGGGCTCTCGGCGGGCGCATGCTTCGGTCGCGGCGGCACAGCGCGGATGGAAGCGGCAGCCGGGAGGGATGGCGCGCAGGCTCGGCGGGTCGCCCGGCAGGGAGGGCCCGCTCTCGCGCCCGTCGAGATGCGGCGCGGCAGCGATCAGCGCGCGCGTGTAGGGGTGGCGCGGTTCGGCGAACAACGTCGCCGCGCTGCCGTGCTCAACCACGCGGCCGAGATACATCACCGCGACGCGATCGCAGACGCGCCGGACAACCGAAAGGTCGTGCGAGATGAACACATAGGTCAGCCCGAAGCGCGCGCGCAGGTCGCGCAACAGCCGCAGCACCGCCGCCTGCACCGACAGGTCGAGCCCCGCGGTGGGTTCGTCCAGGATCACCACCTTCGGCCGCAACAGCAGGATGCGTGCGAGGCCGATGCGCCGCTGCTGGCCGCCGGAGAGCTCGTGCGGGTAGCGCTCCGCCATGGCCGCATCGAGGCCAACGGCGGCGAGCGTCTCGGCAATGCGCGCGCGCTGTTCCGCACGGTCGGTGATGCCATGGATGGCGAGGCCCTCGGCCAGCGTCGCGCCGACACGCCACCAGGGATCGAGCGCCGCGCCAGGGTCCTGGTGGACATACTGCACCGCTTCGCGCACGCGCCGCGCCGCACGAGGGTCGAGGCCCGAGACGGTGCGGCCTTCCAGCCGGATCTCGCCGGCGCTCTCGCGCTGCAGACCGAGCAGTGCTCGTGCGAGCGTGGTCTTGCCGCAGCCACTCTCGCCGACGATACCGAAGGTCTCGCCCTCATCGATCGAGAGGTCGACGCCATCCACCGCGCGCACGCCGGCACGCCGCCGCAGCAGGCCGCGACGCGCGCCGAGTTCCACGACCAGGCCAGATGCGCCCAGGATCTCAGGCAAGGGCAGCCTCGTGCCATGGGCAGGCCACCGCGCGGCCCTCGCCAAGACTCACCATGGGTGGCGCTTCCACGGCACAGCCTGAGTGAACGATGGGGCATCGCGGATGAAAGCGGCAGCCCGTCGGCTGCGCGGTCGCGGCGGGAACGGTGCCGGGAATGCCGGCAAGATCCGTCGCGCGATCGGGATGGCAGGCCAGCAGCATCCGCGTGTAGGGATGGCGCGGCGCATCGAGCACCGCGCGCGTCGGGCCGGCTTCCGCCACGCGCCCGGCGTAGAGCACCGCAACCTCCGTGCAGACCGAGGCCAGCACCCCGAGATCATGCGTGACGAACAGTAGCGACAGGCCGCGCTCCGTCACCAATCCGCGCAGAAGCGCCAGGATCTCCCGCTGCGTGGTGACGTCGAGCGCGGTGGTGGGTTCATCCGCGACCACCAGCGCAGGATCGCACGCGAGTGCGGCGGCAATCAGCAGCCGCTGGCGCTGGCCGCCGGAGAACTGGTGCGGGTACTTGCGCAACGCCGCCACCGGATCGGGCAATTGAACGGCGCGGAACAATTCGACCAGCCGGTCGCGATGGTCGCGGCGCGACCCTCGGGCGTGACGGCGCATGATCTCCAGGATCTGGTCGCCGGCGCGGAACACCGGGTTGAGCGAGAGGTAGGGATCCTGCGGCACGAAGCCGATCCGCCCGCGGGCGGATTCCGCACGGTCCGACAGGATGTCGCGGCCTTCGAACAGGATCGCCCCGCGCGGAGTCTCGGCGCCGCGCGGCAGGATTCCGAGGATGGCGCGCAGCAGCGTGGACTTGCCGCAGCCGCTCTCGCCCACCACGCCGAGCGTGCCACCGCGGGGGACGCTGAGCGACACGTCGTCCAGGATCTCGGCCACGCCACCCTCGCCGCGCAGGCGCACGGCCAGGCCTTCGACCTGCAGGACGGGCGGGCTCATCGGCGCGACCGTCGCAGCCGCGGATCGGCGGCATCGCGCAGCCCGTCGCCCAGCAGGTTGAAGCCCAGTACCAGCACCAGGATCGCAAGGCCCGGAAAGGTCGGGAACCACCAGGCTTCCGGCAAGTGCTGCCGCGCCTCGGAGACTGCCAGGCCCCAGTCCGGCGAGGGCGGCGCAGCACCGACCCCGAGGAAGCCCAGGATCGCCGCTGTCAGGATGGTGAAGCCCATGCCGATCGTGGCGCGCACCAGCACAGCCGGCGCGGCATTGGGCAGTACATGCAGGAACAGGATCCGCGCCGGGCTCGCGCCGATGCCGGCCAGCGCATCGACGAACAATGCGCTGCGCAGCCGGCGCGTCTCGGCGAAGACCGTGCGCGCGAAGAATGGCCAATAGGTCAGTGCCAATGCGACCATGGCCGCGCCGATGCCCGGCGCGATGAGTTGCCCGAGCGCCAGGGCCAGGATCAGCTGCGGCACGGCGAGGAAGACATCCGTCACCCGCATCAGCGTCTCGGACAGCCATCCCTCCCGCCAGCCTGCCGCCAGGCCGATCGGCACGCCGATCGCCATGGCCGCCAGTACGACGGCGACCGCCACCAGCAGCGCATTGCGCGTGCCGAGTATGACGCGCGAGAGGATGTCCCGCCCGAGATTGTCCGTGCCGAACGGGAACTCGGCCGAGGGCGGCCGCAGCCGCTGCATGATGTGGCTTTCGAAGGCGTCGTCGGGATAGGGCGCGATCCAGGGTGCGAAGATCGCGACCACCAGGGCGAACAGTACGATCAGCCCTCCGAGGGCCGCCACACGGTCGCGCAACAGCAGGCGCAGCGCCGTCACCGTCCGTCCTCCGCCACGCGCGGGTCGATCACCACCTGCGCGACGTCGACCAGGACGTTCACCACGGCGTAGACGACGCCGACCACCAGCGTGACCGCGAGCAGCGCCTTGTAGTCGGCCGACAGGATGGCCTGCACGGCATAGGTCCCGAGTCCTGGCCAGTCGAAGATTGCCTCCACCGCCACCGCGCCAGAGATCAGCGCGCCGAACAGCAACCCGACCTGGGTGACCACCAGCGTGACGGCGTTGCGCAGCACATAGATCGCCGCCAGCCGAATGCGACCGTAGCCCGCGGCGCGCGCATAGAGCACGAAGTCCTTCTGCAGCGTCTCCAGCACGCCCGAGCGCGTGAAGCGCGCGATGGTGGCGAGCCCCGGCAGGCTCAGCGTGATCGCTGGCAGCAGCAGATGCCGGCAACCGTCGAGGAACATGTCGGGGCGCCCGGCGATCAGGCTGTCGATCAGCACGAAGCCGGTCACGCGCGGGGGCATGCCGAGGGCGACATCGATGCGCCCGCGCAGCGGCAGGATGTCGAGCTCCATGGAGAAGAGCAGCTGCAGCATGATCGCCAGCCAGAAGGAGGCGATGGCAAGCCCGCCAACCGAGAGCACCCGCACCAGATTGTCGACTACCCCGTTGTGATGGAGTGCTGCGACCAGCCCCAGCGGAATGCCGAGCAGTGTGGCGATGAACAGCGCTGCGAAGGTCAGTTCCAGCGTGGCGGGCAGGCGCTGCAGGATCTCCTCGGCCACCGGCCGGCCGGAGAAGACGCTGCGGCCGAAATCCCCGGTCATCACCTGGCGGACATGGATCACCGCCTGCTCGAGAATGGGCCGGTCGAGGCCATACTGCGCGCGGATCTCCGCGATCAGCGCCGGCGTCGCCGCATCGCCGGCGAGCGTCGCCGCCGGGTCGGCCGGGACGACGCGCGACAGGACGAAGGTCAGCACCACCAGCCCCAGCAACGCCGGCAGCGCCAGCAGCAGGCGCCTGAGGATGTAGCGGGCCACTATGCCGTGCTCAGTTCTCCAGCGACATCAGGCGCAACTCTCCGCCCGAGCCGACGGGCGAGAAGGAATACCCCTGCACCCGCCGCGCAAGGCCGCGCAGGTTCAGCGTATTGTAGACCCAGATGTCCGGGCTGTCGGCTACCACCTGGCGCGTCGCCGCCTGGTACAGCCGTTCCCGCTCGGCGCGGTCGAGGCTGGCGCGTGCACGGCGCAGCAGGCTGTCCACTTCGCCGTTCGAGTACCAGGAACTCGCCTTCCAGGTACCGTGGAACTGGCTGTCGTACATTTGGCCGATCCAGTTCTCGGGATCGACGAAATAGGTCGAGACCCAGTGAACCCACATGTCCGGCGTGGTCTGCGGCTGGCCGGTGGCGCCGGTGATGCCGGCCCAGGTGTTGGGCACGATGCGCAGGTTGATGCCGACCCGGCGCAGATCCGCCTGGAACATCTGCGCGGCCTGGACGGTCTGCTCAAGCTCGTTCTGGACGTGGATCTCGATCTCGCGCCCGATCGGCGCGCCGGCGGCGCGGGCGCGGTCGCAATGCTGGCGCGCCAGGTTCAGGTCGAAGGCATAGGGCACGAGGTCAGGCGGGTTGCCCCAGAGGTTGTTCGGGTTCGGTCCGCCATTGCGGACCACCAGGCCCTTCAGGATCACGTCGTTGAAGCCCTGGTAGTTGAAGGCATGCGCGAAGCAGAGCCGCGCGTCGCGATTGTCGAAGGGCGGCTTGCTGTTGTTCATGCGGATGATGAAAACGCGCATGCTCTCGTCGCGCGCTACGCGCGTGCGGGCGTTGCGGTCGACACGCTCCACCTGGTCCGTCGGCAGGTAGGAATCAGTCGCGTCGATCTCCCCGCGCAGCAGTGCGAGCACGCGGGTCGAGGTCTCCATCACTGGGCGCGCGCGCACCGTATCGATCGGGCGCGGGGTATGCGACCAGCCCATGAAGTGCTGCGGGAAGCGCGCGAGGTCGAGCGAGACGCGCGCCTGGTAGGTCGCCGGATCGACGCGATACGCACCGGACCCCGCACCGTTCACCGCCAGCCAGGCCGCGCCCCAGTCGTTGTTGGCGACATTGGGCGCGATCGCGCGCTGGTTGACGATGGCCACCAGAGGGATCGCCGACAGGAATGGCGCATAGGGGCTTGAGAGTACGAAGCGCACCGTGCGCGGGCCGGTCGCGGTGACGTTCTCCGCCCGCAGAACGGGCGTGAAAGCGGCGGCCGGCGCGCGGTTCATCGCCAGCAGGCGGCGGAAGGAATAGACGACGTCCTCCGCCGTCATGTCGCTGCCGTCGTGGAACTTGATGCCCTCGCGGAGGGTGAAGTCCCAGGTCAGGCCGTCGGCGCTGGTGGTGTGGCTCTCAGCGAGCCAGGGCACGAGCTGCGGCGGGTTGCCCTGGTAGCGGTACAGCCCGTCATAGACGTTGAGCAGCACGAACTGGCTCGGCACGTCGAAGATGGCGTGGGGGTCGAGCGTCGCCGGAAGCGTATCGCCCCACACGAGGGGGCGCTGCTGTGCCGCGGCAGGCAGCGGTGCGGCCGCGATGGGCAACGTTGCGACGGCAGCAGCGAGCACGGCGGCGCGCAGTCGACGGAAGCCCATGGCGCGGTTCTCCCAGGAACGGACGTGGTCAGCGCATTTGAAACCCGCGCGGGCAGCCCCGGCAAGCCCCGGAGCCCACCCCAAAGCGCGTGCGCGCATCGTCACGCTGCACATCGGCGCGGCAGAATGCCCCCGCATGCGCCAGATCGCTGCAGTTGCGGCACCGTCGCCGGAGATGCCGGGAGGGAGCGTCCACCTGGCAATCTTCCGCACCGCGAGAGGCGGGGACCGAACGTCTAGACGCCAGCGTCGTGCGCGCGCGGGACGCGGCGGCGGAAGTCCGCGACCATCTCTTCCAGCGTCACGAAGCGCACGCCCGGATGCTTCAGCATGTGCGCGATGAGCCGTTCGAGCATCAGCAGCACCTGCGGGCGGCCGGAGACGTCGGGATGGATCGTCATCGGGACCACGGCATAGTCGTATTCGCGCCAGACGAAATCGAAATGGTCGCGCCAGATCTGCTCGAGCTGGTGCGGCGAGACATAGCCGTGGCTGTTCGGGAACTTCTTCACGAACATCATCGGCGGCAGGTCGTCGAGATACCAGGAGGCCGGGACCTCCACCAGCTCGGTCTCGCGGCCCTTGGTGAACGGCTTCATCCAGCTCTCGGCGGGCTGGCTATAGTCGATCGGCGTCCAGGCATCGCCCTGGCGCACGTAGTAGGGCGTGCAGTCGTGGTGCATCAGGGAGTGGTCGTAGGCGATGCCGCGTTCGATCAGGATGTCGATCGATGCCGCCGAGACCTCCCACCAGGGCGCGACATAGCCGACCGGGCGGCGGCCCCAGTGCTTCTCGATCAGGCCGATGCAGCGGTCGAAGATCGCTTCCTCCTGCGCGCGCGACAGCGCCAGGGGGTTTTCGTGGCTGTAGCCGTGCAGGCCGATTTCGTGGCCAGCGGCGGCGACCATGTCGGTCTCGCGCGGGAAGGATTCGATGGTGTGGCCTGGGATGAACCAGGACTGCTTCAGGCCGAAGCGTTCGAACATCCGCAGCAGGCGCGGCATGCCGACCTCGGCAGCGAAGACGCCGCGGCTGATGTCGCCGGGACTGTCATCCCCCATGTAGCTGCCGAGCCAGCCGGCCACGGCGTCGCAATGGACACTGAAGGCACACAGGATTTCCTTGGGCATCGTCAGCTCCGGTCGTTGGCGCGCGACCACCGCTCGATCGCGGCAATGGCGGTATCGGCGTCGATGATATCGGCGTAGCGGCGCTCGACATCCTTGAGGTTCTGGCGGTGCGCGACCTCGTCCTGGTCGCCCACGCAATCCTCGGGCACCTGCACGCGGAAGCCGAGCGAGAAGGCATCGATGATCGAGGCGCGCACGCAGCCCGAGGTGATGCAGCCGGTCACGATCACCGTGTCGACGCGTTCGCGCGTCAGGATCGCACCCGCCGCAGTGCCGAAGAAGATCGACGGCGCGGTCTTGGCCAGCACCACGTCCGGTTCCTCGGCGGCGATGCGCGGGTCGAGCGCGGTGCCCGCGCTGCCGGCCAGCAGGTCGAGCACCGGCGCCACCTTCCAGTGCGGCGCGCCCTTCGGTCCGTCGAAGGCCACCACGCAGGCGATCACCGGCGCACCCGCCGCCTTGGCCGCGCGCATCAGCCGCGCGGTGTTCTCCACGGCGCGCTCGACCAGCGGCGCGCCGCCCATCGGGAAGGCGGGATCGGTGAAGCCGGTCTGGAAATCCACCACCACCACGCCTGGCTTCTCGCCGAAGCCGATGGGGCGCGACCCGTAGCCCTTCGCCGCGTAGACATCGCTCATCCTTGTCGCCCCTGCCCGGTTGGTCGGCACGTGAATTGCAAACCTCGTGCCCGGCGCGGGCAGCGCAGCCGCGAGGGGTCGAGGAAACGCATGGGTGGCTACCGGATCTCCGTCGATACGGGCGGAACCTTCACCGACATGGTGGTGCTCGACCCCGCCGGGCGGCTGCACATCGGGAAGGCACTCACAACCCCGGAGCGCATCTTCGAGGGCATGGCCGGCGCGCTCGGCGTCGCCGCCGGGGATCTCGGCATGGCCGTTCCCGACCTGCTCGCGCAGACTGGCATCCTGATCTATGGCACCACGCGCGCAACCAATGCAGTGGTGACCAAGCGTACCGCCAAGACGGCCTTCCTCACTACCGCCGGCTTCAAGGACACGCTGACCTTCAAGGAAGGCGGCAAGCACGGCCCGCACGACTATTCCTACGACTACCCGGACCCCTACATCCCACGCCGTCGGTCCTTCGAGATCGCCGAGCGCATCGGCGCCGAGGGCGAGGTCGTGACGCCGCTCGACGCGGCGCAGGCGCGCGCCGTGATCGGCACCCTGCGCGAGCGTGGCTTCGAGGCGGTCGCGGTCTCGCTGCTGTGGTCGATCGCCAACCCGGCGCATGAACTGGCACTCGGCGCAATGATCGCGGAGATGATGCCTGGCGTGCCAGTCACGCTCTCGCACCAGCTGGTGCCGATCCTGCGCGAATACCGCCGCGCCTCCGCCACCGCCATCGATGCCTCGCTGAAGCCGCTGATGCAGAAGCACCTGCGCGAGATGGCCGCCGACCTGCGCGCGGCGGGCTTCGGCGGCGACCTTCTGGTCAGCACCTCGGTCGGCGGCTGCCAGGATGTCGAGGATCTGATCGCGCGCCCGATCCACACGTTGAAATCCGGCCCCGCCATGGCGCCGGTCGCGGGGCGCGCCTATGCGGCGGTGGAACGCCTCGGCGGCAACGCCATCGTCTGCGACACCGGCGGCACCACCTTCGATGTCGGCCTGGTGCGCGACGGCGGGCTTGTCTACACGCGCGATTCCTGGCTGGGGCAGCGCTGGCTCGGCGACATCGTCGGCACCTCCACGGTGGATGTGCGCAGCATCGGCGCCGGGGGCGGGTCGATCGCCTGGGTCGATGCCGGCGGACTGCTGCGCGTGGGGCCGCAATCGGCCGGATCGGTGCCCGGGCCAGCCTGCTACGGGCGCGGCGGGGACGTCCCGACCGTGACGGATGCGGCGCTGGTGCTGGGCTACATCGATCCCGACTACTTCAATGGCGGGCGGCTGCAACTGGACCCCGCGGCGGCGCGGCGCGTGATCGGGCGGCTCGCCGCAGAGATCGGCCGCACGCCGGATGCAACGGCGGCCGCCATCATGACCATCGCTGACGAGCTCATGATCAAGGCGATCGGCGAGATCACGGTGAACGAGGGCCTCAACCCGCGCGAGAGCGTGGTCGTCGCCGGCGGCGGGGCTGCGGGCTTCAACATCATGCCGATCGCGCGCGAGCTGGGCTGTGACACGGTGATCCTGCCGCGGCTTGCCTCCGCACTCTCGGCCTGCGGCATGCAGTACAGCGACATCGTCTTCGAGGCGACGCGCAGCCGCTTCACCGACAGCGCGAGCTTCGATACCGCCGGGGTGAACCGCGCGCTGGCCGAGATCGAGGCCGAGCTCGCCGCCTTCCGCCGCGGCCTGAGGGGCGCGGACGGGGCGCAAGCGCGAATCGAGCTGGTGGTGGAGGCGCGCTACCGAGCGCAGGTCTGGGAGCTCGACACGCCCCTGCCCGCCGCGCGGATCGAGACCGCCGCCGACATCGCCGCGCTGGCCGAGGCCTTCCACCAGGCGCATGAGCGCGTCTATGCGGTGCGCGACGAGGGCAGCCCGGTCGAGTTCGTGAACTGGAAGGGGCGCATCGCCATCGGCCTGTTCGCGCCGCCGCCTCCGCCCGAGGCCGAGGCCGCGCCCTACGACCCGCCACCGGACCGACGGCGCGACTGCTTCTTCACCGAGACCGGCCGCGCCGCCACGCCGATCTTCCGCGGCGCGACGCTGCACCCCGGTGCGCGCATCGCCGGCCCCGCCATCATCGAGGAACCCACGACGACCATCGTGGTCTATCCCGGCCTCAGTGCGGAGCTCTCCGCCGCGGGCAACTACATCCTGCATTGCCGGGCGGCCTGACCATGAGCGACGCGAGCCTCGACCCCGTCCTGCTTTCCGTCATGGCGAACCGCCTGGACGGCATCGTGCGGGAGATGACCAACACGCTGCTGCGCGCGGCGCGATCGGCGGTGATCTCCTCGGCGCGCGACTTCTCCTGCTGCCTGGTCACCGGCGACGACCAGCTGCTTGCGCCGGCGGAAGGGCTGCCGGTGCACATCTTCGGCTGCCACATCCAGACCGCGAACATGCGTCGGTACCATGCGGGCGACATCCACCGCGGCGATGCGTATCTCGACAACGACCCCTATGGCGGCAATACGCATCCAGCCGACCACACTTTCATGGTGCCGGTCCTCTTCGAGGGCGAGCACCTGTTCACCAGCGTGGCCAAATGCCACATGGCGGATATCGGCAACTCGATCCCATCCAGCTACTTCGTGCTGGCGCGCGACGTGTACCACGAGGGCGCGCTGGTGTTCCCGGGCGTTCGCGTACAGCGGGACTTCCGCAACATCGAGGACATCGTGCGCATGTGCCGCGCGCGCATCCGCGTGCCGGATCAATGGTACGGCGACTACCTCGCGGGGCTCGGTTCTGCGCGCGTGGCGGAACGGCGGCTCGAAGAATTCTGCGCGAAATACGGCGCGCCCGCGGTCAAGCGCTTCATCGCCGACTGGTTCGATTATTCCGAACGCCGGATGATCGACAATATCCGCCGCATGCCCAGGGCGCGCCTGGTGAACAAGGGGCGGTCCGATCCGCTCGAAGGCATACTGCCGGGCGGGCTGGAACTGACCGTGAAGATCGAGATCGATCCCGACGAGGCGATGATCCATGTCGACCTCTCGGACAATCCGCCCTGCGTCGATGTCGGCCTGAACACCTCGCTTGGGGCGGCCACCTCGGCGGTGGTGGGCGCGATCTTCAATGCGCTCGACAAGGACTTGCCGCGCAATGCGGGATCCTTCCGCCGGCTGCGCTTCACCTACGCCGAGGAGAGCGTGGTGGCGGCGCCAAAGTTCCCGCACTCGTGCTCGATGGGCACCACCAACGTGTCGGAGCGCCTGGTCAATATCACGCAATCCGCCTTCGCGCAGCTCGGCGACGGGCATGGGTTGAGCGAGGGTGGCACGGGCCTCGGCGCGGGCATGGCGGTGATCTCGGGCAAGGACCATCGCCGCGCGGATGCGCCCTTCGTCAACCGCATGATGCTCTCGACCAATGGCGGCCCGGCCTCACCCGTCGCCGACGGCTGGGTGAACTACGCCATCCCGGTGATCGCGGGGCTGATGTACCGCGACAGCGTGGAGGTGGACGAGCTCAAGCACCCGATCCGCGTGAACAGCCTCGGCATCGTCCAGGACAGCGCCGGCGCCGGGCGGCATCGCGGCGCGCCGGCGCAGCAGATCGAACTCGCGCCCACCGGCAATCCTGTCACGGCGGTGATCTCCTGCGATGGACAGCACGCCCCGCCGCGCGGCGTGGTGGGCGGGCTGGAGGGCACGCCCGGCGCCACCTGGCTGGTGGGCGACAATGGCGATGCGTCGCGCCTGCCCAACGTGGTGCAGGTGACGCTGCAGAAGGGCCAGGCGCTGCGCGGGCGCGACAGCTCCGGCGGCGGGTATGGCGACCCGCTGACGCGCGATGTCGCGCGCGTGCTGCACGACGTGCTCGAAGGTTGGGAGAGTCGCGAGAAGGCGCGCGACATCTATGGCGTCGTCTTCACCGGGGAGATCGAGGACGAGACCCTGGCGGTCGATGCCGCCGCGACCGAGGCGCAGCGTGCGATGCTCAGGAGCCTGACATGACCAATCCGCTGATCCAGGACCCCGGCCGCGTGCGCGACCTCGCGGCCGCGATGGCCGCCGGTTCACTCAGCGCGCAGGCGCTGGTGCAACGCTGCCTCGATCGCATCGCCGCGGTGGATGGCCAGGTGCAGGCCTGGATCCATGTGCTGGCCGACGACGCGCTCGCCACCGCGCGCGCGCTGGATGCTGAACGCGCCGCGGGCCAGGTGCGCGGGCCGCTGCACGGCATTCCCGTCGCGGTGAAGGACGTGATCGACGTGCGTGGCCTGCCCACGCGTGCCAACAGCCCCTCGCGCGCCAACATCGCGCCGGCCAGCGCGGATGCCACGGTGGTGGCGCATCTGCGTGCCGCCGGCGCGATCATCCTGGGCAAGGTGCACACCACGGAATACGCATATTTTCAGTCGCTGCCGCCGACGCGGAATCCGTGGGACCTTGCGCGCACGCCGGGCGGGTCCTCGGCCGGTTCGGGGGCGGCGATCGCCTCCGGCACCGTGCCGCTGGCGCTCGGCACGCAGACGGCGGGCAGCGTGAACCGGCCGGCCGCCTATACCGGCGTGGGCGCCTTCAAGCCCTCCACGCTCTCGATCGGCGGGGTCGGCGTGGTGCCGCTGGCGCCCTCCTTCGACACGGTCGGCGCCTTCGGCGCGAGCGCGCAGGATGCGGCGTATCTCGCAGCGGGCTATGCGGCGGACCATCTCGGCCTGCGCGCGCCCGAGCCCGCCACGCCGCGCATCGTCGTGCTGGAGGATCCGCTGGTCGCGCGGCTCGCCGTCGCATCGACCAGCGCGCGCATGGCCGCGCTGGCGGCGAGCCTCGCCACCGTCGGGCTCGATGTGCGCCAGGCGACGGCGCCGGCATCGCTCGAGGAGATGCTGGCCACGCATCGCCGCGCCATGGTGGCCGAGCTCGGCCGCACCCATGCGCGCCTGCCAAGGGAGCGCATCGCCCCGCGCATCGCGGAGGATATCGAGGCCGGCCTCGCCATCCCGGACGATGCCTACCTGGCCGACCTGCGCCGGCTGGCTGCGCTGCGTACGGCCTTCTGGGCCGGCTTCGCGCCCGACGACATGATCCTGCTGCCCGCCGCGCCGGACGTGGCGCCCGCCAGCGGCAGCACCGGTGACCCGTCCTTCGTCATCCCGACCACCGTGCTGGGTGGGCCGGTGGCGACGCTACGCGCGGGCCTCGCCGCCGACAGCGGCATGCCGGTCGGCGCGCTGCTGTTTGGCTCGCCCGGCGCGGATTCCCGGCTCGCCGGCTTCCTGTTGTCCGACACCGCGACGAAGGTCGATCTCTAGCGAAGGATCCACCCTATGCTGCTCGAAGTTCCCGTCCTGGATGTCGCGCCGTTCCGCGCCGGCGACGCACCCACGAAGCGTGCCATCGCCGCGCGCGTCGGCCAGGCGATCAACGACATCGGCTTCCTGGTCATCACCGGCCATGGCGTCGATCCTGGGCTGATCGCGCGTGTCCAGGCGTCCTCCAACGCCTTCTTCGACCTGCCGGAGGCGGAGAAGATGGCGGTGGTCCGCCCCGCACCCGACATCACCCGCGGCTACATCCCACTCGAGGCCGAGAGCGTCGGCCGCAGCCAGGGCGTCGACGTGCCCGGCGACCTGAACGAGAGCTTGATGATCGGCCCCGTCGACGTACCGGATGGCGATGCCTATTTCCGCGGCCCGCAGGCCGGGCGGCACTTCCACCCGAACCTCTGGCCCGCGCGGCCGCCTGAGTTGCGCGCGCTCTACGAGGACTACTTCCGCGCCATGGGCGCGCTCGCCGAGGACCTGATGGCGATGTTCGCCCTCGCGCTCGACCTGCCGGAGACCTTCTTCGCCGACAAGATCGACCGCCACATCAGCCGACTGCGCGTGCGCAACTACCCGGCGCCGACGCAAGCGCCCAAGCCCGGGCAGCTGCGCGCCGGCGCGCATTGCGACTACGGCTCGCTGACCATCCTGCGCGCGGAAGACAAGCCCGGCGGGCTGCAGGTGCTCAATCGCGCGGGCGAATGGGTGGACGTGCCGATCGCGCCGGACAGCTACATCGTGAACATCGGCGAGCTGATGGCACGCTGGACCAACGGGCAGTGGAAAGCGACGCTGCACCGCGTGGTCAACCCGCCGGTGGAAGCGGCGGCAGCGAGCCGGCGGCTCTCGCTCGTGTTCTTCCACAACCCGAACTACGACGCTCCGGTGGCAGCACTTCCGGGCACGGTAGCGGAGGGCGAGGCACCGAAGTTTGAGGCCACCACGAGCGGCGAGCACCTGCGCGCGCAGTTTGTCCGCACACAGGTGCCGGCGGCGTAGAGTGTCGAGCGGGCGCTGCCCGCTTGCGCGCCCCCACCAGGGGGCCGCTGAAAATCAGTGGCGCGTGCGGCGGCCGAGGTATGCGTCCAGCACGCGGTCGTCGCCGGCCAGTTCGGCCGACGGGCCGTCGAACAGCACGCGGCCGTTCTCCATGACGTAGGTACGGTGCGTAACCGCCAGCGCGTAGCTCGCCATCTGCTCCACCAGCAGGATCGACAGGCCCTGGCGGTTCAGCTCGGTCAGCACCGGGAACAGCATGTCGAGGATCTTAGGGGCGAGGCCGAGCGACAACTCATCGATGATCAGCAGCCGCGGCCGCGACAGCAACCCGCGCGCGATGGCGAGCATCTGCTGCTCTCCGCCCGACAGCGTGCCGGCCTGCTGGCCGATGCGTTCGCGCAGCCGGGGGAACATGCCGAGCGTCTTCTCGATATCCTCCTCCACCCCGCGCGGGTCGGAGGCGATGCGGCTATAGGCGCCCAGCACCAGGTTGTCGCGCACGCTCTGGTCGGCGAACACCATGCGCCCTTCCGGCACCATCGCGAGGCCGCGCGCGACCATCTGGTGGCTTTTCAGCCCTGTCGCATCGGCGCCATCGAAGGTCACACTGCCCGCCGCCGGCCGCACCACGCCGGTCACGGCGCGCAGCATGCTGGTCTTGCCCGCGCCGTTCGATCCGATGATGCCGACGAACTCGCCCGTGCCGACGCTCAGATCCACGCCGCGTACCGCCTCGATCCGGCCGTAGGAGACGCGCAGGCCGGAGACGCTCAGGATCGTGCTCATGCCGCCACCGTCGCGGGTGCCGGCGCGGCGGGCGCACCCTGGCCGAAGTAGGCTTCGATCACCTTCGGGTCGGCCTGCACCTCGGCCGGCGTGCCATCGGCGATCACCTCGCCATAGTCGAGTACCGTGACGCGGTCGGAACACGCCATGATCATGTCCACATGGTGCTCGACCAGGATGATGGTCATGCCGCGATCGGCCAGGCCGCGGATCAGCTTCACCAGATCCTCGATCTCGCCATGCGTCAGCCCCGCCGCGGGCTCGTCGAGCAGCAGCAGCTTCGGCCGCAGCGCAAGTGCGCGGGCGATCTCGAGACGGCGCTGATGTCCGAAGGGCAGGTTGCGCCCCTGCTCGTCGGCGAAATCCGCGAGGCCCACGAAGTCCAGCAGTCGCCTTGCCTCGGCCAGTGCAGCACGTTCCTCGCGCCGGAAACGCGGCAGGCGCAGCACGGTCTCGACGAAGCCGGATCGGAAATGCGGCGTGCCGCCGACCAGCACGTTCTCAAGAACCGTCATCTGGCCGAACAGCTCGGTGTTCTGGAAACTGCGCGCGATGCCAAGGCGCGCGAGGTCATAAGGTGCATCCTGGCGGACGCGGTGGCCGAACACCGTCACGTCGCCCTCGGTCGCGCGGTAGAAGCCGGAGATCACGTTCAGCAGCGAGGACTTGCCCGCGCCGTTCGGGCCGATCAGCGCATGCACCGTGCCCGAGCGCACCTCCATGTTCACGCCGCTGACCGCCGTCAGGCCGCCGAAGCGCAGCGTGATGCCGCGCGCGATCAGCGTCGCCTGGCCGGCTTCCTCGCTGTCGGCGGTCACCTTCTCGAGACCCGGGCCCCAGTTCGGCCAGGCGCGCGTCTCCCGCGCGCGGGACGACGAGGTCAGCCGCGCGCGCAGCGCGGCGATGGATCCCACGATGCCCGTCGGCATCACGAACAGCACGACCGCCAGCAGCAGCCCGTAGCCGAAGGTCTGCCACTGTCCCAGCCCCTGCAGGAACTGCGTGGCGAGGAACAGCACCGAGGTGCCGACGAGCGGCCCCGCCATGGTCCCCGATCCGCCCAGGATCACCATCAGCAGCAATTCGATCGAGGCCGTGAAGCTGAAGGTCTCGTAGTTCACGAACAGCGCGAGGTTCGCGAACAGCCCACCACCCAGACCCGCGAAGCCGGCCGAGACGGAGAAGGCCAGCGTGCGAATCGCCACCACGTTGATGCCGAGCGCACGCGCCGCGTTCTCGCTCTGCGCCGCCGCGCGCATCGCGCGGCCAAAGCGGCTGTTGGCGATGGCGTAGGCCACCCATACCGACGCAAGCAGGCAGGCCAGGATCAGGTAGTAGTAGTTGAAGTTGGTGCGCCGCACCGCCATCAGCGGCTCCCCGAACAGGGTCGGGCGCGGCAGGTTCGCGAGGCCCGAAGCGCCGCCGGTGAAGCTCACCCATTCGCGCAGCACGTTCACGAAGATCAGCCCGAAGGCGATGGTGATCACCGCAAGATAGACGCCGCGCACGCGCACCGTCGGGAAGGCCAGCACGGCGCCCATCATGGCCGGGATGAGAATGGCAAGCGCCATGCTCTCGGCGAAGGAGAAGCCCGCGCGGAGCGACAGCAAGGCGGCCACATGCGCGCCCAGCCCGTACAGCGCCGCCTGGCCGAGCGAAACCAGCCCCGCCAGCCCCACAAGTAGGTTGAGCCCGATCACCACGATCGCGAGGATCATGGCGCGCATGACCAGGCGGAGCTCGTAGCTGGTCGGGAAGCGCTCGCCGATCAGATCACCCAGCCAAGGGAAGCCCGCGATCAGCAGCGCGAGGACAAGCAGGCCCAGCCAGCCGGCAGTGCGCGCGGTCATACCTTCTGCACCTCGCGCCGGCCGAAAATACCCTGCGGGTACAGCAGCAGCACCAGGATCATCACCGTGAAACCGATGGCGTCGCGCGCGGCCGTGGAGAGGTATGCCTCCACGAACTTCTCCAGCACGCCATACATCAGGCCGGTGATGACAACGCCCGGCGCATTGGCGATGCCCGCGATGATCGCCACCAGGAAGCCCTTCAGCCCGACCACCACGCCCATCGAGGAGGAGGCCTGCACGATGGGCGCCACAAGGAAGCCCGCCAGCGCGCCGATACCTCCCGCCAGCGCGAAGGCCAACATGGTGATGCGGTCGGCATCGATTCCCACGAGCCCGGCGGCGACGCGGTTGTAGGCCACCGCGCGCATCGCGCGGCCCAGTACGGTACGCCGGTAGAAGGCCTCGAGCGCCAGGGTCATGGCCACCAGCACGACCGGCAGCAGCAATTCCTGCAGGTAGATGCCCGCGCCACCGATGCGGACCGGCTGCTCGACCAGCGGCGTGGGCATGGCGCGGCCGAGCGGACCGTAGGTCGCTGTGGTGAAGCTCTCCATCATCGTGCCAACGGCGATGGTGGTCAGCATCCAGCCGATCGCGTTCGCCTCGCGGTTGAAGGGCCGCACGAAGACACGCTCGATGACCGCTCCCGACAGGGCCGCGATCAGGATGGCGGCCGCTGCGGCCATCGGCAGCGGCAGCCCCATCTCGCGTAGCACCACGGTCAGCACGCCGCCCAGCATGAAGACATCGCCGAAGGTGAAGTTGACGGCCTTGGCGGCGCTCCACATCACGTAGAAGCCGAGCGCGATCATCGAATAGATCGCGCCGGCGGAAAGCCCCGTCAGCAGGTATTGGAGCAGGGCTTCCATGGCGCGCTCAGTTCGTCCGCGGCGTGCCGAAGGGCGTCTGCTCGATGGGCATGAGCGCGCCGTTGTGGAAGGCCAGCAGGCGGTAGGACGCCGGCAGGATCGCGTCCATCCGTTCCTGCGTGCGCTCGAAGGCCGGTGCGTAGTTCGCGACGATGCCCTGGTAGTTCACGCGGAACATTGCGTCGCGGAACGCGGTGCGGTCGAAGCGGCCGGCCAGCTTCAGCGCCTCGGCGATGATGTAGACCGCGTCATAGGCATTGGCGGTGCCCGAGGGCATCAACAGGTCGCCCGGGGTGCGGATCTCCGGGAAGCGCTGCTGCATGCGCGCGAGCACGCCTTGCGCGCGTTCAGGCAGCTGTCCCATCCATGTGTAGGTGCCGGCCACGATCACGCCTTCGGCCAACGGCCCGGCGGTCTGCGCAAACTGCACACCGATGCCCCAGGCGGAGACGATCTGCGGCCGGTAGCCGATCCGGTCCATCGAGCGCACGACGTTCGCCGCCTCGCGGTCGACGCCGTAGAAGATGATGGTGTCGACGCCGGCGTCGCGCATGCGGATCAACTGCGCGGTCATGTCGGTGTCGGCGATGTTGAAGGTCTCGGTCGCCGCGATCGGCGTGTCGACCGCGCGCATCGCGGCGGTCACATCGGGCACGGCGCCCTGGCCCCAGCCGGTGCCCTCGTACATGAGGCCGATCTTGCCGGAGCGCGAGCGCGCACGCGCCGCTGTCACCAGGAAGGGCGCAACCCAGCGGTCCTTCATGGAAACACGGAACATCCACTGGTTGCGGCCGTTCGGGTGCTCGACCACCTGGGTACCGGCGGAGATCACGCCCACCCAGGGCAGGCCCATCTCGTCCAGCGGTTCGCGCAGCGCGATGGCGTTCGGCGTGCGGAAGCCGCCCAGCATGACCACGCAATTGTCGCGTTCGCCGATGCGCCGGGCATTGTCTACCGCGCGCGCCGGTTCGCCCACGTCGTCATACGCGACCAGGCGGAGCTGCTGGCCGAGCACGCCGCCCGCGGCGTTGATCTCGGCGAGCGCGGTCTCGACCGCGACGCGCAGCGCGAAGCCGCTATGCGCGAGCGGGCCGGTCAGCTCCCAGGAGGCGCCGATGCAGGGTTGCGCGCGCTGCGCCTGTGCAGGGGCGGCGGCGGCAAGCGCGAGGCCGGCGAGTGCGCCAAGGCCCAGCAGGGCCCGCCGCGCGGGGGATGGGGGCAGCTTCGACATGCTGGTTCGTCTCCTGGGGTCGGGGGTGGGGACGCGCGAGGTGAGCATCCGTCGCAGGCACGGCAGCACGCGGCGGGGGCCTGTGAGGCCCGCCGCGCATGTCCCAACGGTAACGGCGCGTGGAAGAAAGCCGCAACGTCCAACCTGAATCGTTTTCGGGCAGTTTGGGCCTTGCGTGACTTTTAATGCCGAGAAATTATGCAAATACCACGGAGTTTGACTAGAATTCGCTCAATTCCTGCGCTGTCGGCCGTTGTGGTCCCATCGTCGGTATGGCGCGGCGGCGGGTGCCTGGCCGAAACTCAGGTTCTCGGGCTGAAGGAATGATGGATCATGGGTCATAACGGTATCGGTGCTTCCGTCCGTCGCAAGGAAGACCAGCGCTTCATCAGCGGCCGCGGCAACTATGTCGCCGACATGCAGCGGCCGAACATGGCGCATGGCGTCTTCCTGCGATCACCGCACGCGCATGCGTTGCTGCGCGGCATCGACACATCCGCCGCGGCGGCCGCGCCGGGCGTGCTTGGCATCCTCACCGGCGCGGACCTCGCCGCCGCCGGCGTGGGCGGCTTGCCCTGCGGTTGGGGCATCACCGGCACCGACGGCAAGCCGATGAAGGAACCGCCGCACCCCGCGCTGGCGCAGGGCAAGGTGCGCTACGTCGGCGACGCGGTCGCCTTCGTGATCGCGGAGACACAGCACCAGGCGCGCGACGCGGCGGAGCTCATCGTCGTGGACTACGAGCCGCTGCCCGCCGCGATCGATCTCGAAGCCGCGATCGCGCCCGGCGCGCCGCAGATCTTCGACGACGTGCCGGGCAATCTCTGCTGCGACTGGTCGATCGGCGACGCGGCGGCGACCGAGGCCGCCTTCGCGAAGGCGGCGCATGTCACGCGCCTCAAGCTCGTGAACAACCGCCTGGTCGGCAACCCGATGGAACCTCGAGCCGCCATCGCGGAATTCGAGCGCAGCACAGGGCAGTACACGCTGTTCACCACCAGCCAGTTTCCGCATGTGGTGCGCATGCTGATGGGTGCCTTCGTGCTCAACATCCCGCAGCACCGGCTGCGCGTGGTGGCACCCGATGTCGGTGGCGGCTTCGGCGTGAAGCAGTTCCACTACGCCGAGGAGGCGGTGATCACCTTCGCGGCGCAGCGTATCGGCCGCCCGTTGAAGTGGGTGTGCGAACGAAGCGAGGGCTTCATCAGCGATGCCCATGGCCGCGACCATGTGACCGAGGCGGCGTTGGCGCTGGATGCCGAGGGCCGCTTCCTCGGCATGAAGGTGCTGACGATCGGCAATATTGGCGGCTATATCTCGACCTTCGGGCCGAATATCCCGACCAACCTCTATGCTCCGCTACTGGCGGGCGTCTACACCACGCCGGCGATCCACTGCCAGGTGAAGGTCGCCTTCACCAACACCGTGCCCGTCGATGCCTATCGCGGCGCGGGGCGGCCGGAGGCAACCTTCGTGGTGGAGCGCCTCGTCGATATCGCGGCCACAGAGATGGGTATCGACAAGGCTGAGATACGCCGGCGCAACATGATCCCGCGCGACGCCTTCCCCTACCAGACGCCGGTGATGATGAAGTACGACAGCGGGGATCCACTGGGCTGCATGGACCGCGCGCTGGCGCTGGCGGACTGGGACGGCTTCGCCGCGCGCCGCGCCATCGCGAAGCAGCAGGGAAAGCTGCGCGGCATTGGCCTGTCCACCTACATCGAGGCCTGCGGCCTGGCGCCCTCGCGCATCGCAGGGCAGCTCGGCGCGCGCGGCGGCCTGTACGAGAGTGCCACGGTGCGCGTGCACCCCACCGGCCATGTCACGGTGCTGATCGGCACGCACAGCCACGGCCAGGGGCACGAGACCACCTTCGCGCAGATCGTCGCCGAGAAGCTCGGCGTGAAGTTCGAGGATGTCGACATCGTCTATGGCGACACCGACCGCGTGCAGTTCGGCATGGGCACCTACGGTTCGCGCTCGCTGGTGGTGGGCGGGGCGGCGTTGGCCAAGGCGTCGGACCGGGTCATCGCGAAGGGCCGCAAGATCGCGGCGCATCTGCTGGAAGCCGCCGAGGGCGACATCGAATTCACCGAGGGCCGCTTCGTCGTGGCCGGCACCGACCGCGCGAAATCCTTCCAGGACATCGCGCTCGCCGCCTATGTTCCGCACGACTATCCGCTCGAGACGCTCGACCCGGGGCTCGAGGAACAGGCCTACCACGATCCGGTGAACTTCTCCTTCCCCGGCGGCGCGCATGTGGCCGAGGTCGAGATCGACCCCGAGACCGGCCAGGTCACGCTGGTGAACTACGTGGGCGTGGACGATGTCGGCACGGTGATCAACCCGATGATCGTGGAAGGCCAGCTGCATGGCGGCGTGACGCAGGGCATCGGCCAGGCGCTGCTGGAGCATTGCGTCTACGACCCTGCCACGGGACAGATGCTGAGCGGGTCCTTCCAGGACTACTGCATGCCGCGCGCCGACAACCTGCCGAGCTTCGCCATGCAGACGCATCCGGTGCCTTCCACCGAGACGCCGATGGGCGTGAAGGGCTGCGGCGAGGTGGGGTCGATCGGCGCGCCGGCGGCGATCATCAATGCCGTGGTGGATGCGCTGGCAGACCATGGCGTGCGGCATATCGACATGCCGGCCAGCCCGCCGCGGGTCTGGGCGGCGCTGAAGGGCGCGGCCGCAGCGGCGTGATCGGCGAGCGAGGAGCAAACCCGGTGCGTTCCGGGCTTCGGGTGGCGGGAGCGCCGCATTGGGCGGCGTCTCCGCAAGGAGCCTTCACAGATCCAGCACCAGGACCCTCTCCGTCGCCCAGTTGCTGACGCACACAACGGCTGCGCTGCGACCGGACCAGTTGGTTCTTCCTGTCAATTGGCAGGCAATCGCCTGGCGGCGGCGCGCGCTGCGGAGCAGCCAGGGCGGGAGCTGCTGCCTCACCCGGACGACATGGTGCTCGATCCCTGCAGCATCACGGTCCGCTTTCTGGGGGCCCTCGATCCCGAGAGCCGGAAGGCTCAGAAGTCCGTCGCGGCTCTGATGCGGCTGGGCTTCGAGATGGCGATCTATCTCGAATGTCAACGCCGGTTGAATTCTGACCCGCTTTGCGTGGGGTCGCCGATCGAAACCTGACCCATGTGATGCCCGGGGTGGGGCTCGCCCCACCCCGGGCGGCGCCTCTCAACGGCTTTCCTTCTTCGCC
>NZ_JACADR010000120.1 GCF_016106005.1 Roseomonas rosulenta
CAATCCGCGCGGGCCGCTGCGCAAGAGCCGGGCCACGGGCGAGCGGGGCCAGGGCGCCCCTGCCGCGGCAGGAAATGCCGCCCGCGGGGAGGCTTCTGCCGCGCGGCGGAACGCTTCTGCCGGCCGAAGGCAGGGACCGCGCGTGCCATCGCGCCGCCGCGGCCGGCGCGGGGCCTGCGCCATGCTGGCATGGGGCTTGCGCCACACCGGGGCGCGTCACGCCGGCGGCCCCCGGCGCGCACACTGCACCACCCGCCCCCGCCACGGAGAGCCAGATGTCCCTGTTCGGTTCCATGACCACCGCGATCAGCGGCCTCACGGCGCAGGCGCGGGCGCTTGGCCATGTCTCGGACAATGTCGCCAACAGCCAGACGGTCGGCTTCAAGCGTACCGACACCAACTTCGTCTCCTACCTGACCGACAGCACGCTGAGCGTGCACCGGCCCGGATCGGTGGTGGCGCGGCCCGACTACACCAACACCGTGCAGGGCACGATCGAGCAGTCGGAGAGCCCGCTCGCGCTTGCCATTGCCGGGCAGGGCTTCTTCTCGGTGGCGCTGCCCACCGGCACGGCGAACGGCCAGACCACCTTCGACGAGCGCCAGTTCTTCACCCGCGGCGGCGACTTCCAGATGGACCGCAACGGCTACATGGTGAACGGCGCGGGCTATTTCCTGCAGGGCTGGAACGTGGGCGCGAACGGCGAGCCCGACCGCACGCGGATCGTGCCGATCCGCGTCAGCGAACTGGTCTTCAACCCGATCGCGACCGGGTCGATCGAGCTTTCGGCGAACCTGCCCGTCGGCGGAGCGAACCCGGTCACCACCACCCTCAACGTCTATGACAGCCTGGGGGTGCTGCAGCCCATGACGCTGACCTGGACGCCGGGGGCGGCGAATACCTGGACGCTCGACGTCTCGGCGCCAGGCGCGGGCGGGTCGCTCGGCACGATCGACGTCAATTTCGGCCAGGCCGCGAGCGTGCCGGTGACCGACGGCACCATCGGCGAATTCGTCAATGCGACCGGTACGCTGAGCGGCGCCGGCGCGGTGCTGGGCGATCCCGCGCTGGTGTCCTTCACCGCGGATTTCGGCCAGGGGCCGCAGGCCATCACGCTGAACCTCGGTGCCTTCGGCGCCGCGCGCGGCGTCACGCAATACGCCGGCGACGAGTACGAGCTGCGCAACCTCGCGCAGGACGGCGTGCCGCTCGGCGCCTATTCCTCGACCACCATCCGCGAGAACGGCGATGTCGCCATCAACTACGACAACGGCCAGGCGCGGGTGATCGCGCGCGTGCCGATCACCACCTTCAACGCGCCCGACATGCTGCAGCGCCTGGATGGCCAGGCCTTCATGCGCACGCTGGAATCGGGCGAGGCACGGACCTCGGACCCGGCGTCGAACGGCGCGGGGCGGCTCGCGGTCGGGTCGATCGAAAGGTCCAACGTCGACATCGCGGCGGAGTTCTCGAAGCTGATCGTGGCACAGCGCGCCTATACCGCGAACACGCGCATCGTCACGGCCTCGGACGAGATGCTGCAGGACACCATAAACATGCGCCGCTGACGCGGCGTGATGCCGCTCCGCGGCAGGCAGCACGCGCCGCTGAGGCGCACCGGGACAGGGACAGACCAGCATGGGCCTCGACGCCGCCCTCGCCACCGCCCGATCGGGGCTGCTGCACACGCAGCGCGCGCTCGCCGCTTCGGCGAACGATGTCGCCAATGCGCAGACGCCCGGCCACACCAACAAGACCGTCGCGACGCGTGCCGTGGTCGTCGGCCAGGACGGCATCGGCGTGCGCTCCCTCGCACCCTCGCGCGATGTCGACGAGGCGCTGGTCACCGAGCTCGACAGCCGCCGCGCTGCCGCCGCCGGCGCCGAGGTCCGCCTGCGCCTGCTGCAGGGGATCGAGACCGCGCACGGCAATCCCGAGAACGGCGACGGCCTCGGCGACCTCACGGCCGCGCTGCGCACCGGGTTCGAGGACCTCCGCGCCGACCCCGCCGAGGCCGGCCGCCAGACCTCCGTGGTGATGGACGCGACGGCGCTGGCCACCCGCCTCAACGAGATCTCGCGCGCCGTCGGCGATGCCCGCCAGCAGGCGCAGGACGGCGTGGTGGCCGAGGTGGCGCGCATCAACGACACGCTGCGCCAGATCGCCGACCTGACGCTGCGCATCCGCGACGAGATCGCGCTGACCGGCTCCGCCGCCGCGCTCGAGGACCGGCGCGACGCCGCCATCGCCACGCTCTCGGAATCGATCGAGGTGCGCGCGCTCAGGCGCGAGGATGGCGGGCTCGTGCTGGTGGGCCGCAACGGCGTGGTGCTGCCGCTCGACCCGAAGGCGGATGCCTTCACGACCGTCGATGCCATGATCGGCCCCTCCGCCCTCCATGGCGCGGGCGGCACGATCCCGGGCATCATGCTGGGCGGGCAGGATGTGACGCGCGTGCTCGCGGGCGGGCGGCTCGCGGAATATGTCGCGCTGCGCGACCAGGTGCTGCCGCGCTACCAGTCCGAGCTCGACCTCGCCGCAGCGACGATCGCCGCGCGCTTCGAAGGGCAGGGGCTGCGCCTGTTCACCGACGCCTCCGGCGCGGTGCCGGATCCTGCCGTGCCCTATGCCGGCAGCGCCATGGTCGGCTTCGCCGGCACCATCCGCGTGAATGCCGCGGTGGAACTGAACCCCGCCCTGCTGCGCGACGGCACCCATGCGGTGGCGGGCGACCCGGCCGGGCCATCGGCCTTCACGCCCAACCCGCCGGGCGGGCCGGCGTCCTTCACGACCATGCTCGACCGCGTGCTGGACTTCACCTTCGGCGCGCAGGCGCAGTCGAACATTGCCTGGTCGCCGATCGCCACCGGCGGGCTCGGGCCGGATGGCACGATCTCCTCGCCCTTCGGCGCGCCGCCCACGCTCGAGGGCTACACCGCGCTGCTCACGGCCGCACATACCGCGGATCGCAACGCGGCCGCCGGCGCAGTGTCCGGCGCCGAGGCCATGAAGCAGGGGCTCGAGGCGCGCTTCGCGCAGCGATCGGGCGTGGATGTCGATTCGGAGATGGCGGCGATGGTCACGTTGCAGAACGCCTATGCGGCCAATGCGCGGGTGATGAGCGCGGTGCAGGCGATGTGGGACGCGCTGCTCGGCGCGGTGAGGTGACGCAATGGGCGGGATCGGACCGATCGGGCGGCTGGACCATGGTGCGGCGGCGCTGCGCGCGAAGCTCGACGTGCTCACGCGCCAGGTCTCGGACGGGCGGAAGGGGCCGGGCTATGGCGACATCGCCCCCGAGGCGCGCCGCGCGGTGGACCTGCGCGCCGACATCGCGCGGCGCGAGGCCTGGCAGGGTACCATCTCCCGCGCACTCGCGCGCACCGAGGTGACGCAGACGGCGCTGGGCCGCATCTCCGACATCGCGACGCAGTTCTACAGCGAGGCCATCCGCATGGACGGCACCTCGGGCGCGCGCATCTCGGCGGTGGCGGCCCAGGCGCGCGCCGCGCTCGAGGAAATGGCGAACCTGCTGAACGAGCGCCATGCCGGCGAATACATCTTCGGAGGGACGGACAGCGCCAACCCGCCGGTGCCCGACCCGCCTGGCATCGCGACGGGCGGCATGGCGGCTGACATCGCGGCCGCCGTCGCCTCGCTGGGCGGTGGGAATGCGGGCGCGGTGGGGGCGGCGACTCTGTCGGCGGCACAGTCCGACGCCGCCGGCACCACGCCCTTCTCGCCCTTCCTGTCGGACCCGGCGCAGGGCTTGGCGGAGCCCCGCCGCGCGGTGCCGGCGGCCGATGGCGAGCGCGTGTCCTATGGCGTCTTCGCCAACCGCAACGCGGCGGCCACCAGCGAGGGGCAGACCACCGGGTCCTGGGCGCGCGACATCCTGCGCGGGCTCGCGACTTTGGCGGCACTCGACCCCTCGCAGGCGCAGCTCGGGGCGGACTTCACCGACCTGGTCGCGACCGTGCGCGACGGCCTGCGCAGCGCGGTCGATGCGCTGGGCGAGGAACGCGGCGCGCTCGGCGCTGTGGAGCAGCGGCTCGAGACCACCGCGCGCCGCCATGCCGAGGTCAGCGTGGCGCTGACCGGCCAGCTCGCGGGGATCGAGGAGGTGGACATGGCCGAGACGATCAGCCGCCTGCAGGCGACGCAGACGCAGCTCGAGGCGTCCTACCGCGCGATCTCGCTGACCTCGGGCCTGACACTGACGCGCTTCCTCGCGTGATGCCATGCGGCGATTCAGCCTCCCTTAACCGCGCTGCCCGCATCCTGTTCCCGACACCGCAAGACGCGGCGCGCAACCCGGCCCCTGCATCGGTCAAGACCCATCGGTCAGGATCCGCGGGGCCATTGGATCCAGGGGAAGACCCCGCATGTCGCTCAACTCCGTCAACACCAACATGGGCGCCATGGTGGCGCTGCAGTCCCTCAATCGCACGAACGAGGCGCTGAACGTCACGCAGAAGCGCATCTCGACCGGCCTGCGCGTCAACGACGCCAAGGACGACGGCGCCGCCTTCGCGGTGGCGCAGGCGGTCCGCGCCGATGTCGCCGGCATCAACGCCGCCAATGAGCAGCTGGGCGGCGTGAAGGGCATCCTGGACACCGCGCTGTCGGGCCTGAACAAGGTCTCGGAGACCATGGTCAAGGTGCGCGAGACGCTAGTGCGCCTGGCCGACGACACGCTCAACGCCGACCAGCGCGCGCAGTACGAATCGCAGTACACCGCGCTGCAGACGCAGATCACCAACTTCATCGACGACGCGACCTACAATGGCCGCACGCTGCTGGCCACGGCATCGCCCGGTGGCGACATCACCACCACCCGCAACGAGAGCGGCACCACCTACACCATCACCGCGGTGGACGGCGCGGGCACGCTGATCGTCGCGGCGGCGCCCACGGATGCGGCCGCCGCCCAGGCTGCGCTGGCCGATGGTGGCGACTTCAAGACCGTGCAGTCGGCGATCAGCAACGCGCTGAACACCTTCGGGTCCGACTCGCGCTACATTGACGCGCAGATGTCCTACAACAAGGACAAGGCTGATGCGCTGGAAGCGGGCCTCGGTGCACTGATCGACGCCGACCTCGCGAAGGAATCGGCGCGGCTGCAGTCGCTTCAGATCCGCCAGCAGCTCGGCACCCAGGCGCTCTCGATCGCGAACCAGGCGCCGCAGACGCTGCTGAGCCTGTTCCGCTGAGCTCCCGGACGGCGCCGGCCCTCGCCGGCGCCGTACCACCGCAACCCATTCCGGGAGGACAGGATGTCCACGCTGGTGCTCGAACTCCGACAGGGCGACCTCATGGTCGTCAATGGCGCGCCGATCCGCTTCCGCAATCGCGCGCGCATCGAACTCACCGCCAAGGCACGCTTCCTTTTCGGCAAGCAGCTGATGACGCCCGAGGCGGCGAACACCCCCGCGCGCCGCATCTATTTCGCGCTCCAGACCGCCTATATCGGCGACGAGGATGAGCGCGAGGCCGGGTTTGCCGTCGCCCGCCGCCTGATCGCGGAATTCCAGGCTGCCACCACCTCGACCCTCGCGCGCGACCTGCTCGACCGCGCCCTGGCGGCCGCCGAGGCCGACGAATGCTACCAGGCGCTGAAGCTCACGCGCCGCGTCATGCGGCACGAGGAAGTGGTGCTGGGCGTGGCACCGCTCTCTGCCCTGGCCGAGGAGGATGCGCAGTGACCATGGCCGACATCGTGCGCGCCTATGGCGCCGCACGCGCGGCGCGCGACCCGCGCGAACAGGAAGCCGACATCTTCCGCCGCGTCACCGGCGGGCTGCGCGCCGTGCAGCAGGCTCCCGACGGGCCGGCGCGGGTGCGCGCGGTGGCTGACAACCGGCGGCTCTGGCTCGCGGTGGAATCCGCGCTGACGGACCCCGCCAACCAGCTGCCGCCGCCGATGCGTGCGGGGCTGATCTCGCTGGGCCGTGCCGTGCAGCGGGAGATGGACCAGGGCGAGCCTGATATCGCCTTCCTTATCGAGGTGAACGAACAGGTGGCGCAGGGCCTGGTCGCGCGCGGCTGACGGCGCTCCGGCGTGCGCGTGGGGCGGCGGTGCCGCAAGGCCTCGGCGTGACGCAGCGACGCGGCGCGCGATCCTGCCTCACTCCGTCCCGGCGGCCTCCGGCAGATATGCCTGCAGCGCCGGCGCCGCGGGCAGTTCTGGCGCCTCCGCGGGCGCCACGCCCGGCGTCGGGCGTTCCACGACACCGACCGGCACCGGTGCGTCCGAGACCACCGCTGCGCGATAGGCAGCGATCTGGCGCGGGCTCGGGATGGTGTTCGCGACATCGCCGACCTGGTCGCGGAACTCGATCACCACCATGCCGAGGCTGCCATCGAGCCGCAGCCGCGGATTGGGCGTGACGGGGGCGGCGGGCGGCGGCGCCGCGCCGGGCTCTCGCTCGGGGCCGGCGGAGCGCATCGGCGCGCGCGGCGCGTCGCTGATCGGCAGGGGTCGTAGGGCGAGATCGGGCGTCATGGCTGTGCTCCCATCTCATCCTGCAAGACGAAGGTTAAGGAAGCATGATGCCCGCACCCCTTTGACGCGCCCCGCGCCCGGGGCGAGGCTCGCACATCCCCGTGACCGAGCCCGCTTCGCCCGCACCCCCGCCCGATGCCTATCTCCGCACGCTGCTTCTGGCGGTGATGGCGGGTGCGGCGCTGAACGCGATCGGCCTGCCGCTCGGCTGGATGCTCGGGGCGATGTTCGCCACCGCCTATCTCGGCTGGCGGGAGGCGGCGGCGGTGCCGCGCGCGGTGCATCCGGTCGGGCTGATGGTGCTTGGCCTTGGGCTCGGGCAGAGCTTCACGCCGCCGGTGCTGGGCGCGGTGGGGGATGCGGTGCCCGCCATCCTGGCCGGCGGCACGCTGTCGATCCTGGCGGGGGTCGCGGTGGCGCCGCTCTATCGTCGCATCGCCGGCAGCGATGCCCGCACCGCCTACTACGCCGCGGTGCCCGGCGGCATCCTGACCATGGCCGTGCTGGCGCAGCGTGCAGGCGCGCAGGTGGGCGCGGTGACGGTGGCGCAGACCATCCGCATGGCCTGCGTGGTGCTCGTGTTCCCGCCGCTGGTCGCGATCTTCGCCGAGGGCGGGCGCGACGCCGCCTTCAGCGCGGCCCTGCCGCCCGTCGCCTGGGGCGGGCTGGCGCTGCTGCTTGCGGGTGGGGCGATGGCGGCGCTGGCCGGGTCGTGGGCGGGCCTTGCCAATGCGGCGATGCTCGCACCCTGCCTGCTGGCCATGGCGCTGTCGGGCAGCGGTGCGCTGCCGTCCTCGGTGCCGCGCTGGCTGGTGGACGTTGCGCAGATCGCGATGGGGGCGAGCCTGGGGCTGCGCCTCACGCCGCGCGCCCTGGCCGGTGGGCCGCGGCGCCAGGCCATGGCGGGCCTGGCCAGCGCGCTGGCCATCTCGGCGCTGCTGGCGCTGCTGGGCCTCACGCTCGGATGGCTCGCCGGGCTGCCGCCGGTGGCGGTGATGCTCGGCATGGCGCCGGGCGGCATGCCGGAGATGGCGGTGACGGCCAAGGCGCTGGACCTCGCGGTGCCGCTGGTGCTCGGCTTCCACCTGGTGCGGACGGTGCTGTGCAACCTGCTGGTCGGGCCGGTCTGGCGGCTCGTGGCGGCGGCCGGCCTGGTACGGTAGCCGCCCGCGCGCGCGGGACCTGCGATGCCCCTGATCGGCGGGGCCCTGTGTCCAGGCGGTCCGGCCTCGGTCGATCGGACAGGCTGCCAGCGGGCACAACACCAGGCGCCTGACGCCCGCACGTCGAAGGCCCGGCCGCGGGCTTCACCGGAACCGGCGGCGGCGCAGCCCGGCTCAGCCGCTGCCCGAAAGCCGCACCGGATAGGCCGCGAGGCTGCGCTCGACCAGCGCCGGCAGCGTGTCGCGCAACGCCAGGGCGGTGCGCGCCTCGCCCGCCACGCATGCGGCCTCGAGTGCTGCCGCCGTCTCGCGCAACGCGGCCGCGCCGAAGGTGCCCGCGGCGGATTTCAGGCCATGCGCCTCCTCCTCGATCGCCATCAGGTCTGTGGTCGCGGCGAGGCGCGCGAGGCGCGCGCGCGTTTCCTCGGCAAACACGCCGATCAGCCGCGGCAGCCGCCCGGGGCCGACGGCGCTGCGCAATTCCCCGAGCGTGGTGTGGTCGAGCAGGGTCGGCGCGCCATGCGGTTCCTCCTCGGGGGCCAGGGCGCGCGGGCGGCGCGGGCGCGCGTCCAGCACCTCGGCCACCGCGGCCAGCAGCCCGGCGCGGTCCATCGGCTTGGGCAGGTGGCCATCCATGCCGGCGGCGATGCACTTCTCGCGGTCCCCTGCCATGGCCGAGGCCGTCATCGCCAGGATCGGCACGCGCCCCGCGGCACCCGGCATTGCGCGGATCGCGGCGGTGGCGGCGAAGCCGTCCATGCGCGGCATGCGCACATCCATCAGCACCAGGTCGTACGCGGCGGTGCGCGCCGCGCCCACCGCCTCCTCGCCATCGCGCGCCAGGTCCACGGCATAGCCCGCCTTGCGCAGGATGGCGGCGGCGACGAGCTGGTTCGCCTCGCCATCCTCGGCCAGCAGGATGCGCCCGCGGGCCCCGGCCGGGACGCGCGCGGCGATCGCTTCCGGTGTGGGCAGCAGCGTGGCCGGCGGGCGGCCCGACTCCGCCACGGGGTCGAGCGCGATGTCGAAGGCGAAGACCGATCCCTTGCCCGGTGTGGAGGTCAGCGCGACCTTGCCGCCCATCAGCCCGACCAGCTGCTTGCAGATCATCAGCCCGAGGCCCGAGCCGCCGAAGCGCCGCGCGGTGTCGGCGGCTCCCTGCGCGAAGCGCTGGAACAGCCGTCGCTGAACCTCGGGCGCGATGCCGATGCCGGTATCGGCCACCGCGAAGCGGATGCGCCCCTCGGCCTCGGCGCGCTCGACCCGTATGCCCACGCCACCCGCCGAGGTGAACTTCACCGCATTGTCCGCGAGGTTGAGCAGCACCTGGCGCAGCCGCTGCGGGTCGCCCACCACGCGCGCGGGCAGGGTGGGGTCGATGCTGGCCGACAGGCGCAGCCCCTTCTCGGCCGCGGCGGGGCCGAGCAGGTCCAGCACCTCGGTCACCGGCTTCGCCAGGTCGAAGGGGATCGCCTCGAGGCTGAGCCGCCCGGCCTCGATGCGCGACAGGTCGAGCATCTCGTTCACGGTCGAGAGCAGCGTCTCGCCGCAGCGCCGCGCGGTTTCGGCATAGGCGCGCTGCTCGGCATCGAGAGCGGTGTCGAGCAGCAGGGAGACGGTGCCCATCACGCCGTTCATCGGCGTGCGGATCTCGTGCGACATGAAGGCCAGGAAGTCGGATTTCTCGGCACTCGCGCGCTCGGCCTGGCGGCGGGCGCGCTGGTTGGCGCGGGCCAGCTTCTCGCGCGCGGTGACGTCGTGCTGGATGCCGAAGAAGTGGCGCAGCGCGCCGTCCGGCCCGAAGACCGGGGAGATGTGCAGCTCGTTCACGAAGCGCGTGCCGTCGCGCCGGTAGTTCACCAGCTCGATGTCGAGGCTGCGGCGCTCGGCGATCGCGCGGCGGATGGCGTGGACATGCGCGGGGTCGGTGCCCGCCCCCTGGAGGAAGCGGCAGTTGCGCCCGATGACCTCCTCCGGCCGATAGCCGGTGATGCGGAAGAAGGCCGGGTTGGCATAGACGATCGGGCAGTCGGGCTGGTTCGGATCCGACACCACGATGCCGGTCGGCGCCGCGGCGACGGCAGCCGCGAGCGCGTCGCGGAACGGCGCGGGGGAGGGGGCCTGCGGCCTACTCGTCGTAAGCGACGAGGGATTCGAACGGGACATCGAGCCTGCTCCTGCCGCCAAGGAAGGTCAGCTCGATCAGCGCGGCCGCGCACGGCACCACCGCCCCCGCCTGGCGGAGCAGGGAGATCCCCGCCGCCATGGTCCCGCCCGTCGCGAGCAGGTCATCCAGGAGCACGACCCTCTGGCCTTTCTCGATGGCGTCGGCCTGCATCTCGATGCGGTCGGTGCCGTATTCCAGCGCGTAGTTCAGCCCGATGGTCAGCCCCGGCAGCTTGCGCGGCTTGCGCAGCATGACGAAGCCGAGCCCGAGTTCGAGGGCGAGCGGCGCGGCAACGAGGAAGCCGCGGCTCTCGATCCCCGCCAGCACGTCGGGGCTGTAGGGGCGGATCGCCGCCGCCATGCGCGCCATGGCCTCACGCCAGGCGGGGCCGTGCCGCAGCAGGGTCGAGATGTCGTAGAACAGGATCCCAGGCTTCGGGAAATCGGGGATCCCGCGGATATGGGCCTTGAGGTCGAGGGTGTCGGTGGTCACGTCTGCTCGCTGCCGGTCCTGTTGGGGGACGCCGCCGCGGGGAAGCCGCGGCGGCGGGCCGGCAATTGGCTAGCCTTCCTCGAGGCAGGATAGAAGATCGACACTTTGACTGTCCATGTTTGTTGACAGCCCTTGGCGAAACGGTGGCGAGGCGGCAGATGCGGGGGCATGTCGCGCTCAGCCCTTGCCACGATCGTCGGGATCGTGGGTTTCCTCGCCTATGTCGTCGTCGTGCTGCTGCTGGCGGACCATGTCCGCGCGCTGCACTGGACGCTCGAGTTCCTGTTCTTCGCGGTGGCGGGCATCGCCTGGGTCTGGCCGGCGAAGCGGCTGATCGCCTGGGCGGTGCGGTAGCGGGACCGGTTCGGCGCGCGTCAGCGGCGCCGGCGCAGGCCCGTCACCACGGTGTCCTCGCCTTCGGTGATGACCTCGATCGTGGTGCCCCCGCGTTGCCAGCCGAACAGGCAGTTCGCGGCGCCGGTGCCCGAGCAGGCCAGCATCTCGGGCCGCCCGGCGCAGCGGCGGTCGGTCTGGCTGCAGCGGTCGGCATCCGGGTCGCGCAGCGGCTGCCAGCCATCAGCCAGCAGGGCGCGCCGTGCCTGCTCATAGGGTGTGCCCGGCGTGACCGGCGGTGGCGCCTGAGCGCCGGCAGCAAGCGGCATCAGGACAAGGGCGGCGGACAGCATCGTGCGGATCATGGGCGCAGCATCACAGGCTGCCGGCGCGACGCGGAAGGAAGCACTTCAGCCCCCGCGCCGCGCTAAACGAAAAAGCCCCCTGATCGCTCAGGGGGCTTTCGCCGCGGCGCGGGCGGGAATGGTCGGAGTGAGAGGATTCGAACCTCCGGCCCCTGCGTCCCGAACACAGTGCTCTACCAGGCTGAGCTACACTCCGGTGCCGGCCCGCTGCGCGGAGGCGGCGGTATAGCGGCCCGCCCCCGGCCCCGCAAGCGGGGGGCCGCGCGCGACTTTGTCACGGGGCATTGCCTCAGCGTCATGCCACCCTCATTTGTGCGCCGCGCGGGTCGCGCGCGGCCACAGGGTCATCCGAGGGGGACATTGCATGAGGGCGTGGATACTGGCGGGCGCGGCGATCGCCGCGATGGGCACGGCCGGCGTCGCCATGGCGCAGGACGTCATCGCGCAGCGGCGCGACGGCCTGCGCGGCATGGGCCGCCAGATGGAAGCGATCAAGGCCGTGACCGATGCGCGCGGCGACACCCGCCCGTTGGTCGAGCGTGTCGACAACATGATCACCTTCTACCAGGGCCTGCCCGCGCTGTTCCCCGCCGGCAGCGGCACCGGGGAGACGCGCGCGCTGCCCGCCATCTGGTCCGACCGCGCCGGCTTCGAGCAGGTCAACGCCAACATGGTCACGCAGCTGCAGGCGCTGCGCGCCGCGGCGGCCTCGGGCGATGTCGCGGCGACCACCGCCGCCTTCAACCAGACCGGTGCGACCTGCGGGACCTGCCACCGCCCCTATCGCGGCCCGGCGCGCTGACGCCGGGCGTCAGGCGCCCATGCCGAGGCGCCTGACGAACCACACGCCGAACGCCGCCACGGCCAGCAGCACCACGCCAAGCGCGGGGTGCGCCAGCCGCGGCGGCTTCGCATGCGAGGCCGGGATCTCCTTCACCCCGGTGACCATCGGCACCACCAGGTCCTGCCCCTTGAACAGGCGGTAGGAGACCACCGCCAGAACATGCACCAGCACCGCCAGCAGCAGCAGGTTGACCAGCGTGGCATGGAGGTTGGTCATCCGCTCGGAGGTCGCCTCGCTGACCCAGTTGGCGAGCGGGCCGTGCTGCGAGTAGGTGAAGCCGACATCATGGTTGGCCATCAGCCCCGAGACGCCCTGCGCCGCGAGCAGCGCGAGCAGCAGCACCACCATCCAGGCGCCGGCCGGATTGTGCGTGGTCTCGGTGTCCGGCCCCGGCCGGCGGAAGCTCGCCAATTGCCGCAGCGCCGCGACGGGGCCGCGCAGGAAGGCCCAGAAGCGCGCATTCTCGGAACCCAGCAGGCCCCACAGGATGCGGAAGCCGACCAGCGTCAGCAGCAGGTAGCCCGACCCGTAATGCAGGTTCCAAGCGCCCGACTTTGCGCTGAAATACGACACCAGCACGCAGCCCGCCGTGCCCCAGTGGAACAGCCGCACCCAGCCGTCCCACACCTTCACCGGCACCGTCTTCTCGCTCATCCATCCGCTCCTGCTGCGCCGCCACGATGGCATGGCCCGGCCCGCGCCGCGAAGCCCGGCGGGGCGCGGCCATGACGGGATTTGATGCGGTGCCGGCGGATGTCAGGGGGGCGGTGGTCGCCGCCGTTGTGGCGCTGGCGGCGCTGCTGGCAGCGCGGCTGCTCCGCTCGCCGGCGCTGCGCGGCCTGGCAGCGGCACTCGGCCTCGCGGCGGGGTTCGTCGCGGTGACCGGGGTGATCGGCGCTTCCCCGCGGCAATTGGCCGAGAGGCTGCCGATGCTGGCGCTGGTCGCACTCGGCGGCGCGGTGGCGGTGAGCGTGCCGTGGCGCTGGCTGCGTCCGCCGGCCGCGGTCGCGGCGGTGCTGGCGGCGGCCTGGTGGATGGCGGGCGCGCCGCTGCATCCGGACACGTTGCTGCAGGCGGCGCCGGTCGCCGCCGGGCTGGCAGAACCGGAGAGCACACGCCTGGAGTCCAGACACGGCTACACCCGGCAAGCC
>NZ_JACADR010000121.1 GCF_016106005.1 Roseomonas rosulenta
CCGACGCCGGAGGCCACCGCAAGCCCCGTGGCCGACGCCGGCGCGGCGGCGGCCTGGCGCCGCCCGCCCCCGCTGCGCCGCGCCATGTCGCTCGCCGCGATCCTGCTCGGCGCGGCGCTTCTGGCCTGGCCGGCCGTGCTGAACGGCTATCCGCTGGTCTTCATCGATAGCGTCTCCTACCTCGGCCAGACGCTGTTTCCCGAATGGCCCTGGGACAAGTCGCCGGCCTACGGGCCCTTCCTGCACGCCTTTCACTGGGGCTGGTCGCTGTGGCCGGCGCTGGCGGGGCAGGTGGTCGTGGTCTCGCACCTGCTGTGGCTGGCGCAGCGCGCGGCGCGCGGCGGCATCACGCCGGGGGCACATGTGGCGTTGTGCGCGGGGCTGGCGGCGCTGACCTCGCTGCCCTGGTTCGCCTCCACCCTGATGCCGGACGTATTCGCCGCGGTAGCGCCGCTGTGCCTGCTGCTGCTGGGCTTGGCGCGGAACCGGTTTTCGCCCGGCGAGGCGGCGTGGCTGACGCTGCTTGGAGCCTTCGCGGTGGCGGCACACCTGTCGCACCTGCCGACCGCGTTGGCGCTGGTGGTGTTCGTCGCCGTGGCGACGCGCGGCGTGCTGGCGCCTCTGCGCGCAGCGCTGCCCATCGCGGTCGCCGCCGGCGCGCTGGTCGCCGCCAATGCCTGGGCCTTCGGGAAGCCCACGCTGTCTCCCCATGGCGCGGTATTCCTGTTGGCGCGGCTGCAGGCGGATGGACCCGCCGCGCACACCATCCGCTCCGCATGCCCACGCGCCGGCTGGCACCTGTGCGCCTTCGCCGCACGCATGCCGATGGACAGCGACCATTTCCTCTGGAGCGCCGAGGGCCCGCCGAACCGCCAGCCGAACGGTACGCCGATCCCGATGGGGGCGATGCGCCTGGCGCCCGAGGCGAGCGAGATCATCGCCCGCACGTTGCGCGAGCGCCCAGGCGAGGTCGCCGCCGCCATGGCACGCAATACCCTCGCGCAGGCGGGGATGGTGGCGGTGGGGGATACGCTGGGCAACCGGCACCTGGCGGCCTCGGCGCGGCGGGCCATCGCGACGATGCCCGCCAGCGAACTGGCGGCCTTTGATGCCGCGGCGCAGATGCGCGGGGACCTGCCGGCGCTGGCCGCCCCCTTCCTGCTGCCGCATCGCCCGGCGCTGCTGGCCAGCCTGGCGCTGGCCCTGGCCGGGCTGGTGCTGGCGCTGTGGCGCGGCGACCGGGTGCGCGCGGCCCTGGTGGTGGGGCTGCTGGTGGCGGTGGCGGTGAATGCCTTCGCGACCGGGGCGCTCTCGGCGCCGGTGGACCGCTACGGGGCGCGCATCATCTGGCTGCTGCCGCTGGCGGCGATGCTGGGGCTGGCGCCGCGCTACGCCGGGGCGCTGACGGATGCCGAGCAGGTGCGGGCGCGCATGGCGGCGCTGCGACCGCCTCCGGCCGCTGCGCCGGAGGGCTGAGAGGCCACCTGGGCGCGCGCCGTCCGGCGCATCGTGCAGCCCGGCAACTGCACGCTCCCCCTGCCCGGCCGCCAGTTCGGGATACCGTCGTCGGGTAGCCGGGCGGGGATGCGGGCCGGTGCCGAGATTCTCGGACATACGCCCGGCGGCGTGACCGCAGGGGCCGGGCGGAGGGTGGATCGACCAAGCGTGCGGGCGATCCGGATCGGGCGCTTCGGGGGCGGGTGGTGCGGGCACGCGGCGGCATCGCGCCGCGCTGGCCGTGCCCTGCTTCGGCATGGGCCGCAGCATTGCCCCGCGCCTTGCGCCAGGATCGCGCCATGGCCGACGTCCTCCTCATCATCCCTGTCTTCCTCATCGCCGGGCTCGTGAAGGGCGTGGCGGGGTTCGGGCTGCCCACCGTCTCGATCGCGCTTCTGGCGCTCGTGCGCCCTCTGCCCGAGGCGATGGCGCTGATGCTGGTGCCCTCGCTCGCCACCAATGCCTGGCAGGCCTTCGCCGGCGGACAACTGCGCGCGGTCGCACCCCGCATCGGCGTGTTCCTGGCCTGCGCGGCGATCGCGACCTTCGCCGCGGCGGGGCAGATCGCGCGCACGGATGCGCTGCTGCTGTCGGGCGCGCTGGGGGTGGTCCTGGTGGGCTCCTCGGCGCTGGCGCTGGCGGCACCACGGCTGCCCGCGCCCTCCCCCGCCGCCGAGCGCTGGCTGGGGCCGCCGATGGGCGCGCTCTCGGGCGCCATCGCCGGACTGACCGGCAGCTTCCTGGTGCCGGCCGCGCCCTGGCTGCAGGCGATTCGCCTGCCGCGGGAGCAGTTCGTGCAGGGGTTCGGGCTCGGCGTCGTGCTGGTGAATGGGGCGCTGGCGACCGCACTTGCAGGGGGCGGGCTGGTGCCGGTGGGGATCGGGCTGGCCTCTCTGGCCGGAGTGCTGCCGGCCTTCGCGGGCATGGAGGCGGGGCGGCGGCTGCAGTCCCGGCTGGACGAGGCTGCCTTCCGCAATGTCGTGCAAGTGGCGCTGGGGCTGCTCGGCGCCTGGCTGGCGCTGCGCGCCTTCGCCTGAGGCCCGGCGGCGCAGCAGTCCGCGCGGGCACGGCGCCGGGGCGGTGGCTTTTCCGTCTCGCCAGCGGCGTGCCGCCGCGCTGCAATGGCGCGATGGACGGGCTGATCCTCGACGGGCACGGGTGGCAGGCGGCGCTGGCGCCTCAGGATGGCGGCGGCATGACCGCGCTGCGCTTCCGCGGGCAGGACATCCTGGTGCCGGTACCGGCCGGCGAGCGCCTCGGTGGTCCCTTCGGCGCCTTCTGGATGATCCCCTGGGCGAACCGGCTGGATGGCGGGCGGCTCGGGGCGCATCGCCTGCCCGTGAACCGGGTGGCAGACGGCACCGCCATCCATGGCCTGTCGCGCGACCGCGCCTGGCGGGTGGAGGCGGCCGGGCAGGGCGAAGCGGTGCTGGTGCAATCCGTGGCGGCGGGACCCTACCGCTACGAAGCGCGGATGCGCCACGCCGCCACGGCCGATGGCTTCGTGCTGGACATGGCGGTGACCAATGCCGGCGAGGCCCCCCTGCCCTTCGGCGCCGGCTGGCACCCGTGGTTCCTCCGCCCGCCCGGCACGCGCCTGTCCTTCCGCGCCACCACGCGCTTCGCCCACGACGCGCGCTGCCTGCCTGTCGAAGCCACGCCCTGCGAGGGGCTGGACGGGGGCGAGGCCGCCTTCCTCGGCCTCGACACCCATTTCGCCGGCTGGGACGGGGTGGCGCGAATAGCCTGGCCGGGGCTGGCGCTCACCATCGCCGCCAGCGGCGCGCTGGCGACCAACCTTCAGGTCTATGCGCCGCGCGACCGGGCGGTGCTGTGTGTCGAGCCGTCCTCCCACCTGCCGGATGTGCCGAACCGGCCGGGGCTGGCCGCCCACGGCCCGATGCGGGGCCTTGGCCCGGGGGAAAACTTGACCGGGCGCATCATCCTGTCGGTGGAGTGTTCACACTTGCCCACGGGCGAGGCATAGGATGGACGCATGGCTTCCTCCCCCACCGCATTGGTGCTCGGCGCCGGCATCATGGGGCTCTCCGCGGCCTGGGGGCTTGTGCGGCAGGGCTTCTCGGTGCGCATCGTCGAGCAGGACCCTGTGCCGAATCCGCGCGGCGCCTCGGTGGATCACCACCGGCTGATCCGGCACGCCTATGGCGCGGAGGCCGGCTACATGCGGATGGTGGACCCGGCCTATGCCGCCTGGGACCAGGTCTGGCGCGACATCGGCGAGGTGCTGCACGTGGGCACCGGCGTGCTGGCGGTCTCGGGCCGTGCGGATGGCTGGCTGGGCGAGAGCCGCGCGACGCTGGCCGCCGATGGCCTCGCCTTCACCGACCTGACGGCCGCCGAGGTCGCGGCACGCTTCCCGATCTTCACCGAGGCCGGCATCGGCGCAGCCTTCCACATGGAACCCGGCGGCGTGCTGCTGGCCGAGCGCATCGTGGCGGGGTTGGCGCGGCATCTGACGGCGCGCGGGGTGGTGTTCGAACGCGCCCGGGCGGTTGCCGTGGACCCGGCGCGGGCGACTCTGCGCTTGGCGGATGGCGGGGAACGCAGCGCCGACCTGCTGGTGGTGGCCGCCGGCCCCTGGGCGCCGCGGCTGCTGCCCGGATCGCTGGCGCCGCGCGTGGTGCCGTCCCGCCAGATCCTGGTGCTGCTCGAGCCCCCCGCGCAGCACCGCGAGGGCTGGGTGCGCGCGCCCATGCTGCTCGACCTCGCGGAGGATGGCGGCTTCTACGCGGTGCCGCCGGTGGCGGGCACGCCGCTCAAGATCGGCGACCACCGTTTCTCCCGCACCGGCGATGCCGAGGCCGACCCGCGCGAGGCGACCGCGGCCGAGGTCGAGGAGATCCTGGCCTTCGCCCGGCCGCGCCTGCGCGACATGGCGGGCTACCGGGTGATCGGCGCGCGGGCCTGCTACTACGATGTCGAGGATGCCGAGCGCTTCGTGGTCGAAGCCATCGCGCCGCGATGCTTGGTGATGTCGGGCTTCTCCGGGCACGGCTTCAAGTTCGCGCCGGTGCTGGGGCTCGCGCTCGCCGCGGCGACGTCCGACCCGACGCTGATGCCGACGCTCGCCCCCTGGGCGGCGGGCGAGGCCGCGCCCGCCCCTGGCCTGCTCGCCGCGCTGGAGCCCGTTGCCGCATGACATCAACAGCTGCCGCAGACCTGATCTTCGGCCTCACCCGCGTGGTCGGGCTGCCGGCGCTCACCGAGGCGGCCGGCGCGCCGCTCTCGGCCGAGGACATCGCGCAGATCGTCACCGAGGCCGACCGCTTCTGCACCGAGGTGCTGCTGCCCGGCGCCCAGGCCGCCGATCGCACCGGCGCGGTCTACGCCAATGGCGTGGTCACGACGCCCTACCGCGAGACCTATGCGAAGTGGGTCGAGGGCGGCTGGCAGTCGCTCTCCGCCCCGGTCGAGCATGGCGGCCAGGGGCTGCCCGCGGCGCTGTGGACCGCCATGACGGAGCTCGGCATGGCGGCGGATACCTCCTTCATGCTGGGCCCGCTGCTGACCGCGGGGGCGATCGACTGCCTGGTGCATCACGCCACCCCCGACCAGGCGGCGCGCCTGCTGCCGAGGATGGTCAGCGGCGAATGGTCGGGTGCCATGTGCCTGACCGAACCGGGCGCGGGCAGCGACCTGGGCGTGCTGCGCACGCGTGCCGAGCCGCTGGGCGACGGGCGCTACGCGCTGCACGGGCAGAAGATCTACATCACCTGGGGCGAGCAGGACTGCACCGAGAACATCGTCTACCTGGTGCTGGCGCGGCTGCCGGAAGCGCCGCCGGGATCGAAGGGGATCTCTCTTTTCGTCTGCACCAAGGTGAAGGCCGACGGCAGCCGCAACGCGCTGCGCGCCGGGGGCATCGAGCGCAAGCTGGGCATCCATGCCAGCCCCACCTGCGTCATGCTGTTCGAGGGCGCGGAGGCCGAGATGGTGGGCGAGCCGCATCGCGGCCTGCCGGCGATGTTCGCCATGATGAACAATGCGCGGCTCGGCGTCGGCACACAGGGTGTCGCGCATGGCGCGGCGGCGTTGCGGCTGGCGGAAGCCTATGCGGAGCAGCGCGTGCAGGGCGGGCGGGCGATCGCGCACCACCCGGATGTGGCGCGCATGCTGATGGAGATGCGCGCGACCACGCTGGCCGGGCGGCTGCTGGCGCTCGAGACCGCGCTCTGCGTCGATCGCCATGCGCTGACCGGCGATGCGGCGGCGCTCGAGCGCCTGGCGCTGCTGACACCCATCCTGAAGGCCTGGTGCACCGACCGGGGCGTCGAGACGGCCTCCACCGGCATCCAAGTGCATGGCGGCATGGGCTTCGTGGAGGATGCCGGCGCGGCGCAGGTGCTGCGCGATGCGCGCATCGCGCCGATCTACGAGGGCACCAACGGCATCCAGGCGATCGACCTGCTGGTGCGCAAGGTGGCCAAGGATGGCGGCGCGGCGATGCGCGCGTTGCTCGCGGAGGTGAAGCGCACGCCCGATGCCCGGCTGCGCAGCGCGGTGGCGGCGCTGGAGGAGGCGACCGCGGCAGTGCTCGACGCGCAGGGGCGCGATGCCGAGGCCGCGCAGTCCGTGGCGGTGGCCTATCTCGAGGCCGCCGGCTGGGTGCTCGGCGGCTGGATGGTCGCGCGCGCCGCGGCGGAGGATTCTTCCACCTACGGTCCGATCGCCGATTTCTACCTGCGTCGCCTGCTGCCGCGGGCCGGTGGGCGCGTGGCGGAAATCGCCGGGGCGCTGGCCGCATGAGGCCCATGCCCTTGCATGGCCGGCCGGCAATGCAATCTCCGCAGACGCAAACCTGACAGAATGAGCCGGATGAACGCCTCGCTGCCCGCCCTTTCCCGGACCCGCCCGCGCGTCGCCATCGTGGGCGCCGGGCCGGGGGGACTCGCCTCCGCCATGATCCTGGCCGCCAATGGCGCGCGGGTCACCGTTTTCGAACGCGATTCGGTGGTGGGGGGGCGTACGCGCACCGTCACCGCGCCGGGTGGCTACCGCTTCGACATCGGGCCGACCTTCTTCCTGTATCCGCGCATCCTGCGCGAGATCTTCGCCGCCTGCGGCGCGGATTTCGACCGCGAGGTGGATCTCATTCGCCTCGACCCGCAATACCGCCTGGTGTTCGAGGGGTCGAACCCCGTCACGCTCGACGCCTCGCCCGACATGGGGCGGATGGAAGCCGAGATCGCCAAGCTGAACCCGGCGGATGCGAAGGGCCTGCGGTCCTTCATGGAGGACAACCGCACGAAGCTCGAGGCCTTCCGCCCGGTGCTGGAACGGCCCTTCCACGGGCTGATGACCTACCTCGCGCCCGAGGTGATGAACGGGCTGCGCTACCTGCGCCCCTGGGCGTCGCTCGACACCGATCTCAAGCGGCATTTCAGCGACCCGCGGACGCGGCTCGCCTTCACCTTCCAGTCGAAATACCTGGGCATGAGCCCGTTCCGCTGCCCGTCCATGTTCTCGATCCTGTCCTTCCTGGAATACGAGCACGGCATCTTCCACCCGCGCGGCGGCTGCGGCGCGGTGAGCGAGGCGATGGCGCGCGTGGCCGAACGCCTGGGCGTGGAATTCCACTTCGACGCCAAGGTCGACCGCCTCGCCTTCGAGGGGAATCGCGCCGCGGGGGTCGAAGTGCGCGGCAAGCGCCACGCCGCCGATGCGGTGGTGGTGAATGCCGATTTCGCCCACGCCATACCGGGCCTGATGCCCGAGGCGCTGCGCCCGCAATGGCCTGACGCGAAGATCGAGAAGGCGCGCTATTCCTGCTCGACCTTCATGCTGTACCTCGGGATCGAGGGGAAGCTCGACCTCGCGCACCACTCCGTGCTGCTGGCCGAGGATTACGAACGCAACCTGCAGCAGATCGAGGGCGGGATCATTCCCGAGAACCCGTCCCTGTACGTGCAGGCGGCGGCGGGCACCGACCCGTCCCTGGCCCCGGAAGGCCATTCCACGCTGTATATGCTGGTGCCGGTGCCCAACCTGCATGGCGGGCAGGACTGGGCGGCGGAGACGCAGCGTTACCGCCGCATCGCGCTCGACCGGCTCAAGGCGCTCGGCCTGCACGACCTGGAATCGCGCATCCGCTACGAACGCATCGTGACGCCGCAGGACTGGCAGGATGAATACGCGGTGGGCTACGGCGCCACCTTCAACCTGGCGCATAATGTGCGACAGATGATGCACTTCCGCCCGCGCAACCGCTTCGGCAAGGCCGAGGGCGTGTACCTGGTGGGCGGCGGCACGCATCCGGGCAGCGGGCTGCCGGTGATCTACGAGGGCGCGCGCATCAGCTCGCGCCTGCTGATGGAAGACCTCGGCCTGCGGCCGGGGGTGGAAGCGAATGACAGGGTCGGCGCCGCGCAGCCTGCGCTCGGCGACTGACCGGGAGGATACGAGTATGGGTTCGAAAGTCGTCGTCATCGGCAGCGGGCTCGGCGGCCTCGCCGCCGCCGCGGTCGCGCAGGCGCGCGGGCACCAGGTCACGCTGCTGGAGCGCAACCCCTGGCTGGGCGGCAAGGCGGCGGTGCTGCACCTGGACAACCCGAACGGGCCGGGGCGCTTCCGCTTCGACATGGGCCCGACCATCCTGACCGTGCCGCGCGTGCTGCGGCGCATTTTCGCCGAGGCCGGGCGCGACCAGGCGACGGAGCTGCCGTTGATCCGGCTCGACCCGCAGTGGCGCTGCTTCTTCGACGACAACACGCGCATCGACCTGATGGCGAATGTCGACACCATGGCGCAGGCGATGGACCGCTTCGCGCCGGGCAAGGGGAATGGCGCGGGCTACCGCAAGTTCCAGGACGTCTCGCGGCACCTGCACGAGGTCAGCGAGAAGTTCTTCTTCTGGAAGCCGGTCGAGGGGATCGGCGACACGCTCAACTTCGCCGACAATTTCAAGCCGGAGGTGCTGCGCGACATCCTGGCGCTGCGCATGGGCAGGACCGTCGCGAAGGTGATCCGCGGGCATGTGCCGGATGAGCGCCTGGCGCAGATGCTCGACCACTTCACGCAGTATGTCGGGTCGAACCCGTATCTCGCGCCGGCGGTGCTGTGCGGCATCGGCGACATGCAGGCGAGCGAGGGCGTGTGGTACCCCGAGGGCGGCACGCGCGCGGTGGCCGAGGGGCTGGCGAAGCTCGCGACCGATCTGGGCGCGGACCTGCGCACCGATTCCGAAGTGACGGCGATCGAGATCGAGAACGGCGCCGTGCGCTCGGTGACCGCGAATGGCGAGCGCATTGCCTGCGACGCGCTGATCTCGAACATGGACGCGGTGCGCACCTACACCGAACTCGTGAAGGGCGACGCCGCGCGCAAGATCGAGAAGAAGGGCTTCGAGCCCGCCTGCTCGGGCGTGGTGCTCTACCTCGGCCTGAACAAGCGCTACGACCACCTGGCGCATCACTGCTTCGTCTTCTCCCGCGATGCCGAGGAGGAGTTCGACGCGATCTACAAGAAGGGCGTGCCGGCCCCCGACCCGACCGCGTATCTCGCCGCGACCGCGGGCACCGACCCCACCACCGCGCCCGAGCGTGGCGAGGCGCTGTATGTCCTGGTGCACACCCCGCACCTGCGCCCGGGGCATGACTGGTCGAAGATGTTCGCACCCTATCGCCAGACGATCCTCGACAAGCTGAAGCGCACCGCGGGCCTCGAGGACATTGAGGAGCGCATCGTGGTGGAGCGTGCTCTCACGCCGGTCGACATCCACAACCGCTACAAGGTGCTGGATGGTGCGATCTACGGCCTTGCCTCGCACGGCGCGTATCTCGGCGCCTTCAAGCCGTCGAACCGGTCGAAGGCGATCAAGGGGCTGTACCTGTGCGGCGGCGCGGCGCATCCGGGCCCGGGCATGCCGATGGTCATGATGTCCGGCTGGATCGCCGCGGATGCGATGGATCGCGACGCGGGCGGGCGCGGCATGTCCGAGGCTGCGGAACGCGCGGGGCTCAGGGACGCGCTGCTCGCCGCAGAATGAAGGGCCGGGCCGGGACGCCAGGGCGTGATCCGGTGGCGCTCCGCTCGGAGCGCCACCTGGATTTCTTCAACTTCATGTTCACGCGCTTCACGCGCCGCCACATGCGTGCCGTGCGCATAGCGCGCTGGGGCATGCCCGAGGTGCCGCGCGGCGCGCCGGGCGTGATCTTCGCCAACCATCCGTCCTGGTGGGACGGGGTAGCCTTCATGCTGCTGTACCGGCGCCTGCTGAAGGACCGGCCGCTATTCACGCCGATGGCCGAATGGGCGCTGAACAAGTACGCCTTCATGCGGCGCCTGGGCGTGTTCGGGATCGAGACCGGCTCCTCGCGCGGCACGGTCGCCTTCCTGCGCACGGCCGAGCACGTGCTGAAGGACCCCTCGCATATTCTCTGGATCAACGCGCCGGGGCGCTTCGCCGACCCGCGCGAGCGGCCCATCCCGATGGCACCGGGCATGACGCGGCTGCCGGAGATGGCGCCCGGCGCGCATTTCGTGCCCCTCGCGCTCGACTACCCCTTCTGGGGGGAGCGCAAGGCGGAGATGCTGGTCGCCTTCGGCGCGCCCATCCCGGCGGCCGAGTTGCTGGCGCTGGACCGCGACGCGCGCGCCGTGCGCCTGGCGGCGGCGCTGGAAGCCACGCATGACCGGCTCGTGGAGGATGCCATCGCCCGCGACCCCGACCGCTTCACCACGCTGGTGCAGGGCCACGAGGGCATGGGCGGCGTCTACCAGACCTGGCGCCGCCTGGGCGCGGTGCTGCGTGGCCAGCGCTTCGACCCCCGCCACGACCAGCAGCCGGAGCGTACCCCGTGATCGCGGATTATGCCTGGATCGCCCTCATCCTCGCGGTGTTTCCCGCGGTGATCGGCGCGATCAACCTCTCCCTGGTGCGCGACCCGCAGGGCCGCGTGCCGGAGGACGCCCTGGTCTCCATCCTGATCCCTGCGCGCAACGAGGCGGCGAACATCGCCGACTGCCTCGAGCACGCGCTCGGCCAGTTCGGGGCGAAGGTCGAGGTCGTGGTGATGGACGACGGATCGACCGACGGCACGGCCGAGATCGTGCGCCGGCTCGCCGCCAGCGATCCGCGCCTGCGGCTGGTCGAAGCCCCTGCCCTGCCCGAGGGATGGTCGGGCAAGATGCACGCCTGCGCGCGCCTGGCCGAGGCGGCACGCGGCACGCATTTCCTGTTCATCGACGCCGATGTCCGGCTCGACCCGCATGCCGCGGCTGCGCTGGTGGGGCATGCGGTGACGCATCGCCTCGCGCTGGTCAGCGGCGTGCCGCGGCAGCGCATGCTGACCTGGGGCGAGGGTGTCACGGTGCCGATGATCAACCTTCTGCTGATCGGCTACCTGCCCGGTGGCGGGCGCGCCTTCACGAAGCATCCGGGCCTGGCGGCCGGCTGCGGGCAGATGATGCTGTTCGAACGCCGTGCCTATGAGGCCGTGGGCGGCCATGGCGCGGTGCGCTCCACGCTGCATGACGGGCTGAAGCTGACGCGGCGGCTGCGCGCCGAGGGCCACCGCACCGAGATCGTGCTGGGTGCGAACATCGCGCGCTGCCGCATGTACCCGGACTTCAATGAGGCCTGGCGCGGCTTCCTCAAGAACGCGCGCGAGGGCATGGCCACGCCGATCGGCCTGCCGGTCTGGACGGTGGTGCTGGCGGGGGCGCATCTGTGGCCCTTCTTCCTGCTGCCGGCCTGGCAGGCGGCGATGGCGGTGGCGCTGGTCTTTGCGCTGCGCATGGCCATCACGAAGCGGACGGGCGAACCCTACTGGACGATCCTGCTGCATCCGGTGGCGGTGGTGGTGGCGCTGGCGATCCAGTGGACCGCGCTGGCGCGATTCCTGATGGGGCGCAAGGAAGGCTGGAAGGGCCGCGCCTACGCCGCGCCCGAGGCGTCGTGACTGGGACCGTCGCCATCGGCCCGCCGACGCGCGACGCCGATGGCGAGAACTTTCCGGTCGCCTCGCTGCTGCTCGCGCGCGCGCTGCGGCCGAAGGTGATGGGCTTCTACCGCTTCGTGCGCACGGCGGACGATATCGCCGACAGTGCCGCGCTGACGCCTGAGGGGAAACTCGCGCGGCTCGATGCGCTGGAGCGCGCGCTGGACGACCCAGCCACCGCCGAACCCGCCGCGCGGCCGCTGCATGCGGCGGGCAGCGGCACGGCGGAGGCGCGCGCGATGCTGGTGGCCTTCCGGCAGGATGCGACGCAGCGGCACTATGCCGACTGGGCCGATCTGGAACGTTACTGCGCGTCCTCGGCGAACCCGGTCGGGCGGATGCTGCTCCGGCTGCATGGCGTAGAGGCGCCGGACGCGGCGGCGGCATCGGATGCGCTGTGCACCGCGCTGCAGGTCCTCAACCACCTGCAGGACTTGGTGCCAGACCGCGAGGCGCTTGATCGCATCTACATGCCGCAATCCTGGATGGCGCTGGCGGGGGGCGAGGCCGCCTTCTTCGATCCCGGCAACACGAGCGCGCGCCGCGCGGTCCTGGATGCGGCGCTGGACCGGGTGGAGGAACGGCTCGATGCCGCAGCCGGCCTGCCACGCCTGATCGGATCGATGCGCCTGGCGATGGAAGCGACCGTCACCATCGCGCTGGCGCGGCGGCTGCTCGCACGGCTGCGTGCAAGCGACCCGGTGCAGGGACGGGTGGCGCTCGGCAAGCCGGATTTCGCGCTTGCCTTCGCAGCCAGCCCCTTCCGTGGTCCGTCCGACGCGGCGCTGGTGCGCGCGCGCGTGGCCGCCGCGGGGTCCTCATTCGCGAAGGGTATGTCGGCGCTGCGCGGCGACCGTCGGCGCGCGCTCTGGGCGGTCTATGCCTTCTGCCGCGCGGTGGACGACATCGCCGACGGCGCCATGCCGGAGGCCGAGAAGCGTCGCTTCCTCGCTGATTGGCGCGCCAAGCTTGCGCGGCCCGACTGCGCGCTCTCGCGCGAGCTGGCGCATGCCCGCGATCGCTACGCCCTTCCCGTCGAGGAATGCGAGGCAATGATCGCCGGCATGGAGACCGACGCCGCGCCGCGCCTGCGCATCGCCGATGCCGCCGCGCTCGACCTGTATTGCCGGCGCGTGGCGGGCAGCGTGGGGGCGATGGCGGTGCGCATCTTCGGCGCGCCGCAGGCGGCGGGGTTCGGGCTTGCGCTTGGGCGCACGCTTCAGCTGGTGAACATCCTGCGCGACATGGACGAGGATGCGGCGCGTGACCGCGTCTACCTCCCGGCCGACCTGCTGGCTGACCATGGCGTGATGGATGGCGAAGCCACGGCCATGATGGCGCAGCCCGGCGTGGCGGCCGCGGCGCGCGAGCTGGCGGCGCAGGCCGAAGCCGGCTTCGCGCGCGCCGAGGCGGAGCTGCGCGGCTTCGACACGCCCGCGCTGCTGCCGGCGCGCATCATG
>NZ_JACADR010000122.1 GCF_016106005.1 Roseomonas rosulenta
GGAGGCCGCCGGCCCCGATGGCGGCACGCCGCTGCTGGCCGCGCTGCGCGCCTCGCTGTCGGGCGAGGCGCTGCTCGATGAGGTCGTGATGTTCCTCCTCGCCGGCAGCGAGGGCGCGGCCATCACGCTGACCTGGACCGCCATGCTGGCCGCGCTGCACCCGGCCACGGCCGACCGCATGGCGGACGAACTGCCTGCCGCCCCGCCCGCCTACGCCGACCTGCCGGGCTTCGCCTTCACCCGCGCGGTCATCCAGGAATCCATGCGGCTCTATCCGCCCGTCGCGGTCTTCGCGCGCCAGGCGCTGAAGCCCGACCGCATCCGCCGCTGGGACGTGCGGGAAGGGGACATCGTGCTGGCCGTGCCATGGCTGCTGCACCGGCACGAGCAATTGTGGGAGGCGCCGCATGCCTTCCGCCCCGAGCGCTTCCTGGGCGATGCGCCGCGAAGCCGCCCGCGCTTCGCCTACCTGCCCTTCGGGATCGGCCCGCGCATCTGCGCCGGTGCGGCCTTCGGCATGGCGGAGGTCAGCGTCTTCGCCGCCATCCTGTTCCGCCGCTTCCGTTTCGCGCTGGCGCCTGGCTTCACCCCGCGGCCGAATTGCCGCCTGGCGCTGCGCCCGAAGGGCGGGATGCGCTTGCTGATCACGCCGCGCTGAGGCTGGACGCCCCCGCCGCGCCGCCGCAATGTTCGCAGCGCAGCATGGGAGAGCGATGATGGCAGACTACGACCTCGCGGTGCGCGGCGGCCAGGTGGCGACCGGCTTCGGCACCACGCGCTGCGACATCGGCGTGAAGGACGGCCGTATCGTCGCCATCGCCGAACGCATCACCGACGCCGCGTGCACCATCGAAGCCGACGGCCTGCTGGTCCTGCCCGGCGGCGTGGACAGCCATTGCCATATCGAGGAACCCTCGCGCGGCGGCTATGCGAGCACGGGCGCCGCCGAGCCGCCCGTCACGGTGAACGAGGAATCCTTCGCCACCGCCTCCGCCTCCGCCTTCGCCGGCGGGACCACCTCCGTCGTCTGCTTCATCCCGCAATGGAAGGGCTTCGGCGTCTGGGACCGCTACGTCGACTACCGCGCGCGCGCGGCGCGCGGGATGCTCGACCATTCCTTCCACCAGATCATCTCCGACCCGACCGACGCGGTGATGGACGACGAGGTGCCGCGCGTGGTGGCGGAGGGCGTGCGCAGCCTCAAGGTCTTCCTGACCTACGAGCCGCTGCACCTGAACGACGCGCAGTATCTCCGCGTGCTGACCAAGGCGCGCGAGCTCGGCTGCCTGGTCACCGTGCATTGCGAGAACTACGAGGCGATCAACTGGCGCACCGCCGAACTGCTCAAGCACGGCATGACCGCGCCGAAATACCACGCCTGGGCGCGCCCGCCCGTGGTCGAGCGCGAGGCCACGCACCGCGCCATCGCGCTCGCCGAACTCGTGGACCAGCCCATCCAGGTCTTCCATGTGAGCTGCGCCGAGGCCGCCGAGGAGATCGCCCGCGCCCAGGCCCGCGGCGTGAAGGTCTGGGGCGAGACCTGCCCGCAATACGTGGCGCTGACCGCCGCCGACATGGACCGCCCAGGCTTCGAGGGGGCGAAGTTCATGTGCAGCCCCGCCCCCCGCACGCGGGAAGAACATGCCCGCGTGTGGGAGATGATCCGCCGCGGCACGCTCGACGTCATCTCCTCCGACCATTGCGCCTTCTCCTTTCAAGGCGACCGCGGCAAGCGCCAGAACGGCGCCGACGCCGTGTTCCGCGATATCCCCAACGGCATCCCGGGCTTCGCCGCGCGCCTGCCCATCATCTTCAGCGAAGGCGTCAGCAAGGGGCGCATCACGCTCGACGATTTCGTGCGCCTGACCAGCACGAACCCGGCGCGGCTCATGGGCCTCGCGCCACGCAAGGGCATGATCGCGGTGGGGGCCGATGCCGACCTCGCGCTGTGGGACCCGACGAAGAAGGTGCGGCTCACCAACGCGCTGATGCAGCACGCCATCGACTACACGCCCTATGAAGGGATGGAGGTGACGGGCTGGCCGGTCGCGACCATCCGCCGCGGCGATGTCGTGATGCGCGATGGCAAGGTGCAGGCCGAACCCGGCACCGGCCGCTTCCTGCCGCGCGGCCCCTACGACATGATCCGCCCGCGCGGCATCACGCCGGACGGCTTCGACCCCGCGCCCTCGCGCGCCTTCATCTGAGCGCCTCGGCGTAGCCCACCGCCCAGAGGCCTGTCTCGTCGTGGTCGATCGCGGTCGCGTCGGTCACCGGCGCGGCCGACAGGATCGCGGCGATCTTCCCCCGCGCCGCATCGACGCGCCGGCGCACCTCGCCCGCGCGCGGCGGCGTGGGCGGCGCGGTCAGGATGCCGTTGCCGTTCCAGGCCAGCCGCGTGGTCCAGCCTTCGCGCGTCTCGCCGCGGCCGCGGATGCGCGCTGTCGTGGACTGGCGCAGCAGCAGCGCGTCGCGCGCCTGCACGGCGTCAAGGCTGCCCTCCATGCGCCGCGACGCCGTGCTCACCTGCGCATCGCGGAAGGACAGCGTCTCGATGCCGAGGATGCGCAAGCGCCCGGCATCGTCGCAGCCGATCACCGCGACCAGCGTCTGCGCGACGCCGGTGCCGCGATTGCCCTGGAAGCGCGCGAGCAGCACCTCGCGCCCCGCGATCGGCAGGGCGCGCAGGATGCGCCCATCGCCGTACCAGGTGGGCAGGCGGATCTCGCCGGACGGCGCGCCGGGGCCGCCGAAGGCGATGGAGAAGACGAAGCCGCGCTCGGCCTGTGCATTGCGCACCCCGACCGTCGCGCGCGGCTGGCCCGGGCGCAGCGCGACGGTGGTGGTGGCGGCTTGCGCGCCGGGCGCGACGACCAGCCCCGCGGCGCCCAGCAGGATCGTACGGCGACTGGTCATGGCATTCCCCAGCGCTGCGGTGCTCGGGCGCATGCAGCACCGCCGCGCCCTGGCCACAAGGAAGCGTTTCAGCCCCGCGCCGCGCAGGCCTCCGCGCCTCACGCCACGAGACGCGCCGGCACCTGCGCGATCACGCTCTCCTCGGCATTGGCGAAGGCGAGGCGCAGATGCCGTTCCTGCCCCGGCCCGAAGAAGGGTCCCGGCAAGCCGAGCAGCCCGTGCTCGACGGCGAGGCGCTCGGCCATCGCCACCGCCTCCGGCGCATCCCCGGGCAGGCGCAGATAGGCGAAATAGGCGCCGAGGCTGTCGAGCCGCCAGCCCGGCAGCTGCGTGGCGGCGCGGCGGAACGCCTCGGCCCGCCCCGCCATCAGGTCGCGGTTGCCGGCACGCCAGTCGCGCAGCGCCTCCACCCCCCAGGCGAGCGCGACCTGCGCCGCCTTCGGCGCGTTGATCTGCATGGTGTCGAGCGCCTTCATCACCTCGGCCCGGAAGCCCGCCCCGGCGGCGATGGCGCCGACGCGGTGCCCCGGGACGCAATACGCCTTGGAGAAGGAATACAGGTGCACGAAGCCCTCCCGCCACGCCGGGTCGGCGAACAGCCCATGCGGCGGCGACTGCGCGGGGGAGAGGAAGTCGCGATAGGTCTCGTCCAGCACCAGCCAGGCCCCGTGCGCGCGCGCGAGTTCCGCGAAGCGCGCGATCACCTCCGCCGGATAGACTGCCCCCGTCGGGTTGTTCGGCGTGACCAGCACGATGGCGCGCACGCCCCGCATCAGCGCGGCGGCGCGCCCGGGGTCGGGGATGAAGCCGTCCTCCGCGCGGCATTCGAGCGGCACGCAAGGGATGCCGAGCGCGCTCAGCGCCATGCGGTGGTTGAAGTACCAGGGGGTGGGCAGCATCACCGCCTCGCCCTGGCCGGCCAGCACGCTCATGGCCATGGTGAAGGCGAGGTTGCCGCCGGAGGTGATCGCCACATCCGCCGCCTCGATCCCTGCGCCGTAGAAGCGCGCCATGTCGGCGGCCAGCGCCTGGCGCAAGGCCGGGTCGCCATCGATGGGCCCGTAGCCGGCCGCGGCCCGGCCGCCGGCGGCCTCGGCCAGCTTCGCCAGCAGGTCGGGATGCGGCGGGTAGCCCGGCACCGCCTGCGTGAGGTCCAGCACCGGACCCGCGCGCCCGTCGTAGCGCGCCGCCCAGCCGCGCACGGCGGGGATCGGCGGTGTCTGGGTGTCGCGGATGCGGGGCGAGAGCGGCAGGGTCATGGCGAGCGAAGGAACCATCCGCGCGCGGCCGCGTCTATGCCGCTTCGCCGGCCCGCCAGCGCTACGGTGCCTCGCCCGCCGGGCGTCCGGTCGCGTGGCGCCAATGGTGCCACAGCAGCCGCGCCGCGAGCGACCGGTGGGGCGACCAGGCCAGCGCGATTTCGGCCAGCGCGCGCGGCTTCGGCCGGTCTGGCAGGAATTTCAGGTGGGCGACCCCGGCCGCCAGCGCGATATCGCCGGCGGGAAAGACGTCCGGCCGCTCGAAGCCGAAGACCAGGTGCACCTGCGCGGTCCAGGGGCCGAGGCCGGGAATCGCCGAGATCGCCGCGACCGCCGCGTCGTCCGGCGCATCGCGCAGCGCAGCGAAATCGAGCCGCCCGTCCAGCACCGCGCCCGCCAGCGCGCGCACATGCGAAACCTTCGGCCGCGACAGCCCGGCGCCGCGCAGGGCGGCATCGTCCAGCGCGAGCAGCCCGGCGGGGTCGAGCGCGCCCGGCAGCGCCGACAGCCGCCCCCAGATCGCCGCCGCCGCCTGGTTGCTGATCATCTGCCCGCAGATGGTGCGCAGCAGCCCGGCGAAGCCCGGATCGCGCCGGCGCCAGGGAAGGGGGCCGGCGCGGTCCTCGATGCCGGCGAAGTCGGGGTCGAGCCGGCCCAGCGCCAGGATGGCTTCGCGCGCCCAGTCAGGAACGGGAGGGGAGGCGGCGGGGGCGGGGGATGGGGGAGTGACCCCCGCCGCCTCGGGGGAGGACCGCCCGCGGGGGATGCGGCGGGCCGGGCTCCGTGATGCTGAAGGTGGTGCGGCCATGGTCCCGAACGAAGCCCCGGCGGGGCCGCGATTGCAACGCCCCGCAACCGACGCGCGCGCTGCAACAAGACGATACACGGCACGTCGCTGTAACGGCGCCCGGACGCCCTATTGTAACAGCCATGGACTCCGCACCTCATATCCTCGTGGTCGATGACGACCGCGAGATCCGGGACCTGCTCTCCCGCTTCCTGGAGAAGCAGGGCATGCGCGTCACCGCCGCACGCGACGCGCGCGAGGCGCGCAAGGTCTGGCCATTGGGGCGCTACCACCTGGTCGTGCTGGACCTGATGATGCCCGGCGAACCGGGGCTCGACTTCGCGCGCTGGCTGCGCACCCAGTCCGATGTCCCGATCGTGATCCTGACCGCCATGGGGGAGGAGACGGACCGCATCGTCGGCCTCGAGCTCGGTGCCGATGATTATGTGGCCAAGCCCTTCAACCCGCGCGAATTGCTGGCGCGCATCCGCGCCGTGCTGCGGCGCGCGAACGGCGAAGGCCCCGCCAAGGAACCGCCGGCCAAGACCATCCGCTTCGCCGGCTGGACGCTCGAGCCCGTGCTGCGCCGCCTGCTGAACCCGGAAGGCGCGGAGGTGCCGCTGACCGGGGGCGAGTACGAATTGCTGCTGGTGCTGGTGGAACGCCCCAACCGGGTCCTGACCCGCGACATGCTGATGGACCTGCTGCGGGGCCGCCAGGCCGGGCCCTTCGACCGCGCGATCGATGTCGCGGTGTCGCGGCTGCGGCGCAAGCTGGAAGACGACGGGCGCAACCCGACCCTGATCAAGACCGTGCGCGGCGGAGGCTACGTCCTGGCGGCGACGGTCGAGCGTGGCTGAAGCGCTGAGCCGCTTCCGCCTGCCCGCGAGCCTGGGCGGGCGGACCGCCTTCTGGCTGATCCTGGCGCTCATGCTGGTGCAGGCGGCGGGGTTGACCATCCACGCGCTGGACCGGGTGGACCTCCAGCGCTTCATCCATGCGCGGGAGATCGCCGGGCGCGCCTTCGGCGCCTGGCGAACGGCGATCCTGGCGCCGGCCGACCGGCGCGAACAGATGCTGGCCGATCTCGACCTGCCGGACGGGCTGAGCGTCGAACTCGACAGGCAGCCCGCGGTGCGCGTGGGCGCGCAGCCGCCGCCGGCCGATGTCATGCGCCTGTTCCGGCTGGACCTGGTGAATTCGGGCCCGCCGCGGCTGCGTCCGCGCGAGGTGCGCCTGGGCGCCCATGCGCCAGGCGGCTTCCTGGCCTCGCTTCGGCTGCCGGACGGAGACTGGCTCAACATACGGGTCGAGATGCCGCCGCCGCGGCCCTGGCATTCGGCGACCTTCCTCGTTGCCTTCGTGGTGATGACGGTGGCCGCCGTGCTGCTGATCCTGTGGGCGGTGGCGCGGCTGATGCGCCCGGTGCGGCTGCTGGCCGAGGCCGCGGACCGGCTCGGGCGCGATGTGAACGCGCCGCCCCTGCCCGAGGGCGGGCCCTCCGAGGTTGCGACCGCCGCGCGCGCCTTCAACGTGATGGCCGGGCGCATCCGCCGCTTCGTCGCCGACCGCACGCAGATGCTGGCGGCGATCGGGCACGACCTGCGCACGCCCATCACGCGGCTGCGGCTGCGCGCCGAGTTCATGGACGATGACGAGCAGCGGCGGAAGATGCTGTCGGACCTCGACGAGATGGAGCAGATGATCGCCGCCACGCTGGCCTTCGCGCGCGACGACGCCGCGGCCGAGCCCGCCACGCCGGTCGACCTCGCGGCGCTGTGCCGCACGGTGGCCGACGAGGCCGCCGATGCCCGCCCCGAGCTGGCCGAGGCCATCGCCTTCGAGGGGCCGGAGCGCCTGACCATCCGCGCGCGGCCGATCGCGCTGAAGCGGGCCATCGCGAACCTGGTCAGCAATGCGCTGGCCTATGGCGGGGCTGCGCGGCTGCGGCTTGTCCCGCCCGAGGGCGGGGTGGTGCGCCTCGCGGTCGAGGATGACGGGCCGGGCATTCCCGAGGCGGAGCTCGAGGCGGTGTTCACGCCCTTCCGGCGCCTGGAGGCGAGCCGCAACCGCGAGACGGGCGGCACCGGTCTTGGCCTGACCATCGCACGCAACATCCTGCGCGCGCATGGCGGTGACGTGGTGCTGACGAACCGGCCCCAAGGCGGGTTGCGCGCGGTGGCGAGCCTGCCGGCCTGAGGGGGCGGCGGGCCATTCGACCATGCACGGGCTGGCGAGCGCCTTCGCCACGGTCCCGAAGGCGCCCTGCACGCCGATGTCGCGAAGTGCGGGGTCTGCGCAGGGCGATCGCGGCCAAGGCTGTCGCAAAAACCGCACAGAGACCAGAAATCCTCCTTTAAGCCGCGCGACTCCGGCAGCTGGCTGATGCTCGCCATGGAGAACTGCGTCACCGTCGCGTGAGCGCGGTGTGACTTCCGGGGCTGGCGCGGCCCGGATCCGCCGCTAGTCTCGACCCACTGGGGCAACGAAAGGGCTGCTTGCCATGGAATGGGTTCTGCTCGGCATCGTCGTGGTGCTGATCGTGTGGCTGGTGGTGATCTACAATCGCCTGGTCGCGCTTCGCCAGGTCACCGGCCAGTCCTGGTCGGACGTGGACGTGCAGCTCAAGCAGCGCCACGACCTCATCCCCAACCTAGTCGAGACGGTGAAGGGCTATGCGGCGCACGAGAAGACCACCCTCGATGCCGTGATCCAGGCGCGCAACGCCGCGGTCACCGCCCAGGCGCAGGGCCCCGCCGCCGCCGGGCCGGCCGAGGGCCAGCTCGGTGCCGCGCTCGGCCGCCTCTTTGCCCTGTCGGAAGCCTATCCGGACCTCAAGGCCAACCAGAACTTCATGGCGCTGCAGGGCGAATTGTCCGACATCGAGAACAAGATCGCCGCGGCCCGGCGCTTCTACAATTCCGCCGTCTCCGAATACAACGCCATGACGGAAAGCGTGCCGGCGGTGTTCTTCGCGAAGTCGATGGGCTTCCAGCAGCGCGGCTTCTTCGAACTGCCCGAGGCCGAGCGCGCCGCGGTGCAGTCCACACCCCAGGTGAAGTTCTAGGCGCCGCGCCATGCAGGCGACGGGCCTGCGCACCCATGCGTGGAATACCGCCTGGCGGTCGATGCTGCTGCTGGCGGGCTTCCCGCTTCTGCTGGCGCTGATGGCCTTCGGCGTGGGGCTGATCTTCGCCGCCGAGCAGCACAGCCTCGACCGCGCCTTCCGCGACACGCTGCGCAACCTGCCCTGGCTCTATGTCATGGCCTGCGGGGCCGCGGCCATCTGGTTCGCCATCGCCTGGGTCGCGCACAACAGGATCCTCGACTGGGCGACCGGCGCGCATCCGGTCACCCGCGCCGAGGAACCGCGGCTGTGGAACCTGCTCGAGAACCTGTGCATCTCGCGCGGGATGCGCATGCCGCGCCTCGCGGTGATCGAGACGCCGGCGATGAACGCCTATGCCGCCGGCCTCACGCGCGACAAGGGCGCGGTCACGGTCACGCGCGGGCTGATGAATGCGCTCGATGACCGCGAACTGGCGGCGGTGCTGGCGCATGAGCTCGCGCATATCCGCAACGGCGATGCGCGGCTCGGGCTGATCGCGGCGGTCTTCGTGGGCGTGATCTCGCTCGGCTTCGACACCATGACGCGCACGCGCCGCGTGGCACGTGCGGGGCAGCGGCGCGACGACGGGGACAGCGGCTGGCGCGTGAATTCCAATTCACGCAATGGCGGCTGGGCGGCGCTGGTGGGCGTGCTGATGATCGCCCTCGCCTGGCTGCTGGCGACCGCGCTGCGCATGGCGCTCTCGCGTAACCGGGAGTTCCTTGCCGATGCAGGTGCCGTGGAACTGACCTCCGACCCCGACGCCATGATCTCGGCGCTGCGCAAGGTCGAGGGCAATGCCGAGATGCCCGAGGTCTCGCCCCAGGTCCGCGCCCTGTTCCTCGAGGATGCGTCGGACAGCGCGCTGTCCTCGCTGATGGCGACGCACCCGCCGATCGGCAAGCGGGTCGAGACGCTGGTGAGGATGGCCGGCGGGCGCGACCCGGGGCCGATCGCGCGCCCGGTGGTCGAGGACACGCCGGCCTGGGCGCAGCAGGAGGCCTCCGACGCCACGGTGCAGATCGCCCCCGGCGCGGCCGCTGCGCCCGCCCCCTGGTGGCAGGGGCCGGCGCAGGGCGGCGGGCCGGCGGGCTCGCCCTGGGGCAAGCGGTAGAGCAGATCCCGATCAGGTGGACTCACCTGATCGGGTGAAGATGCTCGCCGCAAGAACAGGCCGGAATCGTTGCAGCGAGCCAGGGCGAGCGGCAACGGCTCCGGCGCCGCCGCGGGTCAGCCGCCGAGCAGGCGTTTCAGCTTCAGCACCGCGCTGTCGGGCGTGGTCAGCACCGGTTTGCCGGTGGCGCGCTCGACATGCTGCTTCGCCCGCGCCAGCGAGAACTGCCCGAGCGCGATGGCGTCGCAATCCGCGAGGTCGCGCGCCGCTTCCTCAGCCAGGCGGTCATGCGTGACCAGGTCCCCGGCATCGAGCGCGGCGAGCCCGCCCTCGGCCACCTTCGGCACCACGGTGATGCCGGGCGGGAATTCGGGCGTCATCGACGGGATGGTGCCCTGGAAGGTCACCAGCAGCCCGATGCGCTTCCCCTTGGTCACCGCCTCCTCGATCATCGCCTCGTTGGGCTTGAGCACGGGCATCGGCGCGAGGTCGCGCGCGCAGGCCTCGATGCAGGGGCCGAACGCCGAGCAGGTGAACAGGATGGCATCCGCCCCCGTGCCCGCGGCGTAGCGCGCGAGCGTCAGGAAGCGATCGGTCATGCGTGGCGTGAGCGACCCTTCCCGCGCGAGGTCGGCCGAGAGGCTGTCATCCATCAGGTTCATCAGCACCTGGCCGGGCCACAGCCGCGCGAAGGCGGCCTCGATCGGCGGGGGCGAATGGCGCAGCGCGTGGATCAGCGCGATGCGGTGCGGGCGCGTCGCGCTCATCGCTCGGGGCTGCCGCAGCGGCGCAGCGGGGAGGGCATGTCGCGGCAATCGGGAAAGACGATCTCGTCGGGCCCGATGCGCCGCACTTCCAGCACGTCCGGCCCGCCGGGGCAGCCGAAGGCGATGTCGGGCGGCAGGCGCACCGCGCCGCCGCCCGGCGGAACGACAGGGCTGAAGCGGAAGGTCGCGCCGTCGGCGCGCGTGATCACCGTCTCGATGATCCGCTGGCGATAGGCGGGGTCGAGCAGGCCCGATCGCAGCACAACGTCGCGGGTGAAGATCACCGTGGGCTGCGCCGTGCAGCGCGGGCCGATCGTGTCGGCGGCGGGGAACATGCCGCCGGTCCACGAGCCGAACAGCCATTCATGGGGCGCGACCGGCCCCTGCGCGATGGCGGGCGCTGCCAGCAGCGGCGCGGCGAGGATGAGGCTGCAGGCAAGTCGGCGCTTCATGTGTCGCTCTCCGGGACGCGGGGGCGCCCGGTATGGCCCCACATGGGGTGCGCGGGCAAGCCGTCGGTCAGGCCGGGGCGGGCACCGCGCGCGGCGCGCCGTCGCGCACCGGCATGTGGATCAGCGCGGCGAAGACGGCGGCGAGGATGCCCAGCGTCCACATCAGGTCGTAGCTTCCGGTGCGGTCGAACACCACGCCGCCCAGGAAGGCGCCGGTGAAGCCGCCGATCTGGTGACCGAGGAACACCAGGCCGAAGATGGTGGCGAGCCAGCGCGTGCCCCAGTTGCGCGCGCAGAGCGCGACGGTGGGCGGCACGGTGGACAGCCACAGCACGCCCATCAGGGCCGAGAACACCATGACCGAAGCGGTGGTCTTCTCCGCCAGCAGGAAGCCGGTCATCACCACCGCCCGCGCGCCGTAGATGCAGACCAGCAATTCGCGCCGGCGCCAGCGCTGCGTGAGTTCGCCCGAGAGCAGCGACCCGCCGATGTTGAACAGCCCGATCAGCGAAATGGCCCCCGCGCCGACATAGAGCGGCAGGCCACAGGAATGCACGAAGCCCGGCAGGTGCACGGTCAGGAAGGACACGTGCAGGCCGCAGACGAAGAAGCCGAAGAACAGGCACCAGAAGGACCGGTCGCGCAGCGCGCGGGACAGCGCGGCGCGCGCCGTCTCGGTGTCAGCGGCCGGCGCGTTCGCCGCGACCGGCGCCGGCTTGTCCGACAGCGGCAGTGCCAGCGGGATCATCAGCAGCGCGGCCAGCGCCATGGCCAGCAGCGCCCATTGCCAGCCGAAGCCCGAGATGCCGAGCCCGGCCAGCGGCACCACCAGGAACTGCCCTGCGGACGACCCCGCGGTGCCGAGCCCCACGGCGCGCCCGCGCATCTCCTCGGGCAGCATGCGCGTGAGGGAGGCGATGATGGTCGGCATCCCCGCGGCCGAGACCGCCACACCCATCACCAGGCCCGCGAAGAAGGTGAAGACCGGCAGATGCGCCGAGAACGCCATGCCGAGGATGCCGGTCGCATAGAGCAGCGCGCCGCCGATGATCACATTGCGCCCTCCGAAGCGGTCCGCGAGCTGCCCGGTGATCGGCTGGCTCACCCCGTTCAGCAGCACCTGCAGCGCGATGGCGAATGCGAAGCCCGAGGCGGTCCAGGCATGCGCCTCCGTCATCGGCGCGAGGAACAGGCCGAAGGATTGCCGCAGCCCCATCGCCAGCATGGCGCCCATGACGGCGCAGGCGATGAGCACTCCGGCCGGCAGGGCGGCCCGTCTGGCGGTCGAGGAAAGGCTCATGGTTCGCTCCAGGTCGCCCGGAACATGTCATTCCGGCTGGCGCGAAAAACAGGGTCGCATGCGCGGGGCAGCCATGCATCCACGCGCGCGGTTGACGGGGCGGCCCCTGCGGCCCTATTCCCCGCCCCCTCGGTGGCGGCCATAGCTCAGTTGGTAGAGCGCCAGGTTGTGGTCTTGGATGTCACGGGTTCGAGTCCCGTTGGTCGCCCCACCCTTTCCCCCTCGCTTGCGCGCGCTGTCTTTCCCGGCAGGATGGCCTTCACATCCTCGGGGGAAGCATCCATGCACCTGTCACTGAACGGCCGAAGCGCGCTCATCACCGGCGGCTCGAAGGGCCTCGGCCTTGCCATGGCCAAGGCCTTCGCCCAGGCCGGCGGCAACGTGGCGCTGGTCGCCCGCGGCGCCGAGGCCCTGGCCCGCGGCGAAGCCGAGGTGCGCGAGGCCGCGCCCACCGCGAAAGTCGTCGCCATCGCCTGCGACATCCGTACCGTCGAGGGCTGCGAGCAGGCCTATAACGGCGCGGTGCGCGCGCTGGGCCAGGTGGACATCCTGGTGAACAATGCCGGCACCTCGCAGCGCGGCCCCTTCCTCGAGGTGAGCGACGCGCTCTGGCAGGACGACCTCGACCTCAAGCTGTTCGCTGCCATCCGGCTGTGCCGCCTGGTGCTGCCCGGCATGCGCGACCGCAAGTGGGGCCGCGTCATCAACGTGCTCAACATCGGTGCGAAGGCGCCCAAGGCGACCAGCACGCCGACCTCGGTCTCCCGTGCCGCCGGCATGGCGCTGACCAAGGCGCTGGCGAACGAATTCGCCCCGCACAACGTGCTGGTGAACGCCATGCTGGTCGGCATCATCGAGAGCGACCAGTGGGTCCGCCGCCACGCCGCCGAGAAGCGCAACATCACCTGGGAGGATTGGAAGGCCGAACAGGGCAAGCCGGTCCCGCTCGGGCGCATCGGCCGCGCGGAGGAATTCGCCGCGATGGCGCTGCTGCTCGCCTCCGACATGGGCGGCTACGTGACGGGCACGGCCATCAACGTGGATGGCGGGTCCTCGCCGGTGGTGTAGCGCGGTGCCGGGGCGCCAGGGCGGCTACGGCCGCCGCTTCCCCCGCGGGGGCATGCGCCCGGACGGGGTCGCCCCGCCGGGAGCCGCCCGCGCGGCCTC
>NZ_JACADR010000123.1 GCF_016106005.1 Roseomonas rosulenta
CGGCGGCCGTCTCGATGCCGGACCCGGCCAGCGCCTCGCGCAGCGCGGCATGGCAGGCCGGGTCGGCCACGACCGCGCAGCGCGCGCGCAACCGCCTCGCCTGGGCGGCGAGGCCCGCCACGTCGCGATGCGCGACCAGCGCCTCGACCCGGAAGGTGCCGGGCTCGGCGGCGTCGAGCAGGGCGACCGTGCTGCGCCCGACCGAACCGGTGGACCCGAGGATGGTGATGCTGCGCGTCATCGCCAGAGCGGCTGCCCCTGTCCCAGCGCGAAGGCCAGCAGCGCGGCCACGGGTGCGGCCGCGATCACCCCGTCCAGCCTGTCGAGCAGCCCGCCATGGCCGGGGATCAGGGACGAGGTGTCCTTCACGTCGAAGCGACGCTTGATCCAGCTCTCGAGAAGGTCGCCCGCCTGTGCCATCACCCCCAGCATGGCCGCGACCGCGGCCGCGCGGGAAGCCCCCCCCGGGGCGAGCACCGCCGCCGCCGCGACGCCGACCAGGACCGCCGAACCCAGCCCCCCCGCCGCGCCGGACCAGGTCTTGTTGGGCGAGACGGCGGGTGCGAGCTTTGGGCCGCCGAAGGCCCGGCCGGCCATGTAGGCGCCGATATCCGACGCCCAGACCACCAGGAACAGGAACAGCACGTTCGCGCGGCCGGCATAGTTGTCGTGGCGCAGTTCGATCAGCGCGATGCCGGCGATGCCGATATACAGCACCCCCGCCGCGAGCCAGCCGGCGGGCTGCTGCGGCCGGTCCGACCCGCGCATGCGTGCGGCCGTCCACCAGGTGAGCGCCCAGCCGATCATCAGCGCCACCAGCGCCGCGCGGGGGTGCTCCGCCACCGCCAGTATGCCCGCCGCCAGCACCGCCACCGGCACCGCCAGGCCCGGCAGCACGCGGGTGCTGAGCCCGCAAAGGTGCACCCATTCCCAGGTGAGCAGCGCGACCGCGACGGCGATCAGCAGCGTCCAGGGCTCCGAGCCCAGCCAGATGCAGGCGAGCGCCGCCGGCCCCAGTACCAGCGCCGAGAGGAAGCGCCGGCGCAGGTCGCGCCAGCGCTTCGGGGTCATCCCTGGGGCGGCCGCCTCGCTCAGGACCGCGCCCCGTAGCGGCGCTCGCGGCGGCGGAAATCCTCGATCGCCTGGGCCAGGTGCTCGGCCCGGTAGTCCGGCCACAGCACATCCTGGAAGACGAACTCGGCATAGGCCGCCTGCCAGAGCAGGAAGTTCGACAGCCGCTGCTCGCCCGAAGTGCGGATGATGAGGTCGGGGTCGGGCATGCCCGCAGTCTGCAGCAGGGTGCCGAAGCGCGCCTCGTCCAGGGCCTCGGGGGCGAGGCGGCCCTCGGCGACCTCGCGCATGGCGGCGCGCACCGCGGCCAGGATCTCGTCCCGCGCGCCATAGGACAGCGCCACGTTCAGGTTGAGCCGGGTGCCGGCCGCGGTCGCTTCCTCCGCCGCGCGGATGGCGCGCACCATCTCCGGGCCGAAGCGGGCGTAGTCGCCGATGATGCGCAGCCGCACGCCTTCCTTGACCAGGGTGGCGACCTCGGCGCGCAGGTACAGTCGCAGCAGGCCCTGCAGCGCCGAGACTTCCTCGAGCGGGCGACGCCAGTTCTCGGAGGAGAAGGCGAACAGCGTGAGCCAGGAGACGCCGAGCTCGGCGGCGGCCTCGACCGTGCGGCGCGCGGCTTCGGCACCCGCCTTGTGGCCGAGTGCCACCGGCAGCCCGCGCCCCTGCGCCCAGCGGCGGTTGCCGTCCATGATGATGGCGACATGGGCCGGCGCGTCGGCGGGTGCCGCGGGCTGGCGTGCGGGATCGGTGACTGCGCTCACGCCCCCTGCCCCCTGCCCGTCCGGGCCTTGCCGCGCCTCGCGCCCACGCCGTTCTCCCGATTCCGCGCCGCGCCCGGTCAGACCGTGCGGATGTCCTTTTCCTTGTCGGCGAGCGCCACGTCCACCTGCTTCACGTATTGGTCGGTGAGCTTCTGGATCTCGGTCTCGGCCTGCTTGGCCTCGTCCTCGCTGATCTCGTGCTTCTTGTCCCAGCCCTTGACCTGCTCCATCCCGTCGCGGCGCACGCCGCGGATGGAGACCCGGGTCTGCTCGGCATAGCGGGCGGCGGTCTTGGCGAGGTCGTTGCGGCGCTCGGTCGTGAGCGGCGGCAGCGGCACGCGGATGACCTGGCCCTCGGCCTGCGGGTTGAGGCCGAGATTGGCCTCGCGAATCGCGGATTCCACCGACTTGGTCAGCGCCTTGTCCCAGACCTGCACCGACAGCAGGCCCGGCCCGGCGACCGAGATGTTGGCAATCTGGTTGAGCGGCGTCACCGACCCATAGGCCTCGACCCGGATCGGTTCGAGCAGCGCGGGGCTGGCGCGGCCGGTACGCAGGCCCTGGAACTCCTTCTTGAGCGTCTCCATCGCGCCATCCATGCGGCGCGTCAGGTCCTGCTTCAGGGCCTTGAAGTCGGCGGCCATGTCGCGGTCTCCCTAGTGCTGGTGTTCGTGGACGGTGGTGAAGCGGCCCTCGCCCTTCATCACCGCGGTGAAGGCGCCGGGCTCGTGGATGTTGAAGACGATGATCGGCAGGTGGTTCTCGCGCGCGAGGCTGATCGCGGCAGCGTCCATCACCGCGAGGTCCCGCGCCAGCATATCAAGGTAGGTCAGCGTCACGTAGCGTTCGGCGGCGGGGTTCTTGCGCGGGTCGGCGGAATAGACGCCATCGACCTGGGTGCCCTTCAGCAGCGCGTCGCAGCCCATCTCGGCCGCCCGCAGGGCCGCCGCCGTGTCGGTCGTGAAGAAGGGGTTGCCCGTGCCGGCGGCGAAGATCACCACGCGGCCCTTCTCCATGTGCCGCGTCGCGCGGCGGCGGATGAAGGGCTCGCAGACGCTCGACATCGGAATGGCGGACTGCACGCGCGTGGGCACGCCCACCTTCTCGAGCGCCGATTGCATGGCGAGCGCGTTCATCACGGTGGCCAGCATGCCGATCGAATCGGCCTGGGCGCGATCCATGCCCGAGGCCGCGCCGGCCACGCCGCGGAAGATGTTGCCGCCCCCGATCACCAGGCAGACCTCGACGCCGAGCTCCACCACGCCCTTCACATCCTCGGCGATGCGGCGGCAGACGGCGGTATCCAGGCCGTAGTCCCGGCTGCCCATCAGGGCTTCCCCGGAGACCTTGAGCAGGACGCGCTTGTAGGCAGGCTTGTCGCTCATGCTCGGGGGTTCACGCATCCGGTCGGGGTCTGGCGGCGCACCATAGGTGCAGCGCCGGGGGGGCGACAATAAGGCGGGCGGGCGGGGGCATGCCCCGCCCGCTCCGCGATCACCCCTGCCCGGCGGCCGCGGCCACCTCGGCAGCGAAGTCGGAGGCCGCCTTCTCGATGCCCTCGCCGAGCTGGAAGCGGGCGAAGCCGACCAGCTTGCCGCCGGCCTTCTTCACCACTTCCTTCACGCGGCTCTCGCCGTCATGGACCCAGACCTGCTCGAGCAGGACCACTTCCTCGTAGTACTTGCGGATGCGGCCCTCGACCATCTTCTCGATGATCGCCTCGGGCTTGCCCGAGGCGCGCGCCTGCTCGCTCAGCACGTCCTTCTCGCGCGCCAGGGCCGAGGCATCGACCGCCGAGACGTCCAGCGCCTCGGGCCGCGCGGCGGCGACATGCATGCCGATCTGCCGGCCCAGCCCCTCGAGCGCATCGATCTCCGACGCGCCCTCGAGGGCCACCAGCACGCCGATCTTGCCCATGCCCGGCTTCACCGCGGAATGGACATAGGTCGCGACCGTGCCTTCCTCGACATGGAAGGTCTTGGCGCGGCGGATCGACATGTTCTCGCCGATGGTGGCGATCAGGTGGGTGAGCTGCTCGCCGGCCGTGCGGAAAGTGGTGCCGCCCTCGACCAGGTCCATCGAGCCCGGGTAGCGCGCCGCCTTCAGCGCCTCGATGTCGTCGCCCACGGTCAGCGCGAGTTCCGCCACCGCCGCGCAGAAGGCCTGGAAGTGCTCGTTGCGGGCGACGAAGTCGGTCTCGGCGTTGATCTCGACCATCGCCGCGCGGCGCGGCGCGGAAGCGACCGCGACCAGCCCTTCCGCCGCGACGCGGCCGGACTTCTTGGCGGCGGCGGACAGGCCCTTCTTGCGGAGCCAGTCGATCGCCGCCTCCATGTCGCCGCCCGCCTCGACGAGCGCCTTCTTGCAATCCATCATGCCCGCGCCGGTCTTATCGCGCAGGTCGCGGACCATCGCCGCAGTGATCTCGGCCATCGGAAGGCTCCGTGGTTGCCTCGTGGAAAGTGGGGAGCCGGGGCCGCGCGGGCCCCGGCCGTCGGGTCAGGCCTGAGGCTGCGCCTCGGGCACGGCCTCGGGCAGCGCCTCCGGCAGGACCTCGGGCGCGAGTTCCTCGGCGGCGCCGACATCGACGCCGGACGCCTGCATCTCGGCCGAGATGCCGTCCAGCACGGCGGAGGCGATCATGTCGCAATAGAGCGTGATGGCGCGGATCGCGTCGTCATTGCCCGGGATGGGGTAGGTCACGCCCTGCGGGTCGGCGTTGGAGTCCACCACCGCGATGACGGGGATGCCGAGCTTGTTGGCTTCCTCGATCGCGAGCTTCTCCTTCACGGTGTCGATCACGAAGATGATGTCGGGCAGGCCGCCCATCTCCTTGATGCCGCCCAGCGCGCGCTCGAGCTTCTCCTTGTCGCGCGTCAGCATCAGGACTTCCTTCTTGGTCAGGCCGGTGGTGTCGCCGGCGAGACGCTCGTCCATCTGCTTCAGGCGCTTGATCGAGCCCGTGATCGTCTTCCAGTTGGTCAGCATGCCGCCGAGCCAGCGATGGTTGACGTAGTACTGGCCGCAGCGCGTCGAGGCTTCCGCGACGTAGTCGGCGGCGGCCTTCTTGGTGCCCACGAACAGCACGCGCCCGCCGGCCGCGACGGTGTCGCGCACGGCCTTGAGCGCCCGCTCCATCATGGGGACGGTCTGCTGCAGGTCGAGGATGTGGACCTGGTTGCGGACGCCGAAGATGTAGGGCGCCATGCGCGGGTTCCAGCGCCGCGTATGGTGGCCGAAATGCACGCCCGCCTCGAGCAGGGCACGCAGGGTGACTTCACGCATCGCCATGGGGCGAGCCTCCTTCCAAAAGTCCGGTTGGGCCTCCGCGGTGCATCCCCCGTTGCCGGGGACCGGACCCTGCCTGTGTGGGAAGGGTGCGCCGCGTGCGGATTTGCCGGCCGGGGCGAACCCAGTCCGGCCCGCGCGATATGGCGGAAAGCGCCGCCGGGGGCAAGCCCCGCGGGCTATTCGGGGCGGATGCCGGCGCGCTCGGCCGTGGCGCGGATGGCCGCGCGCTCGCGCTCCAGCCAGGCGGCGAAGCCCTCGGGCGTCTGGTCGGCCTCGGCCACGATCTCCGCCCCCAGTTCCGCTTGGCGGGCGCGATAGGCGGGATCGGCCAGCCCCCGCCGCGCGGCGGCGGACAGCGTCGCGACGACCGGCGCCGGCGTGCCGGCGGCCGCCACCAGCCCCGCCCAGGACCCGCCGGTCAGGTTGAGCCCGCCCTCGATCAGCGTCGGCACCTCGGGTGCGATCGGCATGCGCCCGGCCGAGGACATGGCGAGGATGCGCAGCTGCCCGCCGCGGAACATCGGCAGCACGGTGCTGATCTCGGCCATCACCAGGGGGATGTTGCCCGCCACCACATCCGGCACCGACACGGAGGAGCCGCGATACGGCACATGGGTCAGCCGGATGTCGGCGGCCGCCATCATCTGCTCGATCAGGAAATGGGTGGCGCTGCCCTGGCCGGAGGAGCCGATCGCGATCTCCCCGGGCCGGGCGCGCGCCGCCGCCAGCATGTCGGCCAGGCTGCGCCAGGGACTGTCGGCGCGCACCGTGAGCGTGACGGGACTGCGGCTGATCATGGCGACCGCGGCGAAATCCTTGGCCGGATCATAGGCGAGGCGCGCCTGCAGCACCGGCGCATTGGTCAGCGGGCCGTTCGAGCCCAGCAGCAGCGTGTAGCCGTCGGGCGCCGATTTCGCGACCGCATCGGCGCCCACCGCACCCCCGGCGCCGGCGCGGTTCTCCACCACCACCGGCTGGCCGAGCGCGGTCGCCATGCGCTCCCCGATCATGCGGGCCTGCAGGTCGGAGGAGGTGCCGGCGGCGAAGGGGACGATGATGCGCACCGGGCGCTCGGGGAAGGCGGCGCGGGCGGCGCGCGGTGCGAGCAGCAGGGCCGGCGCGGCGAGGGCGGCGCGGCGGGAGGCGAGGGCCATGGCGTTCCTTCCTGAGGCGCGCGGGCGCTGGCGGCCCGCCTTGCAGGAGGATGACAGCCCAAGCCGTCCTTGTCAGCGCAGCCCCCTGGCGCCGCCGCGCCGCGTCACGCAGGATTCACCCCGCGGCGCGGCCGGCCTGGCGCAGGCTGTGGCATCGCAGGGACAGCGCGCATGGACAGCACCACCCGCCACATCCTCGACCTGTCGCGCCGCGGGCTGCTGCGGGGGGCGGGCGGGCTCGCGGCGCTGGCCGCACTCGCAGCCGCGGCGCGGCCGGGCCTGGCGCAGCCGGTCTTCCGGTCGTTTCCCTTCACCCTGGGTGTCGCAAGCGGCGACCCCGCGCCGGATGGCTTCGCGATCTGGACGCGCCTGGCGCCCGAACCCCTCGCGCCCGATGGCGGCGTGGTGCGGGCGGCGCTGGAGGTCGGCTGGGAGGTGGCGGAGGACCGGCGCTTCGGCCGCATCGTGGCTTCCGGCACCGCCATCGCGCGGCCGGAACTGGCGCATGCGGTGCATGTGGAAGTGGCGGGCCTGGCACCCGGCCGCCCCTATTTCTACCGCTTCCGCGCCGGCGGCGAGGTCAGCGCCACCGGGCGCAGCCGCACCGCCCCGGCGCCGGGGGCGGCGATGGACCGGCTGCGCTTCGCCTTCGCCGGCTGCCAGCACTACGAGCACGGGCATTTCACCGCCTGGCGGCACATCGCGGAGGAGCCGGAGCTCGACTTCGTCTTCCACTATGGCGACTTCATCTACGAATACCGCGGCCGGGTGCCGGGCCAGCCGGGCTGGGGCCCGCTGGTGCGCCCGCATCTGGGCGAGGAGACGATCTCGCTGGCCGACTACCGGCAGCGCTACGCGCAATACCGGCTCGACCCCGACCTGCGCGCCGCGCAGGCCGCGCATCCCTTCCTGGTCAGCTACGACGACCACGAGGTGGACAACAACTGGGCCGGCATCCACAGCGAGGAGGATGGGAGCCGGCGCTTTCCCATCGCCGTGCCGCCGGAGGTCTTCGCGCTGCGCAAGGCGGCCGCCTTCCAGGCATGGTACGAGAACATGCCGGTGCGCCGCGCCGCCCTGCCGCGCGGGCCCGACATCACGGCCTATCGGCGGATGGAGTTCGGTGCACTGGCGCGGGTGCATGTGCTCGACACGCGGCAGTTCCGCGACGACCAGCCCTGCGGCGATGGGGTGAAGGCCGCCTGCGCCGATGTGGCGCGGCCCGATGCGCAGATGCTGGGCGCGGCGCAGGAGGCCTGGCTGTTGGAGGGGCTGACCGACAGCCCGGCGCGCTGGAACATCCTCGCACAGCAGGTGCCGATGATGCGGCGCCTGCTGTCCGGCGGGATCTCGATGGACAAGTGGGATGCCTACCCGGCCGCGCGGCAGCGGCTGCTCGATGGCATGGCCGCGCGGCGCGCGCCGAATCCGGTGGTGCTCTCGGGCGATGTGCATGTGGCGCTGGCGGCGACCATCCGCGCGCGCCCCGAGGATGCCGAGAGCGCGCCGGTCGCGACCGAGTTCACCGCGACATCGGTGACCAGCGCGGGGGACGGCAGCGCGATGACGCCCGCGGGCGAGGATGTGCTGCGCCGCAACCCGGGCATCGCGCTGTTCGATGGGCGGCGCGGCTATTGCGTGGCGGAGGCCACGGCCGCGCGCATGACGACGGAGTTTGTCGCCCTGCCCTTCGTCACGCGCGAGGGCGCGCCGCGCGAGGTGGCGGCGCGCCTGGTGGTGGAGGCCGGGCGGGCGGGGCTGGAGCGCGCCTAGGAGCCCACCTTCAGCGTGCTGGTCAGCCCGCGCAGGCAGGCGAGGATCGACAGCGGGGTGATCTTCCCGGTGCGGGGGTTTTCCTCGCTGGGCACGTTCTCGATGGTCATGGTCAGGCGCGCGGAGGCGGCCTCGACGCGGATGGTGTGCTGGTTGCGGGTCTGGGCCGGGTCGGCCCAGATCTCGACCATGGTGCGCTCGGGGCCGATGCCGGCCAGGGCCAGCGCGGCGGCGACGTTGACATTGGCGGGGAAGCCCTGCGCGGCGTCGAAGGCATTGCCCTTGAAGATGCGCGTCGGGGTGGTGATGGCGAGAACGTCGATGGCGTTCTGCTTCAGATAGGGCGCGCCCTCCAGGCCGCGCGGCGGCTTGCGGGTCTCGATGGTCACACTCTCGACTTCGCCCTCGGCCGCCGCGCGCACGGCATCGAGGCCGAGCAGCGCGCCGGTGGGCACGATGATCCGCGCGCCGGTCTGGCGCGCGCGCTCGACCAGGTGCATGCGCGGCAGCAGCGCGCCGACGCTGGAGGGGACGAAGATGCGCCCGGCCTCGATGGCGGCGGTGGCGATTTCCTCGAAGGCGGCGGCGGGGGCGGCTTCGACCACCACGTCGCAGGCGGCGAGCTCGGCGTTGGAGACCACCATCGGCGGAACCTTGAAGCCGCCGACATTGGCCTGCGCCTTCTTGAGGTCGCGCGCGGAGACCGCCGCAAGCCGCAGCCCCTGCACGCCCGCGTCGAGCGCGCGCGCCAGGTGCAGGCCGATGGCCCCGAGCCCCGCGATGCCGACCGTCAGTTCCTGCGCCATGATCCCCTCCGCGAATGGAGGCGCGCCGGTAGCACGGACGCGGCGTGGTGTCAGCGCGGCGCGGCGTCGACCACGCGGCGGCCGTACACGGCGGCACCGGCGGCCCCGAGCCACAGCAGCCCCGCCACGACCTTGACCGCCATGCGCGCCGGATCCTCGCCGGGCAGCAGCGTCAGGCCGAGATTGCCCAGGCCGAGCACGATCCCAACCCAGATGAACAGCGTGAGCTGCTTGCGGTACTGGATGCGGAACTGCTCGGGGGTGCCCTTGTGCCGTGCCCGCACCCACCCGCCGGCGACGCGGCGCGCCTCGATCGGCGTCCAGACGATGAAGACCGCCGCGCAGATCAGCGCGATGAGTTCGAGCATGCCGCGTCCCTCCCGCTCCGGGACACGGCCCTGGCCGCGTCCCTAGTCTTCCTTGTAGCCATAGGCAGGAATGCCCTGCTCGGCACCGTAGTATTTGTACGGCAGGAACTTGCCTGTCATCTCGATCTTCACGCGGTCCCCCTTCTCGTGCGCCATGCGCTCGAAGTGGAAGTCGAAGTCGATGGCGGACATGATACCGTCGCCGAATTCCTCCTCGATCAGCGCCTTCCAGGCCGGGCCGTTGACCATCACCATCTCGTAGAAGCGGTAGATCAGCGGGTCGGTCGGCGGCATGGGCGTGCCGCGATAGGGCACCTCGTTGAGCATGCGCTCCTCGACCTCGGACAGGCCGAACAGGGTCGCGGCCTTCTTCGCCAGCGGCTTGACCAGCTTCATCTGGCCCAGCAGCGCGCCCACGATCATGGTGGGTGCGACGCCGCCGATCTCCTCGCAGATATACTTCCAGCTCCAGTTCTTCTCGCGCTTGATGTCGAGGATCTTCTCCGTGAGTTGCGCACGGGTCATGGCGGTCTCTCCTGTCGGGAACGGGGTGGTCTATTCGGCGGCGAGCGGCGGCGGTTCGGCCACCGCCGGGCTGACTTCCGGCACGCCGCGCGGCGACCAGCCGGCGGGCGGCGCCTTGGCATCGAATTCCTTCGACCGGCTGATCAGGAAGTCGAGCACATGGTCGCGCAGCGCATGATAGCCGGGCATGTGGTGCAGGCTGGCCCGCGTGCGGGGCTTGGGCAGGGTGTTCACCACCACCTCGGCGATTCGCGCGCCCGGGCCGTTCGACATCAGCAGGATGCGGTCGGCGAGAAGGATCGCCTCATCGACGTCATGCGTGATCATGAAGGCGGTCTGCTGGGTCTCGGCGACCAGGCGCGCCACCTCGTCCTGCAATGAGCCGCGGGTGAGCGCATCGAGCGCGCTGAAGGGCTCGTCCATCAGCAGCATCTTGGGGTTCAGCGCCAGCGCGCGGGCGATGCCCACGCGCTGCTTCATGCCGCCCGAGAGCTCCGCCGGCTTGCGGTCGGCGGCGTGCGAAAGGCCCACGCGCTTCAGCGCCTCCCGCGCGGCGGCGTCGCAGCGCGCGCGCGACCAGTCGCGGTGCCGGCAGGACAGCGCGAAGGCGACATTCCCGGCCGCGGTCATCCAGGGCATCAGCGCATGGCCCTGGAAGATCACCGCGCGGTCGAGTGAGGGGCCGGAGATCTCGGTCCCGTCCACGATGACCGCGCCCTCGTCCGGGGTTTCGAGGCCGGCAAGGATGTTCAGGATGGTGGTCTTCCCGCAGCCCGAATGGCCGACCAGGCAGACGAATTCCCCGCGCGCGACGCCGAACCAGACATCCTCGAAGATGGTGGTCGGGCCGTAGCGCCGCGCGATGCCCTCCACGCTGACATAGGCATGGCTCATCGCGTCACTCCCGCCACGCGACAGCATGGGCGACCAGCCCGAGCGCGCGGTCGAGCAGCAGCCCCACCACGCCGATCATCAGGATGGCGATGACGATGTCGGCGATCGACAGGTTGTTCCACTGGTTCCAGACCCAGTAGCCGATGCCGGTGCCGCCGACCAACATCTCCGCCGCCACGATCACCAGCCAGGCGATGCCGATGGAAATCCGCATTCCCGTCACGATGGTGGGGGCCGCGGCGGGCAGGATCACGCGGATCGCGGTCTTCCATGTGCCGGCTTCGAGCGTGCGCGCCACGTTCAGCCATTCGCGCCGCACGGAAGCCACGCCGAAGGCGGTGTTCAGCAGCATCGGCCAGATCGAGCAGATGAAGATGACGAAGATCGAGGAGATCGCACTGTCCTTGATGGTGTAGAGCGCCAGCGGCATCCACGCCAAAGGCGAGACCGGCCGCAGCACCTGGATGAAGGGGTTGAGCGCGGCGTTGAGCAGCGGCGACATGCCGATCAGGAAGCCCAGCGGGATGGCGACGATCGCCGCCAGCGCGAAGCCCGCGCCCACGCGCAGCAGCGAATAGGCGATCTGCACGCCGATCCCCTGGTCGTTGGTGCCGCGCACGTAGAAGGGATCCGACAGCAGCTCGACCAGCCGCTTCCAGATGGCCGAGGGCCCGGGCATCGGCGTCGTGCCGCCCTGTGCAGCCGCCTGGCCGAGCAGCGCAGCATACTCCGGATCGACCGCCGCGCCGCCGCCGGCGCGCGGCAGCACGGCGTATTCCCAGGCCATCAGCAACACGGCGAGGATCAGCAGCGAGACGCTCGCCGCCCGCCAGAAGGGGACTTTCGCGGCCATGGGTCAGGCGCGGATCGCGCGCTCGGTCCAGGCGGCCGGGTTCGCCGGGTCGAAGGGCTTGCCCATGATGGTCTCGACGCGCAGCGGGCTGGCCGGGACGGGCAGCCCCTGCTCGCGCATCGCGCGCCCGGCATCGAGCGCGAGGAAGACCTGCTCGGCCACCTGCGCGTAATCGACATCGCGCTGCAGCTGGCCCCAGCGGCGCATCTGCGTGAGGATCCAGATCGCCATGGAATGCCACGGGAAGGGGTCGAAGCCGATGCGGTCGGGCACGCGCTGCACACGCCCCAGGCCATCGGCGAAGGTGCCGGTCAGCACCTGCTCGACCACCGTGGGCGGCTGGTTCAGGTAGTTCTGCCCGGCGATCGCCTGCGCCACCTCGCGCCGGTTCTCCGGCTTCTGAGAATAGGCGGTGGCCTCGACGATCGATCGCATGAGTGCGGCAAAGGTATTGGGCGTCTCGGTGATCATGCTGCGCGGCACGGCGAAGGCGCAGCAGGGGTGCCCGTCCCACAGTTCCTTGGTCAGGATGTGGATGAAGCCCACGCCGTCGAAGACCGCGCGCTGGTTGAACGGATCGGGGCCGAGGAAACCGTCGATGTTGTCCGCGCGCAGGTTGGCGACCATCTCGGGCGGCGGCACGGCGCGGATCTGCACGTCGCGATCCGGGTCGATGCCGTTCTCCGCCAGGTAGTGGCGCAGCAGGTAGTTGTGCATCGAGAAGTCGAAGGGCACGGCGAAGCGGAAGCCTTTCCAGTCGCGCGGGTTGCGCTTCTCGCGATGCTTGGTGGCGAGCGTGATGGCCTGGCCGTTGATGTTCTCGATCGCCGCCACCGCGAAGGGCTGCGGCTGGCCGACGCCGACACCCAGCGACATCGCCACCGGCATCGGCGCCAGCATGTGCGCCGCATCGTATTCGCGCGCGATGGCGCGGTCGCGGATGACCGCCCAGCCGGCGGTGCGGATCACCTCCACGTTCAGCCCGTGGCGCGAATAGAAGTTCATCGGATGCGCCATGATGATCGGCGTGGCGCAGGTGATGGGGATGAAACCGATCTTGAGGTCGCGCTTCTCCGGCGCGCCGGCGGCCTGCGCCATGGCCTCGCGCGCGGTGGCCAGCGGGAAGACGCTCTCGATCGCCGCCATGACGGTGCCGGCGCCGAAGATCCGCAGCAGGCCGCGGCGGGTGGCATCGTCCGGGAAGACCGCCTTCATGACCGCGACCTCGGCGGCCTCGCCGAGCGCGCCGGTGCCGTCGGCGGGCGCCGCGGCGGCGTCGCAGGCCAGGCCCGGCGCATGCGCCGCGCCG
>NZ_JACADR010000124.1 GCF_016106005.1 Roseomonas rosulenta
CGCGCCGTGTTGGCGCGCCATGAATATCCCTTCGCCGCCTGGACCGTGCATCGCCGCGTGAAGCTCGCCGGGGCGCAGGAGGCCGGTGCGGCAGCCTTCCTGATCGTGCAGCCGGAACCGGGCGTGGGCGCGGTGTCGGGATCCTCCGGGCGCAATGGCGGGCAGGGCATCCCCGCGCTCGGCATCAGCGCCGAGGCCGGCGCGCTGCTGGCCGAGGGGCGTCGCGTGCGCATCACGCTGCAGGGCGAGGATCATGCGGCGACGACGCCCACCCTTGTGCTGGACCTGCCCGGGCGCGGGCCTGATCGCGTGGTGCTCTCCGCGCATCTCGATGGCCATCCGATGGGCGAGAGCGCGATCGACAACGCGACGGGGCTCGCCGCCGCGCTGTGCCTCGCGCGCGCGGCGGCGCCGCTCGTCGAGGGCTGCCCGCGCGGGCTGACGGTCGCGATCTTCGGGGCGGAGGAATGGGCACTATCCGGCTCGCGCGCCTGGCTCGCGGCATTGCCCGCCGAAGTCCGCGCGCGCATGGCGGTGAACATCAACCTCGATTCCATCGCCGGCGGGGCACGGCTCACGGCGCTGACCAGCGGCTTCGCCGCACTCGGGCCGTTCCTGCGCGATGCGGCGGCGAAGGCCGGGCTGCCGATCGGCGTGCATGTGCCCCTGATGCGCAATTCCGACCACGCGAACTTCGCTGGGCACGGCATTCCGGCCGTACGGCTGGTGGCGGGGTTCGACGAGCCCGGCAGCGCGCTGCGCTACCTGCTGACCGCGGCGGATACGCGCGCGCTGGTGCCGATGCAGGAGCTGAAGGGCGCGACGGTCACGGCGGGGGCGCTGCTCTGGGCGGCGCTGAACGCGCCGGCGGAGGCGATGGCGGCGCTGCGGGCGGCCTGATGCCGCGAACCGGCGCGGCGCGGGGCAGGGGAGGGCGGGCGGGCGAGGGATCGCCCGGCTGTTCCACGCGTCCGCCGGCCGAGGCGCCCCCTTCCGCGAAGCGCCCGGCGGTGGTCTTTTCTCCGCGCTCTGGCTTTCGGGGGGAACCGGCCTTGTACGACTACATCATCATCGGCGGCGGCTCCGCCGGCTCGGTCCTGGCGCATCGCCTGTCCACGCCATCGGCCAACAAGGTGCTGCTCTGCGAGGCCGGCGTGGATACCCCGCCCGGCCAGGTGCCGGCCACCATCCTCGATACCTATCCGGGCCAGGCCTATTTCGACCCTCGCTTCCACTGGACCGAACTCAAGGTCCGCACCCAGGTCGTCTCGCACAACAACCCGACCGAGAAGCCGCCGCTGCGCAAGTACGAACAGGCCCGCGTGCTGGGCGGCGGGTCGTCGATCAACGGGCAGATGGCGAACCGCGGCGCGCCGCACGACTACGACGAATGGGAGGCGCGCGGTGCGGCCGGCTGGAACTGGGACGCGGTGCTGCCGTACTTCAGGAAGGTCGAGCGCGACCTCGACTTCGACAATGAATGGCATGGCAAGGATGGCCGCATCCCGGTGCGGCGCATCCCGGAAGCGCAGTGGCCGCTGCATTCCAAGGCCGCCGCGGAAGCCTTCCGCCAGGCCGGCTTCAAGGCGCTGCCCGACCAGAACGGCGCCTTCGAGGACGGCTTCTTCCCGCTGACCGTGAACGTGACCGAGACGCGCGTCTCGGCCGCGATCGGCTATCTCGATGCGCAGACCCGCGCGCGGCCGAACCTGACGATCAGCACCGAGACGCAGGTGATGGGCCTGCTGTTCGAGGGCACGCGCTGTGTCGGCGTGCGCGCGCTGGTGCGCGGCCAGGAACAGGAGTTCCGCGGGCGGGAGGTGATCCTGTCCACCGGCGCCATCCATTCCCCTGCACACCTGATGCGCGCGGGCATCGGCCCGGCGGGCCACCTGCGCGAGCGCGGCATCGAGGTGCGCGCCGACCTGCCCGGCGTGGGGCAGGGGCTGATGGACCACCCGGCCATCTCGCTGTCGTCCTTCATCCGGCCGGAGGCGCGGCTCAACCGCACCGATCTGCGCCGGCACATGCTGGTCGGGCTGCGATTCTCCTCGGGAATCGAGGGCGCGCCGGCAGGCGACATGTTCATGTCGGTGGCCAGCAAATCCGCCTGGCATGCGGTGGGCGAGCAGGTGGCCTCGATGCTGACCTGGGTGAACAAGACCTACTCGCAGCGCGGCCAGGTTCTGCTGAAGTCGACCGACTGGCGGGAGCATCCGGAGGTCGAGTTCAACCTGCTCTCGGACCGGCGCGACCTCGAGCGGCTGATGATCGGCTTCCGCCTCGCGGCCTCGCTGGTGCTGAGCCCGCCGCTCGCGGCCGTCACCACCGATCCCTTCCCGGCGGCGTATTCCGACCGGGTGCGGCGGATCGGCGTGGTGAACACGAAGAACCGCATCCTGACCTCGGTCATCGCGAAGTTCCTCGATGGGCCTGGCTTCCTGCGATCGGCCTTCATCGACCGCTTCGTCATCGAGGGGTTCCGGTTCAGGGAAGTGATGGAGGACGAGGACGCGCTGGAGGCCTTCATCCGCAAGGCCACCATCGGCGTGTGGCACGCCTCCTGTTCCTGCCGCATGGGGGCGGATGGCGACCCGATGGCGGTGGTGGATGCGGCCGGGCGCGTGCGGGGCGTGGACGGGCTGCGGGTGGTCGATGCCTCGGTCTTTCCGGTCGTCCCCTCGGCCAACACCAACTTCCCGACACTGATGACCGCCGAGAAGATGGCCGACGCAATTCTTGCGCAAGCGAACTGACAGCCCCCCGCAGACACCCTCTTGGCGCACGATCCCGAGGCCGGGCATGCTGTGCCGAGGCCGCTCAAACTCGGGCGGCTCCAGGGTCAACAACGGGAGACAATCAACATGACAGGACTTCGCACCCGCATCGCGGGTGTGGCCGCGGCTGCGGTCTTCGCCTTCGCGGGCCAGGCGCTGGCCCAGGGCGCCGCCGGCCCCGACACCGTCGCCGCCATCCGCGCCCGCGGGTCGCTGGTCTGCGGCGTCGCGATCAACTCCGCCGGCTTCGCGCTGCCCGACAGCCGCGGCGAGTTCCGCGGCCTCGACGTGGACACCTGCCGTGCGGTGGCCGTCGCCATCCTGGGCGATGCGACCAAGGTGCGCTTCGTGCCGAACACCTCGGTGCAGCGCTTCCCGATGCTGCAGTCGGGCGAGCTCGACATCCTGGTCCGCAACACGACCTGGACGCTGGGGCGCGAGACCTCGCTTGGCCTCGCCTTCGCCGGCATCAACTTCTATGACGGCCAGGGCTTCATGGTCCGGCGCAGCGCCAACGTGACCTCGGCCCGCCAGCTGGATGGCGCGACGGTCTGCGTGCAGCCCGGCACCACCACCGAGTTGAACCTGGCGGACTACTTCCGCACCAACCGGATGCGCTTCACCCCGGTCGTGATCGAGAACGTCGAGGAAATCCGCACGGCCTTCACCTCCGGCCGCTGCGACGCCTACACCAACGACGCCTCCTCGCTCGCCTCCTTCCGCGCGACGCAGCAGAACCCGAACGACTTCGTGCTGCTGCCCGAGATCATCTCCAAGGAGCCGCTCGGCCCCGTGGTGCGCAAGGGCGACTGGCGCTACTTCGACATCGTGCGCTGGAGCCTGTATGCGCAGATCGCCGCGGAGGAGCTCGGCATCACCAGCGCCAATGTCGAGGAGATGGCCCGCACCAGCCAGAACCCCGACGTGCAGCGCCTGCTCGGTCGCTCGGGCGACCTCGGCCGGTCGATGGGCCTGAGCAACGACTGGGCGCTGCAGATCATCCGCCAGGTCGGCAACTACGGCGAAATGTACGAGCGCAACATCACCCCGATCGGCATTCCGCGCGGGGTGAACAACCTGTGGAACAACGGCGGGCTGCACTACGCGCCGCCGATCCGCTGACGCACGCTTCCATCGCGTGATGGGGAAGGGGGCCGGGAGGCCCCCTTTTTCATGCCGGACGGGGCCGCGGGTCGCCGTGCCGTGCGCGGGCCGTACGACCGGTCAGCGCGACATCAGGAATTCGACCACGGCGCGGCGCGCGGCCGGATCGTCGATGCCGTTGCCGCCCATCCAGAGCCCGGGGAACATCTCCTCGGGATCCGCGAGGAAGCGGTCGAGGCGGTCCGCCGTCCAGTTCCCCGTCGCCGCGCGCAGCACCGGGGAATAGTCGAAGCCGGGGTCGCCGCCGACGCGCCGCCCGCGCAGCCCTGCCAGATGGGGGCCGGGACCCGCGGGCGCCGAGGCGCCGAGCGCATGGCAGGAGGCGCAGCGCGCATCGAATGCGGCACGGCCGTCCTGTGCGGCAGCGGGGCCGCCGCCCGCCAGGATGGCGGCCAGGACCAGCGCCGCGGCCGCGCTGGAGGACCATGCGGTCACGCGTGGCCTGCCGGAAGCCGCGCCCCTCACACCCCGTATTCGATCCGCACGATCCGGTCGGTGCCGCTCTCGCCGCCCCAGGCCTCGCCGTTGATGCCATCCATCTGGCGTACATTCGCGCCAGCCCGGTCGGAGGGGAAGGCGGTGAAGGTCTCGGTCATCGGGTCGAAGCGCAGGATGGCATTGGCCGGGAAATCCGTGAGCCAGACCTTGTCGGTCGGATCGACCCAGACCGAATAGGCGCGCGGGCGTTCGCCCGGCAGGCGCCACACCCCCCAGCGGCTGGTCATGGGGTCGAACACCGAGACATTGCCGCTGTTCCATTCGCTGATCCAAAGCCGGCCGCGGCTGTCGGTCCAGACGCGCCGCGCACCCTGGTTCGGCGTGGGCGGCTCGACGATGCGCACGCTCAGCGCCTGCGCGGTGGTGGCCTCGATGTCGATCTGCGCCAGGTGGTTGCCGGCCAGCGAGACGTACCAGACGGTGCCCTGCGGTGTCCTGGTGATGCCATAGGGGCCGCGCCCGCGCGGCGCTTCCCACACGTCCATGCGCTCGGTGGCGGGGACGAAGCGGCCGACCACGCCGTTCTGGCCGGTGAACCAGAACACGCCCCGGTGGTCGAAGACGCCGGTGTTGAGATTCGCGTTCGCGAAGCGCTCGGGCAGCTTCCAGACCTGCACGCGGTGGTCGCGCGGGTCGACGCGGGCGATGGCGTTCTGCCCGCCCTCGGTCACCCAGGCGGCGCCGTCGGGGCCACGGACCACGCCGTGCGGCGCAGCGCGTTCCGCCCCCGGCGCGCGCAGGTCGATGGGGTGCACGGTGCCGGTGCGCGGATCGAGCCGGTTCAGCGTGCCGTTGCGCTGGCCGCAGAACCACATCGTGCCATCGCCCGCAGCGGTGACGTCGCGCGACCCGACCCGGCCGGAGCCCGGCGTGGCGGCGTTGAAATAGGTGATGCGAAAGCCAGCGGGAGTGGCCGAGGCCTGGCGGGGCAGCAGCGGCGCGCCGCCGGCCGCGGTGCCCAGGGCAAGCAGGTGGCGACGGAGCATGGCGGTCCTCCCCGATGTGCTGGCCACCCGCATCTCGGCCTCGGCCGGGCGCATCGCAAGGGGCCGGCGCGACGTCATCCGCCGGGCGGCGGGGCGACCGGGAGGGCAGGGGCGTAGGGTTCGATGCGGTAGGTCTCCTGCCGCAGGATCGACACGCGCGCGGTCGTGGCGTAGCGCGTGGACCCATCCGGCGCGCGGCCGACCACGTAGCGCCAGGCGCCGAGCTGCCCCTGCCCCGCGAGCGCGCGGCCGAGGCGCTCCGCCTCCGGCCCGCTGCCCAGGGCCGCTAGCTCGGCTGCCGTAAGGCCGATGATGATGTCATCGCGCTGTGAGACCACGCGGAACAGGCGGATGGCTGGGGCGGGGTCCTGCGCTGCCGCGGCGCCGGCGAGGGCGATCATCGGCGCTGCCAGGACGATTCGGCGGGGCGGGCGGGTCATGCGGGCATCCTCCGGTGCGGGCGCGGCGTCGCGGCCCGGGGCGGATGTTACGACGCCGAGCGGGGAAGGCGACACCCGAAGCTGCCCAGGGATCGGGCGGACGCATTGGGGCAGCGCCGGCGCGATGCCCTCCCGCGGACGCGAAAGGGGCGGCGGGTTGCCCCGCCGCCCCGTCGCAACACCATGGACCCGTCGGGTCAGCCGACCGTCAGGCGGCGCTCCGTCACCTGCTGCTTCATCGACTTCTGCAGCTTCTCGAAGGCGCGGACCTCGATCTGGCGGACGCGCTCGCGGCTGATGCCGTATTGCTGCGAGAGCTCCTCGAGCGTGGTCGGCTCCTCCTTGAGGCGGCGCTCGATCAGGATGTGGCGCTCACGTTCGTTGAGCGTCTTGAGCGCGCCGTTGAGCAGGTCACGGCGGTTGGACATGTCCTCCCGCTCGGCCAGCTCGGTCTCCTGGCTCTCGCCGTCATCGACCAGCCAGTCCTGCCACTCGCCCTCGCTGTCGGCGCGCACGGGGGCGTTCAGGCTCTGGTCGGAGCTGGCCAGGCGGCGGTTCATGCTGATCACGTCCTGCTCCGGCACCGCCAGGGCATGGGCGATCTTCGCCACCTGCTCGTCCTTGAGGTCGCCTTCCTCGAGAGCGGACATCTGCGCCTTGAGCCGGCGCAGGTTGAAGAACAGCTTCTTCTGCGACGCCGTGGTGCCCATCTTCACGAGGGACCAGGAATGCAGGATGTATTCTTGAATGGCGGCGCGGATCCACCACATCGCGTAGGTGGCCAGGCGGAAGCCACGCTCCGGGTCGAAGCGTTTCACCGCCTGCATCATGCCGACATTGCCCTCGGAGATCAGTTCGCCGACCGGCAGGCCGTAGCCGCGGTAGCCCATCGCAATCTTCGCCACCAGGCGCAGATGCGAGGTCACCAGCTTATGGGCGGCCTTCTCGTCGCCGTGGTCTTTCCAGCGGCGGGCGAGGGCGAGTTCCTCCTCCGGCGCCAGCATGGGGAACTTGCGGATGTCCTGCAGATAGCGGGAGAGGTTGCCCTCGGTCGCCATCGGGATCGACATGGAAGCCATGGTCTCATCTGCCTCCTGGGCTGCCCGGACCGCCCGTGATGGCGGGGCCCGCGCTGGCCGAAAACTCGTTTACGTCAGCCTTCCTCAGGGCCCTCGCCTTGGGCCGCCTGCCCCGGTCACGTCCGGGCCGGGCCGGATGGGGCGCCTTTTCTGGCACCCTTCGGAATCCGACGCAGAGATTTTAGCGGCCGCGGCGGTGCGGCGCAAGAAAAACCGAGTGCAATAGTCGGGTTACTGCGCGTTACCATCGAGCAACGCGATCAGCGCGGCCATGTCGGGCGGCAGCGGGCTGGCGAAGGAGAGCGCCTGGCCGGTGACCGGGTGGTTGAAGCCCAGCGTCGCCGCGTGCAGCGCCTGGCGCGGGAAGGCGAGCAGCGCGGCGCGGGCGGCCTCCGGCAGCAGGCGGGCGGCGGCGGGGGCGCGGCGGAGATAGACCGGGTCGCCCACGATCGGGTGGCCGATATGCGCCAGGTGGACGCGGATCTGGTGGGTGCGCCCGGTGAGCAGCCGGCATTCCACCAGAGCCACCGCCGCCCCCCAGGCGCGTTGCACGGCGTAGCGCGTGGTGGCGGACTTGCCGCCGCGCTCGACCACCGCCATCCGCTTGCGGTCGCCGGGGTGGCGGCCGATCGGGGCCACGACCTCCCCGCTGGTGGGCGCGGGCAGGCCCCAGGCGAGGGCGAGGTAGGCGCGGTCGAGGTCGCGATTCGCGAAGGCTTCGGACAGGGTGCGGTGGGCACGTTCGGTCTTGGCGGCGACCATCACGCCCGAGGTGTCCTTGTCGAGGCGGTGCACGATGCCTGGGCGCTTTTCGCCGCCGATGCCGGGCAGGTCGTCCCCCGCATGGGCGAGCAGGGCGTTGACCAGCGTGCCGTCGAGGTTGCCCGGCGCGGGGTGCACGACCAGGCCCGCGGGCTTGTCCACCACGATCAGGTCGGCATCCTCGAACAGGATGGTCAGCGGGATGGCCTGGGGAAGCGGGGTGGCGGCGACGGGCGCGGGAATGTCGATCGCGTAGCGTGCGCCCGCGCGCACGGTCTCGGAGGGGTCGGTGAGTGGTGCGCCGTCACGGCTCGCTCGCCCTTCCTCGATCAATGCCTTGACGCGGGAGCGCGAGAGCGAACCTATCGCGTCCGCGAGGAAGCGGTCGGCGCGCATGCCGGCGGCCTCGGGCGGGGCGAGGGCTTCGACGCGCCCGGCGGCATTGGACTGGGGGGGTGGCGTGGCGGCGCTCAAGGCATTGGTGATCGGGATGGGGCTGCTCATTGTCGCGGGCACCGTGACGCTGGTGGTGCTGCTCGTCCAGCGCGCGGGCGTCTCGCCCGCGGAGCGGGCGGCGAGTGTCGCGCCGGAGGCGCGCCCGGTGAACATGGCGCTGGGCGCGCCCGAGGGCAGCCGGATCGGCGGCATCGCGCCGGCCGGTGGGGCGCTGGCGATCTGGGTGGTGCGCCCGGATGGCGAGCGCGTGGTGCTGGTGGATCCCGCCAGCGGGCGGCGCACCGGCGAGATCCGGCTGCGGGATTAGCCGATGGCGCACCACAAGCCGAACCTGCCGCAGAAGCCCTGCGCCGCCTGCGGGCGGCCCTTCGCCTGGCGGAAGAAATGGGCGCGGGTATGGGAGGAAGTGCGGTTCTGTTCCGATGCCTGCCGGGAAGGACGGCGGGATGCGGCGCGCCGCGTCGTGAAGAAGGGCGCTTGATCCCGGCAAGGGAGGGGGCTAGAAGCGCGCCTCCGGCCAGGGTCCCCTTCGTCTAGAGGCCTAGGACACCGCCCTCTCACGGCGGTAACAGGGGTTCGAATCCCCTAGGGGACGCCAGATCGGCCCTAAGCGGTTGATTGGGCTGGAAGTTCAGGATATCCAAGGGTTTGTACGCCGTCTCGTGGTCCAACGAGGTGGTACAAATGGTCTTGACCATGACACGCCCGACGAAGCGTCCGCGATCGGCAGTCTACCGGGCACGCAAGGCGGTGCCGCAGGGCCTCCGCGCCGTCGTCGGCAAGCGCGAACTGATCGAGACGCTGGGCACCAGGGACCCGCAGGAAGCCAAGCGGCTGCTGCCAGCGGTACTGGCGCGCTTCGATGCCATCCTGACAGCGGCCCGCGCCGAGATCGGCGGCAATCTCACGCGCCTGCCACCCCGGGAGGTCGCCGAGATTGCCGGCGAGGTCTACCGGGAGGCGGTCAGGGAGGCCGAGGCCGCCCCCGGCACCGTGAAGGCGCGCGAGTACGCACAGGACGCGCTCTTGGATCGCCTGGAGGGTGACCACGGGGACAGCGTCGAAGATCAGCGCGAGTTCAGCCCGACGCCAGACGACGTCGCGGAGGCCCGGGCGACGCTGGCCGAACGCGGGGTCGCCACCGATGCGGAGACCCTGCGAGGCTTGGCGCGGGCGATCTTCAGTGCGCGGACCTTCGCCGCCGCGGTGGCCATTCGCCGGGCATCCGACGACTGGTCCACTGACCCCGATGGAGCGCGCTTTCCCCTGCCGGCACCGCACGCCGCGCCACCAGTGCCTCCTGCGCCGACGCCTGGCGGTCCCGCCCCCAAGCTCACCACGGCGGACCTCCTTCGGCGCTTCGCGGCGGACTCTCCGCAGCAGCCGAAGACGATGGTGAAGCGAGAGGCAGCGCTGCGCCACCTGGTGGCGGCAGCCGGGCACGACGACACCGGGCGCATCGGGAAGCCCGACATTCTCGCCATGAAGACTGCCCGCCTTGCCACGGTCGGCGTGGCGACTGTGACAGCCGAAATCGGCTCGCTTCGGCCGGTCTGGACGTGGGGCATTGCCAATGGCGTGCTGCCGGAGGGTCCCAACCCGTTCGCCGGCATGAGCCCGCGCGGCAGGAAGACCAACAAGGCTGCCCGCCTTCCGTTCGACGAACGTGATGCCGCCATGCTCCTTGAGGCGGCGCGGCGTGAGACAGGGTGGCTCCGATGGGTGCCCTGGGTGCTCGCATTCACGGGTGCTCGACTCGGCGAGGTCTGTGACGCTGCGGCGGGTGACGTTCGCGAGGAGTGGGGCGTCTGGGTACTGGCAGTCCATGAGGAAGCTGAGGGCCGGACGATCAAGACACGGCAGTCGCAACGGCTGGTCCCGCTCGCCGACGCGCTCATCCACGAAGGCTTTGTTGCGTATGCCCGGTCGCTTCCTGCCGGATCGCCCCTGTTCCCCGGCTTGGGGGTCGGTACGTGGGGCAAGCGGAGTTCCACGGCGACGAAGCGCTTGGGGCGGTGGATGCGGGGCCTGGGTGTGACAGACCCCCGCAAGGTCGCCGGCCATTCGTGGAGGCACCGCATGAAGGACCGCCTGCGCTTCGCCCGCGTCCCCGCAGAGGCCGCCGACGCGATCCTCGGGCACGACAACCCGGTGAACGCGGGGTCGGGCTACGGCGATGGCTGGCGAGGCCGGCCGGACGAACTTGCAGTGGAACTTGCGAAGGTGGAGCTGGTCCCCCGCGGCTTGATTGTTGCGACCGTCCTTTGAGCCCTCGATGATGTCGATCCGTCACACGGGGCTCCCGATGCGTCTTGCCGCTGCGTTACTCGCCGTCGCCCTGCTGTCTGGGTGCGCTCACCGATTAACGATCCAGGCGCCCGACGGTTCGGGAGGCGAGGGTCAGGCGTCCCGCGGTACCGGCTCCGGGTCCATGGAGTTGGTGATTGACGGGAAGCGGTACGTCGGCCGGTGGACCGCGGCGACCGAGGGCGGGGTGGGGTTCGGGACGTTGCTCGCGGGGAGCCGCATGGCGACGGCAAGTTCGGTCGCGGTGGGCGGGTCTCGTGGGCTCGCGCTGCTTCGCTCCCCGGAAGGCGGCACGCTGCGCTGTGAATTCATCTACTCGGGCCTGAGCGCCGCCGGTTTCGGCGTCTGCCAGGACGGGGCGGGAAAGACCTTCGACCTGATGATCGGGTAGTGCCATGCGCTTCTGGACTCGAGAGATAGCCATCGTCTTTGGCCTTCTGACCTTGCTGTGGGGGCCGAACGCTGCGGCCCAGCAAACGCCCGCGCAGCGACAAGCAGGTCTGAACATCCACGGCGAATTGATGCAATGCGCACCCTTCTTCGAGCTGCTTGCCGTTTGCATGCGGACGAGGCCGGATGTTCCAGCCTCGGAGGCCACCGCCCGCAGCTATCAGAGCCGGGCCGCCGACTTCCAAGACCTCGGTGCGCGTATCGGCTTGGGTCTGGGCCTAACGCCGGACGCGATAGCATCGCGGTATCGCATGAACATGGAGACCATGATCCGACTGACTGAACAGCAGCCCTGCGAGAACCTAGCATCGTTGATGTCGCGATTTCAGAGCATGTGCTCGGAATACTCAAGCAATCCCGAGCGCGCCATGAGCCGGCATCTACGATGACCCTTCAACGGTCAGCCCCGGCGTGAACCCGGCCAGCCGCTCGAATGCCTCCGTCAGTGCAACCCTGGCGACCGCCACGGCACTGCGCGGCACGATCAACCCGTCATGCATCGGAAGCGAGAGCACCCCGTGCCCCTCTCGGAGTGTCCGAATGGCGTCAGTCAGCGCCTCGGCTTCGATGCCGGCAAGCCAGTGGGGCAGCACGCGCCGCGCGTCTCCGTGCCGCTCGACAAGCATGGCAGGGACCAGCGCCGCCGGGTCCGCCAGCACCGGGTGCTTCGCAACGACGGCGCGCGCTACGTCCCTCGGATGGTGATCGGCGAAGATGCGGCCAGCACCCCTGGGCACTCGCACCACTGGCGATCCCTTGCCGAGCGTCGCGACGATCCACCGCTTGACTACCGGCCGCGGTACTCCGGGCACGTCGTAGGGATCGGCGCCGGGAGGTAGCGGTTGCCCGGACAGCGCCGCCAAGATGGACAGGTGGCAGGACTTGACGTCGACCTCCGCCACCGCCTCACCGTTCATCCGGATGGTGGCGATGCGTTCGCGCTCCGGCATCGTCTGGTAGGCACCGTCGGTCCCGGCTGCGTACCAACGTCCATGGAGTGTCCACCCGCCGATAAAGAGCCGACGCCATCGCGGGGGGCAGCACCCGGTGACAGCCCAACGCGCTGCCATCGCGTTTTGCGCCTCGACGTCGGCGCGGATGGACACTGCGGCCACGTCCTCGACGGCGACGGGCATCCGTCTTTTCGCCCCCCGCGTCCCGCGCTTCAGGTCGAGCACACGCATCTCCACCGCATGCTTCACCACCGGCGGCGTCGTGGGCGGCACGCTGCGGAAAGCCGCCGCGACGTCCCCCGGGCATACCCCGGAAGGCTCGGCAAGGCGAAGCAGGGCGTCCGTCGGCCAGTAACGACCCGCAAGCCGCGTCGAGGTCTTCGGGTCGTCGCGCTCCCATCCTTCCGCTTCGTAGGAGATACCCGCCCGATGGCCGACCAGACCGGCCGCAATGAGAGCGCCCGTCACCGCCACGAACTGCCGCGCCCCCACAGGCGCCCCGGTGAATGCGGCGCTCATGCGGGACCGGAAGGCCATGCGTGGTTCGCTTGAGGCCCACCGGTGGAGGATTCCCCCGACGACGGCCGCCACGGCCTGCCCAAGCTTCACCGTTCCGACCGGGCCGCGCCGGTTCGTTCTGCCCCGTGACACGTGCGGCGCAATGAGGGTCTGCACGGCCTCCACCAGGGCGACCGCCTCTGGAGCCTCTGCAACCCGCGTGAGCGACAGGTGCAGGGCTTCGCGGAAGTCAGCACCGCATGGTAGGCGATTGACCCTGCCCCCCAAAAGCCCTCGTTCATGAGCAGAGCCTGTTCTCCATTTGCCCCGACGCGGGGCGGGTTGCAAAGGCTGCTGGGGTGAGCCCGTTCAGGCTCGTGTGTGGGCGGGCCGTGTTGT
>NZ_JACADR010000125.1 GCF_016106005.1 Roseomonas rosulenta
CGGCCAGACGCCTGGACGGGCGGCCGTCCGGCGCGCGACGGACTGCGCGCCGGAGGGCGGCGCGCGATTCCCGGCCACGAACTGCCCGGCACCGCGGCGCGCGCCTCGGGCGACCGGCGCTCACCGCTGGCGGGCTCCGGCCAGAACGGACTTCGACCCCAAGGGAGGACAGCATCATGCTCGTCTGGACGCTTGTGCTTCTCACCCTGACGCCCCACCCGCCATCGGTCGCAGGACAGGCCCTGTCGCAGCGGCATTTCGCAACGGCGCTCGAATGCGAGCGCAGCGCTGCGACGGTCGCGTTGCCGGCGGATGAGCGCCTGGTCTGCCTCCCGTCCGAAGGTGCCTCCGCGCCCGCCTTGGCTGCGGCCTTCTGATCCACGCCTCGGCTGGCCCGACGCCACCGGGAGACGTTCGGCGCGCCGCGGCGCCGCGGCTGGGATACTGTGCGTCGCCCTGGTCGCGCTCCTGGCTCTGGCGGCGAGCCCCGCCGCCGCCCGCCTCTCCGTCGAGGAACTCGGCATGCCGATCTCGATCGAGGATGCCAACGGGCGCGTCGGCCTGATGACCCTGCCGCCGATGGCGGCCGACCCGCGCCCCGCGGCGGCGGTGCTGCTGGTGCACGACACGCTCGGGCCCGACCTGCGCAGCCTGCCCTATGTCGAGCAACTCGCCGCCGCAGGGTTGATGGTGCTGGAGATCGCCCCGGAACCCGACGAACCGGAGGTCGAGACGGTGCGCCGCGGCGTCGCGGCACTCAGGGCCCATCCAAAGGTCGATCCGGCGCGCATCGGGCTGCTCGGCTTCGGCGGCGGCGCGCGGGCTGCGATGCTCACGGCCGAGGCGCAGGTTTCCTTTGGCGCCCGCGCGCTTCTCTACCCCGGCTGTGGCGGGCTGCTGCGTGATCTGCCGGCGGCGCGCACCACGCCGCGCGGCGGCCTGCTGCTGCTGCACGGCGCCGAGGACCCGGCCAATGCCGAGGCCGATTGCGCCACGCTCGCGCAGCGCCTGGCCGGTAGCCTGCCGGTTCGCCGCGTGGCGTTCCGCGGGGCGACCTACGCCTGGGACTTCCCCTCGGCAGAACCGCTGTCGCCCTGGCTCTACCCGGCTCCCGGCGACGCAGGTCGCGTCCGAATCCATCCCTGGCCCGCGCTGACCGCCCTCAGCGCCGGCGAGGTGGCAGCCTTCCTCGCCTCCGCCCTGCGGCAACGCGGCTTATGAGTCTTCGCCTGGACGCCATAGACCGCCATGCCGTGCTTCCGGCGGCGGTCGCAGCCACCGCGCGCGGTGCGAAGTGGCGGGAATTTGCCCAGGGCTGGCCCGTCCTGGCCGGCGCCTTCCTGCTCAACCTGGTCGGGTTCGGCGCGATCTACTCCTACGCGGCCTTCGCCGACGACCTGGTCGGCGCCTTCGGCAGCTCGCGCGCCTCCACCGCCCTGGTCTTCGCGCTCTCGGGCGCCTGCTGCTTCGCGGTGAGCGGCTACAGCGGGCCGCTGGCGGACCGTGTCGGGCCAAGACCGCTCGCCATCATGGGCATGGCCGCGGTGGCACTCGGCCTGACCGGAGCATCGGCGGCGCGCAGCATGACGGAGGTGGTGATCTGCTATGGCGTGGTCATCGGCCTCGGCACAGGCTTCGCGTATGTCCCGGCCATCGCCGCGGTGCAACGCAGCTTCACGGTCGGCCGCGGCCTCGCCTCGGGCATCGCGGCGGCCGGCTCGGGCGTCGGCACCGCGATGGTGTTGCCCATGGCAGACCTGCTGACCGGCTTCGGCGACTGGCGCTTCGCCTTCGCGGCCTCGAGCATCGGTGCCGGCGTCGTCGGGCTGGTGGGAGCCATGCTGATGCCCGGCATGCCGCAACAGCGCGGCGCGACCGGGCTCCAGGCCTCCGCCCGCGAAATCGGCGCGCAGAGGCTGACCGCGGCGGCCGGGGCGGGGGCCGTCGCCCAGGGCGGCTTCGTGGCGCTCTACCTCGGCGTGCTCCTGATCTCGGTCACGGTCGTCCTGCCCTTCTCGCACCTGGTCACCTCGGCGAAGGACCTCGGGCTGAGCAGGGCGGATGCGCTGGGCCTGCTCTCGATGATCGGGATCGCCTCGATCACGGGCCGCTTCGCGATAGGGACCCTGGCGGATGTCGCGGGGCGGCGCTTCACCTTCCTTGCCTGCGCGACGGCGCTTGTCGCGGCAACGACGCTCTGGGCGATGGCCTCCACGCCCGCGGCGCTGATCGCCTTCGCCATCCTGTTCGGGGCCAGCTATGGCGGCTTCATCGCGCTTCTGCCCGCCTTCACCACGGACCAGTTCGGACGCCAGGCGGCCGGCACGGTGATCGGGCTGCTCTACACGGGCCGGGCCTTCGCGGTGCTGGCCGCGCCGCTCGCCGCCGGCTTCGCCATCGAGGCGCTGGGCGGCCACCGGATCCCGGTGGGAATGGCCGCGCTGGTCGGGTTGGCCGGATTGATCCTGCTCGCGCTCGTGCCGTGGCGGCAGGCGCCCTGAGATCGCGATCGGAGGCGCCGGATCGTCGTGGAACAGATCGTGCGTTCTCGCCGTTGGGGCGCCGCTTGCGCCAAGGACGTCGAGGAGGCTCGGCCATGCGCGGTCTTCAGCAATCGTGTCGCAGCGCCACGCCCGTGTTCCACCGAAGCCGGGTCCCGCCCGAGGAATCCGCCACCTGCCAGCGACCCTGGGACTGCCGGTTGCGATGCCATGCGGCCTTCCGCCCGCCATCCCGGACCACCGCGAGGCGTCGCGAGGCGCGCTGAAGGGCATGCCTTGAGCGAAGGCGGCGCGGTGCGGCGATGCCGCACAAGCGGCAGGTGGACGATCGCCCGGGCGATGTTTGCCGCCATCCTCGGGATCACGTCGCTTGCGATCGACGTCGCTCCAGCGAAGGGAGCCGAGGGGCTCGACGCAATGGGGCTGCTCTGGTTGCCGAACGACGCGGCGCCGCCTGTGCCGACGCCCCTCGTGGTCGTGCTGCATGACGCGACCGGGATCGATCCGCGCGGGTGGCTCTATGGCGACCAGTTGATGGCGGCCGGCATCGCGGTCCTGCATGTGGAGTTGCTGGACACCCCATTTGACGGGGTGGAGTCGCGTCAGCCCTTCGACGAGGCTGAGGCGTCGATCAAGCGCCTGCGGATGGTCATCGCACGCGTCGCCCAGGACGAGCGCTTTGCGCATGCGCCGTTGGGCCTTCTCGGGTTTGGGGCATCTGGTAAGGCCGCGACGCTTCTGGCCGCCGACCCCGCCCATGGCAGTCGCATCACCGCATTGGCGCTCCTCTATCCAGGCTGTGCCCGCCTGAATGCCGCCCTGATTGACGCCGGCACGGGGCCGGCATCATCGATCCTGCTGCAGCACGGCGATGCGGATCCGGCAAACCAGGTGGCCGAGTGCGCCGCCCTGACCTCGCGCCTCTCCCGCACCGCAACTGTGCGGCGCGTGCAGTACGCCGGTGCCGGTTTCGCATGGGACCTGAGACCGCTCGGGATGGATGAAAGGCGGAAGCTGGCGCTTCCCGGCCGTCCCGATGTGCGGATCGCCGTGACCTTCTGGCCGGATGGCGCGGCCTTGTCGGCAACGCGCACAGCAAGCTTCTTCGCGGCGACCCTGGCAGTGCCGCGGCGCTGACGACCAATAACCCGCCCTGCCACCGCCTGGCCGCGGTCAAGGCGTGCTGCGGCCACCGCTCTCGCGTGGCGGCGGTGGCCGGATCAGGCTTCCCGGGGGGTTCTCTGATCGTGCGCGTCCCCATGCAGCGCGCGCCACGACGATGCCTTCCGGGGACGCCGCAACCTGCCGCCCCCGGCCTGACATCAGTTGCGCCACGCCGGAGCCGGCGCGGCGGCCGGGACCGCACCCGCCGTACGGATCGCCGCCGGGCCGCGATCCGCCGCGATGCGCGTGCTGGTATCGGGCAGCCGCCCATCCGCGAAGCGGAACACCGCGATGTTGCGGTCCCGTACGTCCATCGCGCGGGAAGGCGATGCGCCGCGCCCAGTCGCGGATCGGCACGCGCGCCACCTCCCGCGGCCCGCGCGGGGCATCGCCTCCCAGGTCGATGATGATGGCGGTGTCCGCTGGCGCATCCACCGCCAAGCGGTTCACACCGGTCTCGAAGCGTCGTCCGTTGTGGTTGCCCGGGACCGCGATCCGCGCGGTCGCCAGCAGGGACAGGGCCGATGCGCGCGCGGTCGTGCCCCGCCGAGCAGACGTGACGTGATCCTGGGCTTCCTGCCGCCTTCGGTCCCCCGCCGGATCGAAGCGGCTTCCAGCGGGTGCTCCGCGCAAGCGATTGTTGCGCCGGCGCCCCCGCCTGGGGCATTGCCATGGAGGGGCTGAGGAACGGGCATGATTGGAATCGACTGGGGTACGACGGTCCTGCGCGCCTACCGGCTGGCGCCGGATGGCACGGTCATGGCGCGGCGCGAGACGCCACGCGGCATCCTGAGCATCGAGCCCGGCGGCTTCCCCGATGCGCTGCGCGCCACGGTCGGCGACTGGATCGCCGATGGCGCACCGCCGGTCCTGGTCTGCGGCATGGCCGGCGGCCGCCTGGGCTGGGTGGAGGCGCCCTACCTGCCCTGCCCGGCCAGCCTCGATGCCCTGGCCGCCGCGGTGGTGGACGTCCCCTTCGACGGGGCGCGCGTGCGGATCGTGCCCGGCCTGTCCTGCCGCGACCGCCACGGCGTGCCCGAGGTGATGCGCGGCGAGGAGACGCAGATGCGGGGCGCGGCGCTGGGCACCGAGGCCGCGACCATCTGCCTGCCGGGCAGCCATTCCAAATGGGCGAACCTGGCCGGCGGCGCGGTCACCGGCTTCACCACGCATCTGAGCGGGGAGGCCTATGCGGCGCTGTCCGGGCACACCATCCTCGCGCGGATGATGGATGCGGATGCGCCGCATCACGCCGGCGGATTCGCGCGCGGCGTGGCCCGCGCCAAGCAGGGCGGCGGCCTCCTGCACCACCTGTTCGGCCTGCGCGCGGCCTCGCTTTTCGACGAGATCAGCGAGGCGGAGGCGGCCTCCTTCCTGTCGGGCCTGCTGATCGGGCACGAGGTCGCGGCCGCGCTCGAGGAAGGCGTGGCACCGCCCGTCATCCTGATCGGTGCGGAGCGGCTGACCTCGCGCTACGCCGCCGCACTCGACGCCTTCGGCATCCCGCACCGCATCGCGGAAGCGGATGCGGCGGCGCGCGGTCTGCACCGGATCGCATCGCGGCTGGCCTGAAGCGGGCAGCGGAGCGCAGGCGTGGCCCATCCACGCCACGGCGCAGTCCGACCGGGGGACGGCGGCTCCGATGCGGATGGCACCGGCGCCGGACCATCGCCCTCGGCACGCCGCCGCGCCCGAGCGAGGCCCTTGCGCGCCGCGGTGGGTTTCGCTTGAAACCGTGGCGAACCGGGAGCGTCATCCCGGCAAGGCTTCACCCAGGGGAAACGATCCGATGCTGCACCGCCGCCTGCTGCTGACCGGCGCCGCCCTCGCCGCGCCCGCGCTGTTCACGCCGCGCCGCGCCGCGGCGCAGGAGGTGACGCTGCGGCTGCACCACTTCCTGCCGGCGGTGTCCAACGTGCACCGCCACTTCCTGATGCCCTGGGCACGCAAGATCCAGGAGGAATCGAACGGCCGGCTGCGCATCCAGATCTTTCCCTCGATGCAGCTGGGCGGCGCGCCGCCGCAGCTCTACGACCAGGCGAAGGATGGCGTGGCGGACATCGTCTGGACCCTGCCCGGCAACACGCCCGGCCGCTTCCCGCGCATCGAGGTGATCGAGCTGCCCTTCGTCGCGCACAAGCGCGCCAGCGTGAACGCGAAGGTCACCTGGGAGCTGTTCGATCGCCACATGCGCCCGGATTTCGCCGAGACGCAGATCATCACCGCATGGGCGCATGATGGCGGGCTGATCCACGCCCGGCGCGAGGTAAGGACGATGGAGGACATGCGCGGCCTCAAGCTGCGCTTCCCCACCCGCCAGGCGGGCGAGGCGCTGAAGGCGTTGGGTGCGACCGCGATCGGCCTGCCCGTGCCTCAGGTGCCCGAGGCGCTGTCGCAGGGCGTGATCGATGGCGCCGTGGTGCCGTGGGAGGTCGTGCCCTCCATCCGCATCCACGAGATGGTGCGCAACCATGTCGGCATCCCGGGCACGCCGACCTTCTATTCGGCATCCTTCATCCTGGCGATGAACAAGGCGCGCTACGAGGGGCTGGCCCCCGACCTCAGGCGCGTGCTCGACGCCAATTCCGGCGCGGTGGCGGCCGAGATGGCGGCGACGGTGTGGGACGAGCAGGGCCCGGTGGTCGAGGAGATGGTCCGCCGCCGCGGCAACTCCATCACCGAGATCACGGTGGCCGAGAAGGCACGCTGGGAAGCCGCGACCGCGCCGGTGGTGACCGCCTGGATCGCCGCCATGCGCGAACGCAACATCGACGGCGCCGCGCTGGTCGAGGAAACCCGCGCGCTGGTCGCGCGCTTCGGGCAGGGCGTGTCCTGACGCGGCGGCGGTGAACGAGGCTCAGGCGCCGCGCGGCCCGGTCGCGCGCATTGCGAGAGGCTTCGCGCTGGCGGGTGGCCTCGCGCTGCTGGGCGTGGCCTTCATGGTCAGCACATCGGTGCTGCTGCGCTGGGTGGCCGGCGCGCCCATCAAGGGCGATGTCGAGCTGGTGCAGATCGGTGGCGGGCTGGCGGTGCTGGGCTTCCTGGCACAGGGCACGCTGATGCGCGCCAACATCTTCGTGGACAGCTTCACCACCTGGCTGCCGCAGCGCGTGAACGACGCGATCGACAGCTTCTGGAACCTGGTCTGGGGCGCGGTCGCGCTGGTGCTGGCCGAGCGCATGGCGGTGGGCGCGGCCGAGGCGCTGGCATCCCACACAACGACCATCGGGTTGCTGGCGGTGCCGATCTGGTGGGCGATCGGCCTCGGCGCGGCGGGCTTCGCGGCGACCGGGCTTGCGGGCCTCTACTGGGCGGCGCGCCTGGCACGGGGGCGCGGCTGATGGCGGAGGAATTCGTCGTCGCGGGGCTGGGCTTCGCCGCGCTGCTGGCGCTGCTCGCACTGCGCTGCCCGATCGGGCTGGCGATGCTGCTGGTGGGCTGCGCGGGATATGTCCACATCGTCGATGCGACGCGGCTGCTCGCCTACCTCAAGACCACACCCTTCTTCCTGTTCGCGAACTACACGCTCTCGGTGATCCCACTGTTCATCCTGATGGGGGCGCTGGCCGAGCGCGGCGGGCTGGCGCGCGACCTGTTCGTGGCGGCGAATGCGCTGGTGGGGCACCGGCGTGGCGGCATGGCGATGGGCGTGATCGCGGCCTGCGCCGGGTTCGGGGCGGTGTGCGGGTCCTCGGTCGCGACCACCGCTACCATGGGGCGCGCGGCGCTGCCGGAACTGCGGCGCTACGGCACGGCTCCGGGCTTCGCCGCCGGCACCATCGCGGTGGGGGGCGTGCTTGGCATCCTGATCCCGCCCTCGGTCATCCTGGTGGTCTATGCCATCAGCACGGAGCAGAACATCGCGCGGCTGTTCATGGCGGCGCTGATCCCGGGGCTGATGGCGACGGCCTTCTACATCGCGGCCGTCTGGTTCGTGGTACGCCGCCGGCCGGAACTGTGCCCGGCGGGGCCGCGCGTGCCCGCGGCGGAACGGCGCGAGGCGCTGCTCAACGTCATTCCCGTGCTGCTGATCGCGCTGGTGGTGGTGGGCGGCATCTATGGCGGTATCTTCACGCCGACCGAGAGCGCGGCGGTGGGCTGCGGGGCGACGCTGGTGGTGGGCCTGGCGCGGCGCACCCTGAAACCGCGGCATATCCTCGATGCGCTGAAGGCGACAGCCGAGACCACGGCGATGATCTTCGCGATCCTGCTCGGCGCCGAGGTGTTCAACGCCTTCCTGGCATTGTCCCAGGCGCCGGACCTGCTGGCGGTCTGGGTGAGCGAGCAGGGCTTCCCCCCCTATGGCGTGCTGGTCGCCTTCCTGGCCGTCTACATCATCCTGGGCGCGGTGATGGACGAGCTCGCGATGATGCTGCTGACGCTGCCGGTCTTCTTCCCGGTCATCACCGCGCTCGATTTCGGCCTGACCACGGAGGAGACAGCGATCTGGTTCGGCATCCTGGTGCTGGTGGTGGTCGGCATCGGGCTGACGGCGCCGCCCATCGGGCTGAATGTCTTCGTGGTGAGCGGCCTGGCGCGGGACGTGCCGATCGGGGCGATCTATCGCGGGGTGCTGCCGTATCTGGCGACCGACTTCATCCGGCTGGGGCTGTGTGTCGCCTTTCCCTGGTTGTCGCTGGCGGTGGTGCGGGCACTCACCTGAGCGCCGGGTTGCGCGCCCCCGCGCGGGCGGATCATCCTGCGCGCCGAACCAACGGAGTCCCGCGCCCCATGAAGACCCGCGCCGCCGTCGCCTGGAAAGCAGGCGCGCCGCTCACCATCGAGACCATCGAGATCAGCGGGCCGAAGCCCGGCGAGGTGCTGGTGGAGGTGATGGCGACAGGCGTGTGCCACACCGATGCCTACACGCTGTCGGGCGCGGACCCGGAGGGGATCTTCCCCGCCATCCTCGGCCATGAGGGCGCGGGCATCGTGCGCGAGGTCGGCGCCGGCGTCACCACGCTGAAGCCGGGCGACCACGTGATCCCGCTCTACACGCCGGAATGCCGGCAGTGCAAAACCTGCCTGTCGCGGCGGTCCAACCTGTGCACCGCGATCCGCGCCACGCAGGGCAAGGGCGTGATGCCCGACGGGACCTCGCGCTTCTCCTGCGACCAGGGAACCGTGTTCCACTACATGGGCTGCAGCACCTTCGCGAACTTCACGGTGTTGCCCGAGATCGCGTTGGCGAAGGTCCGGCAGGACGCGCCCTTCGACAAGATCTGCTACATCGGCTGCGGCGTGACCACGGGCATCGGAGCGGTGATCAACACGGCCAAGGTCTGGCCCGGCGCGAATATCGCGGTGTTCGGCCTGGGGGGTATCGGGCTGAACGTGCTGCAGGCCGCGCGCATGGTCGGTGCGGACAAGATCATCGGCGTGGACATCAACCCGGCACGCGAGGCGATGGCGCGCAAGTTCGGCATGACAGACTTCGTGAACCCCGACGTGGTGGGCCGCGACAAGGTGGTGCAGGCGATCATCGACCTCACGGGCGGCGGCGCCGATTTCTCCTTCGAATGCGTGGGCAACGTGCAACTGATGCGACAGGCGCTGGAATGCACGCATCGCGGCTGGGGCGAGAGCATCATCATCGGCGTCGCGGCCTCGGGCCAGGAGATCAGCACGCGCCCCTTCCAGCTCGTGACCGGGCGCAACTGGCGCGGCACCGCCTTCGGCGGCGCGCGCGGGCGCACCGACGTGCCGAAGATCGTGGACTGGTACATGGAAGGGAAGATCGAGATCGACAGCCTGATCACCCACACCATGCCGCTCGACCAGATCAACCACGCCTTCGACCTGATGCATGAGGGGAAGTCGATCCGGTCGGTGGTGGTGTACTGACGCCATGCCCGTGAACCCCGCCGATGGCGCCGTGCTCGGCGCGCTCTATGGCACCGACGCCATGCGCGCCGCGATGGGCGAGGACGCCTTCCTCCAGCGCATGCTGGATGTCGAGGCGGCGCTGGCGCGAGCGCAGGCGCGGCTGTCGATCATTCCCGCCGAGGCCGCGGCCGCCATCACCGCCGCCGCGTCAGATGCGTCGCGGCTCGACCGCGCCGCCATGGCCGCCGCCACGCGCAACACCGGCTATCCGGTGGTCGCACTGGTCAAGCAGCTTACGGCGCTCGCCGGCCCGGACGCCGGGCGCTGGACGCATTGGGGCGCGACCACGCAGGACATCATGGACACCGCCGTGGTGCTGCAGCTCCGCGATGGGTTGGCGTTGATCGAGGCCGACCTGCGCGCGACCTGCGCGGCACTCGCGCGCATGGCCGCCGCGCACCGCGACACAGTGATGGCGGGGCGCACGCATCTCCAGCATGCGCTGCCGGTGACCTTCGGCTACAAGGTCGCGGTGTGGCTCTCTCCGCTGCTGGCCTCGCTCGATGCCCTGCCGCGGGTGCGCGAACGCGCGCTGCGCCTGTCGTTCGGGGGTGCCGCGGGCACGCTGGCTTCGCTTGGCGCGCAGGGTCTGGAGGTGTCGCGCGAACTGGCGGCCCAGCTCGACCTGGCAGAGGCCGACATCCCCTGGCATGTCGCTCGCGATGGGCTGAACGAGGCGACGTGCTGGCTCGGCATCCTCTGCGGCAACCTGTCGAAGATGGCCACCGACGTCATGCTAATGTCGCAGACCGAGTATGGCGAGGTGTCCGAGCCGCATGTGCAGGGCCGCGGCGGGTCGTCGACCATGCCGCAGAAGCGCAACCCCATCGCCTGCGAATACGTCCTCGCGCAGTCGCGCGGCGTGCATGCGTTGGTGCCGCAGATGCTGGCAGCGATGGCGCAGGACCTCGAGCGCGGGACCGGCCCCTGGCAGGCGGAACTGATCGCGCTGCCGCAGGCCTTCCTGCTGGCGCATGGCGCGCTGTCACAGGCGCGCTTCATCGCCGAGGGGCTGGTGGTGGATGCCGCGCGCATGCGCGCCAACCTCGATGCGACAGGCGGGTTGATCGTGAGCGAGGCGGTGATGATGGGCCTCGCCCCCGTGCTCGGGCGGATGGAGGCGCATCACGTGGTGAACGACGCCTGCGACGCGGTGCGCGAGACCGGCGTGAGCCTGACCGACGCGCTGCTGGCCGATGCGCGCCTGGCCGGCAGGCTCGATGCCGCCGCCATCGCGCGCATGACCGACCCGGCGGGCTATCTCGGTTCCGCCGGCGCCTTCACCGACCGCGTGCTGGCGCGCGCGGCCGGCATGGGGATCAGTTAGCCGCCTCGGCCAGTTCCAGCAGCGCGGCGCCGTTACGGCGGAAGGCCGCCATCTGCGCCTGGGTCCCGCGGCAGCGTTCGCTGAACAGGTCGCTGTCGGGCGCGACCACGTCGATCTTGCTGCGCACACGGCAGACCAGGCGGGTCATCTGCCGTGGCGACCCGCCATGCCAGCGCACCACCGCCAGGCCCCAGTCGCCATAGGTCTCGTAGTGCTGGCGCAGGTAGCCCGCGGCCCAGTCGGTCGCGCGCCAGGGGTCGAGCGGCCAGTCCTGCCCGCCGCGCGCATGCACGCCGGCATTGACCTGCACGCAGCCGGCCATGGCGCGCCCGCCGGAGGCACGCAGAAGTCTCACCGCTTCCTCGCGCGATTCAGGGTAGTAGGCGCGGCCGCCGATGCTGAGCGCATGGGCGTGCAGCCCGCTTTCATTGAGCGCGATGCCAACCAGCAGGCCTTCCGGCAGGCCGTGCCTGCGTTCGGCCTCACGCGCCGCATCGAGGCAGGCGCCGCGCGGCGACTGGTCGCGCACTGCCGGCGCGGCGAGGGCGATGCCCTCGAGCGGCTCGTGCTGCGCCCAGGCCGCGCTGGACAGCGCCATGGCGCCGACCAGCACGGAGGCGAAGACTGGCGACAGCAGGCGCCGTCGCCGTCGATGGGCCGTGGCCCAGACCCGGCGCAGCCGGCTCCCGGAGGGACGGGCGACCCGCGGCGTAACGCGCGCGGGCGCCGCAACATGTCGCCGGCAGGGGGGTGCCGACGAACCATTCGCGGTCGTCATGGCCGCTACCGATCACAGCAAGGCACAAAGATCAAACAAAAATTGCCAATACGCCTCGAGCAGACGGGCAGCACAAGTAATATGGCAGGAATGCGGCGAAGTCTTTCTGAAGTAATGTTAGTTCATTTGTTCTCTGACCGGCCGAATTTTTTATCGCGAAAACTACAAAATTCACTACTCGCGGCGGCCAGGCGCGAGGCAAACCTGCTCGGCCATGGCCGCCCCCGATGCGCGTCTTGCCCCCCAGATCAGGCCATGCGGATGCTCGGGGCCGGCTGGCCTTCGATCACCACGTTCACACAGGCCGGCTTTCCGGAGGCGACGGCGCGCTCGACCGCGGGGGCGATCTCCTGCGCGCGCGTGACGAATTCGCCATGGCCGCCCAGCGCCGCCACCACCAGGTCGTAGCGCGTGCCCGGCGCCAGTTCGCAGCCATGCGCGCGGTTCGCACCGTATTCGCGCAGCTGGATCTGGTGCTCGGCATTCCACTTCGCGTCGTTGCCCACCACGGCCACGAAGGACAGGCCATGGCGATGCGCGGTGTCGAATTCCGCCATGTGGAAGCCGAAGGTGCCATCGCCCAGCACGCAGAGGATGCGCGCCTGCGGCCGCGCGACGCGCGCGGCGAGCGCGAAGGGAATGGCCGCGCCGATCGCCCCCGCCACGCCGTTGATGACGCGCGCGGGGGCCGAGAGCATCGCCTGCGCCCATTGCCCGATCTCGCCGCCATCGACGACCAGCACGCTGTCCGGCCCGGTGATGAAGGGGCGCAGCGCGTGGCACAGCGTGGCGGGGTGGATCGGGCCCTCCGGTGCGCCGGCCAGCGCCTCCCAGGCGGCGGGGCGATGCGCGATGGCCTGGGCCAGCCGCTGCGACCAGGCGGCATTGCCATGCGGCGCGATGGCGGCCGTGAGCGCGGCGACGGCGTCGGCCGGCGCGGCGAGTGCCGCGACGG